>JBBRCV010000018.1:0-42679 GCA_038204505.1 Elainellales cyanobacterium
CAGGCAAGATGCCTGCCCCACGGGTATGTTCTGATTCGAAAATCTCTTAACTTTCAGATTGTTGCATAGCTTTCAGACTGTTACATAGCGGCGATCGCTCATTAAATTAAAGGTGTAGGAAGGCGTAGTTTTACGTTCCTACACCTTTATCATGAGTGTTTATCCCTTATCTCACCTTCTAGCAAAATGTTAGGGCTGCCCCACGTATAAAATAATCTTGCCTACAGTGCGTCCAGCTTGACTAAGGGCGTGCGCCTTTGCAATATCTTGAAGAGCGAACTCAGCCCCAATAATTGGACGAAGCTTTCCGATATCTACAAGATTAGCAAGCTTCTCAAGAATTGATGCACTCGGTTCGATGAAGACAAAAGCAGCTCGAACTCCAAGTGACTTCGCTTTTTCATCAGATGGAGGGTTAATAATTGAAACAAGGATACCGCCAGGTTTTAATACAGACCAGGAAGATTCTTGAACTTCGCCGCCAATAGTATCGAAAACAACATCTAAATCATTGACAACTTCCGCAAACTTTTGCGTTTGATAATCAATGACTTCATCGGCACCCAACGATTCTACGAAGGCTCGATTTTTCCCTGATGTCGTTGCAATGACATACGCCCCCTGTGACTTTGCTAACTGAATTGCCAAGGAACCTACGCCACCCGAACCCGCATGAATTAATACCTTTTGTCCTGCGGTAAGTTGGGATATTGTGAAAAGCACTTCCCACGCCGTAATGCCCGCTAAAGGCAAACCTGCCGCCTCAATGTGAGAGATCGTCTTGGGCTTGTACGCAATTTCATCTTCTCGGATGGTCACGTACTCGGCGTAAGTGCCGTTGCGCTTAATATCTGGGCGTGAAAAAACAGCGTCACCCACCTTAAAACGAGATACGTCTGCACCTACAGCTTCAACAACACCAGAAACATCCCAACCTAATGTCAGAGGCATCTCATAGGTCAACATTTCCTTTAGATAGCCTTCTCTAATTTTCCAATCTACCGGATTAACTGACGCAGCTATGACTCGTACTAAAACTTCGTTAGCAGTGATGCTGGGCATAGGCGCATCTTCATACGCCAATACGCTGGCACTTCCATATTCTTGAATTCTGACGGCTTTCATAGCGCTTTTCCTAGGGGTGGTTCGTTAATTAAACTAGCATTAATTAAACTGGCGATCGCCATCAGTAGATCATTTGGCTCCACAGGTTTAGAGATATGCTGCTGAAATCCTGCTGCCAGTGCTTGCTGCTGATTAAAGTCTCCAGCGTAGGCAGTGAGGGCGATCGCCGGAATTTGTCCACCCTGCTCTGGAGATAAAGATCTGATCTGACGCATTAGCATATACCCATCTATATCGGGCATTCCAATATCGCTCAACACTACATCTGGCAAAGATTGAGTCAACACTGATTGAGTCAACATTGCAAGTCCTTCAGAGGCACTTGTGGCAGTAAGAACCCTTGCTCCTGCTTGCTCCAGCACAAATGCCACAAACTCGCGGGAATCAGTTTCATCGTCGATTACTAAAACTTGAACGTCATGCAAATCAAGCGATGGTTCAGCAGGTAAGCGATCGAGTGTAACGGTAGAATGAACGTCCATTAAGGGCAGTTTTACAGTAAATGTAGTTCCTAATCCTTCGCCCGGACTGTCTGCCTTAACGATGCCGCCGTGTAGCTCAACAAGATGACGAACGATCGCCAGTCCTAATCCCAGCCCCCCAAACTGACGAGTCGTTTTACCATCTTCTTGCCGAAAGTAATCAAACACATAGGGCAAAAAATTAGCTGGAATGCCCTTTCCAGTATCTTTAACAATGATATGAACCTGATCGGCTATGGGTTCGAGCCGCACTGTCACCCGCCCGCCTGTGGGAGTAAATTTGACAGCATTAGAAAGGAGGTTCCACACTACTTGCTGCAAGCGCGTCGAATCTCCTAATACTTGTACTGTCGCAGGATCTTTTGTGGAAAGCTGTTCTATAGCAGGCTGTCCTATAGCAAGCTGTCCTATGGCAGGCTGTCTTATGGGAAAATCCAGGAGGTTTGTCTCTATCCTAATTAATTTGGCTTCGGCTGCTAACCGCACCGTTTCGATCGCCGCTTGAACCGTCGCGGCTAAATTAACCGAGCTAACGTTGAGGCTAAGTTTGCCTTGCAAAATGCGAGAGACATCTAGCAAATCTTCAATAAGTTCTGATTGCAACTTGGCATTACGTTCGATTGTTGCTAGAGCTTGAACAGTTTTAGCTTCGTCTAATTTGCGGCTTTGCAGCAGCTTCGACCAGCCTAAAATTGGGTTGAGGGGCGATCGCAACTCGTGAGACAGTACCGCTAAAAATTCATCCTTAATGCGGTTTGCTGTTTCTGCGGTTTCGCGTGCCGTTTGCTCTTGAGCCAACAATTGACTTCGTTGGACTTCGAGTTGTTTGAGTTCGGTAATATCAGTTGAAGTGCCGTACCATTTTTGAACTTGACTTGATTCGTTTTGAACAGGTATAGCGCGGGTGAGAAAGTAGCGAAAACTTCCGTCAGCTTGAATTAAGCGAAACTCCGATTGATAGGGCGATCGCGTTTGCTGGGCTTGGGTAAAATCAGCGGTGAGACGTTCCTGATCTTCACCAGGAATAACTTGTGCCATCAATGCTTGATTGCGGCTTTGCTCCAAGGTTAACCCGGTGTATTCTGTCCAGCGATCGTTGACAAATTCTAAAGCTCCATCTGCGCCCGATATCCAAACAATTTGCGGCATTGCATTCGCTAAATGACGCATTTCTGCTTCGCTCTGACGAAGTTCACCAACGGCATGTGTATAGCTAATCATTGACCACAGACGAGCAGTGATTTCTTGCAGCAGCAGCACTTCATCGGGTCGCCAATGCCGCACCGTTCGAGTACTCACCACCAGCAGGGCTACCCAGCGTCCTTCAAATAAGCAAGGAGCTGCGATCATGGCGCGAATGTCATAGAGAGCATAGTTCGCTTCTAAGGGAGCGATATAGGGATTGGTTGTCCTATCTGAAACAACGAGCGATTGACCTGCCTGATATTGGACTAACAGCTCTGGTAGAATAAAATCTGATAATTGATAAATGCCACTGCTGCTAGGAATCTCTTGTCGCTGCCAGTCTTGCTCAACGATCGCCAAACCCTGCTCTGGATCAATATCATGCCAGATACAGCGATCGACATTGAGATACTCGCCTACCTGATTCATGACTGCACTCAGCATTTCATCAGCGGTAGACAATTGCCGTAACTGAGCATCGAGTTGATTGAGAAAATGATCGTTCAGTTCAACCCGTTTGCGTTCAGTAATGCTGCTACAAAGGTTAACAATTCCACCATCAGGAGCGGGGTACAGCCGATTCTCAAACCAGGTATCCCAGATAGAATAATAATACTCAAACTGCATCGGAATTCTGTCGTGCATAACTTGATGCAGGCGATCGTAAAACTCAGACCCCACCAAATCGGGAAAGAGATTCCAGAAATTCTGGTCTAAAAGTTCTTCACCTGGCATTCCCATTGCAGCAGCACCTTGAGCATTGATATAAGTAATGTGCCAATGGCGATCGAGCACCACAAAATGATCATCAATGCCCGCTAATACCATTTCCAACCGAACTCTGACTGCCTCTGTTTCAGCTTGCAGCGCATATTCTCGATCGGCGGATTCTTGGCGCAGTTGAGCCAGCTTTAATGTAGATTCCACCCGTGCCAGCAGTTCCCGTGCCGAAAATGGCTTCGTCAGATAATCATCGGCTCCCGCTTCTAGCCCTTCCACGCGAGCTTCTTCCCCTGCCCGTGCCGAGAGTAGAATAATTGGAATTTGCTGAGTTTTAAGATCTGTACGAAGCGATCGCAGCAACTCAAATCCATCTAGCCCTGGCATCATCACATCGGTCAACAACAGATTTGGGTGTGAGCGGCGAATGGCATCTAAAGCAGCCACACCATCCGGGACGGCTTCGACCTCATACCGCTGACTCAGCAACCGTTTTACATATTCCCGCATATCGGCGTTGTCATCGGCAAGCAAAATTCTAGCCGTTTGAGAGGTTTGTGTCAGATTGGAGGCTGGAATCGGAGCTTCAGAATTAGACTCAGAACTCGAAAGCTGAGCGTTCTCAGGCAACCAACGCGAAGCTTCTTCAACAAAAAAGTTAGCTTCAGCGATTGTCGATACCATCCGCGCCATACTGCTGCGATCGTCTTTGCTCGTGCTGATCAGGGCAGCGGAAAGATGTGCCGTGCCTGTGGGAATGGCGATCGTCAAGCAAGTCCCTTCTCCTTCAACACTGGTAACCGTAATGGTGCCTTGATGCAGTTTCACTAATTCCTGAACCAATGAAAGCCCAATTCCCGATCCTTCAAAGCTGCGTCCTTGTGCTCCTTTCACCCGATGGAACCGCTCAAACAAGTTCGGTAGTTCTGCGGCTGGAATGCCAATTCCTGTATCTTGCACTTTTAGCTGAACGGCATCCGCTAGCGCTTGCAACTGAACCGATATTTTTCCCTCAAAGGTGAACTTAAAGGCGTTTGACAGCAGGTTAAGGACAATCTTTTCCCACATTTCGCGATCGACATACACCCATTCAGGCAAAGGCGGACAGTCTACGACCAAACGCAGATTTGCCCGTTCGATCGTCGATCGAAATACCGATGCCAGTTCTGCGGTAAAAGCGGCTAAATCAGTGGGTTCAAAAGTTGCCTGGACGCGACCTGCTTCCAGCCGCGAGAAATCAAGCAACGTATTGACTAATTTTTGCAAGCGTAATCCGTTCCGCTGAATCAGTTGGATCTGTTCCCGCTCATCAGTCTCTAGACGTTCATCTAACGTGTGAGAAAGTTCTTCAAGCGGACTCAACATTAGCGTTAAGGGGGTGCGAAATTCGTGGCTAACGTTACTAAAAAATGCAGTTTTGGCGCGATCGAGTTCGGCTAATGCCTCGGCGCGTTTCCGTTCTTCCTCGTAAGCTTGGGCATTGGCGATCGCCGTTGTAACATTGCTAACAAGCAGGTCAAAAAAGCCCCGGTACTCATCATCAAACCCTAGTCGAGGGCTAATTCCCAAAATCAAGAACCCTGCTATTTGTGGCTTTTGACCAGGTTGAGCGATCGGTAGAGCGATCGCCGATCGGCAGGGTTCCTCCCAAGCTCCGCCAGAGAGTGCTCCAAAGCGGGTGATTAAATCATCGACAATTTCAGGATTCCCACTTTTTCTAACGAGGGCAAGCTGCCAATCATCCTGTTCTTGAGTCAAATCAATCTGCTCAGGACTGGCAGGTGTGCCCGCGTCTACTCTCACGGTTTCCACCAGCCGAGCTTGTTCCCCATCCTGTTCAACTAAATACAATAAAGCAAAGGGAATATCGAAAAGATTGTTTGCCAGCGTGGCACTAGCAATCCGGCATGTCTCCTCAACCGACTTAGCTTCCACAGTACTAGCCGCAAGTTCCCGCAGCGTACTCAGCCGCCGCTCACCAATAATCCGGCGCGTGGTTTCAGTCACTGCCGTAAACGCCCCGCCGACCTCTCCAGTCTCCAAGAAAATGGGGCTGTATGAGTAGGTAAAATAGGTTTCCTCGGTGTATCCATATCGATCAACGAGCAGCAGCATATCTTCCGACCAGGTGGCTTGTGCTGTTTCTAAAACGCTATTAAGCTGCACTCCAACAATGTCCCAAATTTCAGACCAAACCTCTTGTCCCGGTCTTCCTAAAGCGGTTGGATGTTTGGTGCCCAGGATCGGTTGCCAAGCGTCGTTATAGAGCAATACGAGTTCCTTGCCCCACCAAATAACCATTGGGAACCGAGAGTTTAAGCAAATACTCACGGCTATTTTCAGGCTGGATGTCCAACCCGAAATAGGACCCAGTGGGGTTTGCGACCAATCATGCGATCGCATCAGCATTGCCATTTCACTGTTGCCTACAAAAAGCTGTTCAACTGCTTGCCGCTGCTGGGTCATGATCCTGTTGTGTGTCCCTGAGTCGAAGAATACTTTGCTCGCAGCGCCTGACTGCATTCACGGAGAGTTGCATCAGGTGAATGACTTAGCTCATTAAGTAAGCCGTCAATCTGCTTGAGCGCAAGTCGAGAAGGCACAGCGTGTCCATTCTCCCAGCGATTAATCGTCGGAAAAGTCATTTCTAACTTATCGGCAAACTTTTCCTGAGACAGCTTCATCGCTTGCCGCAGTTCTCGCACCAAATGAGCGATCGCCGATTTTTCTACTTTAAGTCGTTCTGTTTTCAGAGACACAAAAGTGATAGGTATGCAGAGCTTTATACCTATCACTTTTGACCTATTTGAGCCATTCGTCTATCTATCTTAAGATAGAGATTATGACAACGAGCTTAAGCCCTTCGTCAATCAGGGCGCTCCACTAAACAGCTAACGGGTGCTGTATTTTCAGACAGATCCCTAAATTAAGCGTTAACGGAAACTGGAACTGGCGGAGCTTTTTCCACTGGAGCAGCAGTAATTTTCTGGTTGGGCAATCCTTCGATAGGACACTCCTCGGTGCCGACGGTCGGACGGGTTAATGCTTCGACATTTTCTTTTACTTTCTTGGGATTAAGAATCCATTCACGATAGAACTCGTAAGGGCATTCTGCCATGCCTTCAGAACCATCCCCAGAGTTGAGCATTCCGGTGTAGCCGCGATGCAGCAGCTTGAACAAGTGATTCTGAGACTGAGAGTTTTTGCGGAAGTCGCGGATGGCAAACTTAGACAGGGCAGCGTACTGAATTCCCATTTCCTCTTCACCGCACTCACCTAATGTACGACCATCAAAGCCCACCACGGCAGAGTGTCCAAAGTAACTGTAAACTCCGTCAAATCCGGCAGCATTGGCAACAGCCACATAGACGTTATTCATCCACGCCATTGCCTTAGAAACCATGATTTGCTGTTCTTTTGCCGGATACATATATCCCTGGCAACGAACGATTAGCTCAGCCCCTCGCATGGCGCAATCTCGCCAAATTTCGGGATAGTTGCCGTCGTCGCAAATAATCAAACTAATTTTCAGCCCTTTTGGTCCTTCCGAGACATACGTGCAGTTGCCAGGATACCAGCCCTCGATAGGTGTCCAGGGCATGATCTTGCGGTACTTTTGGACAATTTCACCGCGATCGTTCATCAAAATCAAGGTGTTGTAAGGCACCTTATCAGGATGCGCTTCGTGCTTCTCCCCAGTGAGTGAAAACACGCCCCAAACCTTATTTTTAATACAGGCTTGAGCAAAAATGTCAGTCTCTACACCGGGAATTGTTGCCGCTGTTTCCATCATCTCTTTAGCATCATACATGATGCCATGAGTGGAGTACTCTGGAAAAATGACTAGATCCATGCCAGGTAATCCTAGCTTCATCCCATCAATCATTGTAGAGATGTTTTTGCAGTTCTCAATCACCTCCTCTTTGGTGTGCAGTCGCGGCATTTTGTAGTTAACTACCGCAACTCCAACTGCATCTTCGCTCGAAGAAATGTCACCATGGTAAGACATGTTGTTCTCCAATCAATTATATGTGTCAGGGCATCAGTTATTGACCAGTATTGACCAGAAAATCTCTGGTTTATTTTAGTTCCTAATCGCGTTCTACTAGCTGAAACTCTTACACGTTATCGCCGCACTACAGGAGTCAAAAAACCATACTTTTTCAAAAGGTCTTTGAGTACATAGATGAACTATAGAGAATTGACGATATACGAGTTGTATCTTGTTTTACATTAAATAGTTAATCTCTTAACTATTTACCTTTTAACCTTATTTCTCTTCAAAAAGCTTTAATACATCCATAACCAGTTCAGTCAAATGCTGGCGTTCCGCCTCGTCTAGCGTGTCCATCAACTCAAGTATTTGATACTGTCC
Source organism: Elainellales cyanobacterium (assembly GCA_038204505.1). GTDB lineage: Bacteria > Cyanobacteriota > Cyanobacteriia > Elainellales > Elainellaceae > Timaviella. The sequence goes on from JBBRCV010000018.1 coordinate 7,888, forward strand.
AGGTGGCGCAATCCAGTCTAGAAACTGTTGTCCTTTCAGGGTCAGCTTGATCTTCAATGCCCGCCGATCGGAGGGATGGTCATCTCTCTCAACATATTCTTCCTGCTCCAATCCATCTAATAAACCTGTCATGGCTGCCCGCGAAACTCCACAGTGCTTTGCTAAAGACGATGGACTTGCACACCGCTCAGGTTCGTGACTGAGGTACATCAGGACTGCTAGCTTGCTCTGTGAAATCCCTAGCTTTGCAGAATGTTCTTCGGTGATGCGTAGTACCATTTTGGCAAGGCGCGTCATCATTGACATGGTGTGTAGTGCGCCTGCTTGGTGGGGAGAACGAACAATAGTATGAGTCAATTCTGTGACAAGCTGACCTAAAGTTTCTATTCTTTCACGCTGATCGAGCGGAAGTGAAGTGAGTTGATCTGACTGGAGCGACCCTAGCGGTATCTGCGAAGCAGCGCGCTCCAATTGGCGAAATTTTTCGCGTTCTTGCTGAGCGCTGGTTCGTAGAGTATTTTCAATTTCCTGATGCCGAGTCAGTTCCAGTTCCAGATTCTGGCTCACTTGCAGCATTTTTATTAAGGTAGAAAATGCCCTTAAAGCCGTGACAACCGTGAGAAAAAGCTTTTGGGATGTCAACTCAGTCTTAGTTTTGTAGTCATCGATCCCGTAGTTGACCGCCACAACATTTTCGGGAGCTTGCCCTGGCTGACCTGTCCGCAAAATGATTCTGACTAGCGGATTGCCCAGTTCCTCTCGAATGTACTGAACCACCTGCAAGCCCGCATTCTCTGTTTCCATAACCACATCTAGAAAAACGATCGCCGTATCAGGATGCAGTTGAATTAACTGTTTTGCTTCTTCAGCAGAATACGCGCTGACAAAGGTGAGTGATTTTCCCTCAAGCGTAAAGTCAGATAGCGCCAGTTTTGTGACTTCATGAACCACCGCGTCATCATCTACAATCAAAATCTTCCAGCTATTGTTAGACCTGCTGGATTCTGGAGTAACTGGGATCTCTTCATCCTCTTGAGCAAAGATGAGTTCGTCACTTTGGGGATTAGATTTTTTGGGATTGGATAGAGAACTTTGTGGATCTTTCAAAACAAATAATTCCTGATTCAGCCTGATTTACGCTTGAAGGTTTAATAATTTAATCACAAACTTTGTTCCCATTCCGGGCTGGCTTTCACACTGAATAGTGCCACCGAGTTTTTGAGACACCAGGTTATAGACAATGTGTAATCCTAAGCCACTTCCTCCTTGTCCGCGTTTGGTTGTAAAGAATGGCTCGAAGATTTTACTCAAGTTTTCTGAAGGAATGCCTTGTCCATCATCAGCATACTCAAAAATAATCTGTTCTCCGGTTTGTCTAAAAATCAACGTGATGCATCCTTGATGATCGGGCTGATAAGCATGAAGCAATGAATTCATCACCAGGTTTGTGACAATTTGAGAAAAAGTCCCTGGATAGCTATTCAAAGTTAGATGCGGATCGCCCTCCACTTCAATAGTATGCTTGCTCACCTTGAGTTTGGGGCTAAGCTGTAACAAAACCTCTTCTAAATAGGCTTTGAGATTAAACACTCGCTTCGACTCGCTGGACTGATCGACGGCGACCTGCTTAAAACTCTGAATCATCTGGGCGGCTCGCTCAAGATTAGTCAGCGTCAGTTGGCTACTCTGTTGGGCAATATCTAAAAACTTTTCTAAATCTGAGCGTTTCATAGTGCCACTCTTAAATAAATTGGAAAAGGCGATCGCCCTCTCCATCAACAGCGAAGCTGCGGTGACTCCCACCCCAATGGGAGTATTGACCTCATGAGCAATCCCAGCCACCAGCCCTCCCAGAGCCGCCATTTTCTCAGTTTGAATCAAATGGGCTTCGGCTTGCTGCAAATTATGGAGCGTTTGTTCAAGCTGTTGAGCTTTTTCTTGCAACTGCACTTCTGCCAACTGTCGCTCCTCTACCTCCTGCTGAAGCTGTAGGTTTTGCTTATCTAACTCTTCTTGTGCCAACTGCCGACTCTCCTGCGTTAGCACTAACCACCAAGATCCAATCCCAATCAGCACCATGAAAAAGGCATAGACCTCTATTAAGGTTGCAGCTAATTGTTTGACTGTCAGAGCCGGAAGATCAGGTGGGCTAATCGCTTGCTGATAGTAGACTAGCCCTAGAATAGTTCCCATTAACCCAGATAGAGATAGAGAAATGGCTAAGTATTTGAGTAGCCTTGCTCCCAGTTGAGGGGATAATTTGTTTTGGAGGAACTTATTCAATCCGGTTTGAGCAGATTTGGGGAGCGGCGATCGCTTAACATCACAGGCTGGATTAGTTTTGCAAGCGTCATGACAACGGACATCTAAACTACAGCATAGCGAGCAGATGGAATCACTATAGACTGGGCAAAAAGCCATATCCTGTGGCTCGTACTCCTGACTACAAATGCAGCAATTAATAGAGTGAATATCTTTACAGTAAGAATCTTCACGCGCCAGGTAGTACTTCCCCTTAGTCAAGATAGCGATCGCCGGAGCCAACACAAAGGCTAAGCCCAAAGCAATAAAGGACGCAAAAGCCTTAGCACCCAAACCAAACACGCCCACAAATGCCGCCATCGAAACGAGGGAAGAGATCAGCATAGATCCACATCCGACCGGATTAAAATTATAAAGGTGCGCCCGCTTGAACTCAATGTAGGGAGGACTGAGTCCTAGCGGTTTATTAATCACCAGATCCGCGACCAGTGCGCCCATCCAAGCGATCGCCACATTCGAGTAAAGTCCCAAAACCGCTTCTAACGTGGAAAAGACACCCAACTCCATTAATAAGAGAGCGATCGCCACATTAAACATCAGCCAAACAACGCGCCCCGGATGGCTATGGGTTAACCGGGAAAAAAAGTTTGACCACGCTAAAGAACCCGCATAAGCATTGGTGACATTAATTTTAATCTGCGAAAGAATCACAAAAAAGATCGTCACTGCCAGGACAACTTCTGGATTTGAGAACACATACTCAAACCCCACTAAATACATCTGAGTCGGTTCCTTGGCTTTAGCAAAGCTGACCCCATGAGCGATCGCCAGCGATGCCAAAAAAGCGCCTCCTAGCTGCTTTGCACAGCCCAAAATGATCCAGCCAGGTCCAGCTAAGATCACGGCTAACCACCATTTGCCTGCATGATTTTCCTGTTTGTCGGGCAAAAACCGTAGATAGTCTACCTGCTCACCAATTTGCGGAATTAACGAGAATGAAACGGTGGCAGCGGCTCCAAACAGCAGTGGATCGAAAGCCGAACTGCCCGTTTCACCCACAAAGTGAATCCAGTTTGAGAAAGCATCAGGTTCTTTGTAAAGGACGCAAGCATAGGGCAGAACCATGAGTGTGAACCAAATCGGCTGTGTCCAGAGCTGAAGCTGATTAATCAGGGTCACACCAAAAAATACCAGAGGAATAATGATCACCGAGCAACCAATATAGCCGATCGCCAAAGGCATCCGAAAATATAGTTCTAGCGCTTGCGCCATAATGGCGGCTTCTAGAGCAAAGAAAATAAAGGTAAATGAAGCGTAAATCAGAGATGTAATGGTTGAACCGATGTAGCCAAATCCTGCGCCGCGAGTCAGTAAATCAATGTCAACGTTATATTTTGCCGCATAGTAGGCGATCGGTAAGCCCGTTAGAAAGATGATGCCGCCGACTACGATAATTGCCCAAAAAGAGTTGGCGAAGCCGTAACTAATGGCTAGCGATCCGCCAATTGCCTCTAATGCCAAAAACGACAATCCTCCGGTTGCAGTATTCGCAACCAGCCACTCTGACCACTTTCTAAAAGATTTGGGGGCAAATCTCAGGGCGTAGTCTTCCAGAGTTTCTGCTGCAACCCAGGTATTGTAGTCTCGTCTATCTTTAACAACTTTCATGTGTAACATTCTCTCAGAACTCACTGACGTTTGCCCAGCGATCGCCTCCCCTTAGCTACGGCTGCTCGAAAAGTATGAGATTTTAAATATAGTTAAGTAATTAATAGTTTATTGGTAAAACTAGATACAAATCAATAGTTACTTCATTCTTATGATGCATCAATACCTCTTAAGGCTCTTGAAAAAATCCTAACTAGGAGCATTCAGTTAACGAGCAAAAGCTGCTGTGAGAGAAGCGATCTGTACTAACCCAATAGCATGGGGAAGTTATACAGTGCTTTGTCTCATTCCTGTTCTTTGATATTTTCGTAATTTTGTAGATAAATTTTGCGAACAGGTGAAACAATGAGTTCACTCCAAGCTGATTCGATCAAGGTTCATGAGCTTTGGCGATTGAGCAATTTGCTACCTGACGACTTGCGATCGCAGGTAGTAATTGTTCAATCTAAGAAAGTAGATCCCTCACTGATTACGACTGAGAAAGTTGACAAAAATCAGTTCTCTATTCAAATTGACCTGATTCATTGGCAGCAGTTAAACGTCGATCAGCGCGATTTATTGTTCTGGCATGAAGCGGCTCGAATTCAAAACAAAACGATCAAGAAATTTCTGTGGGAAATGCCTGTCATTGGGATAGGTTTATCTATCTCTTTAATGGAAGTAATGTCGCAGAATCTCTTCTCCTTATCCGTTGCTTTATTCGTGACAGGAATTGCCAGCTATCAACTTTATCAGCGCAACAAAGGAGAGCGCAGTTTAAGAGAAGCAACGGCGGCAGATCGGCTGGCGATCGCTCTAGCCATCCAGTCTGGCTACTCTGTAGAGCAAGCATACAGCAGCTTACAGGATGCGTTAAACCTGTTGGCAAAGCAAACTTCCAAGAAATCGCGTTGGAAAAAGTACCAGGTCAGGCTCAGAGTTTTAGAAATTCTTGCCGCGAAAGACCAGAAAACGTTACAACAAGCTGTCCCGAAATTAGGAACAGCAGCGACAGTCGGAAGCTCATGGCATTTAGCCTCTAATCCTCTGGTTTATCAGACTGATTGCTTAGAAAATTCGTCATTCAGCTAACCCCAGTTAGCTCTAAATCTAAAACATGTTATGGAGGTTTCATGGACAAAAGTCCCGGTGCGGCTACGCAGCTAGAGAAGTCAAAACGGCATTACAACTCCTGGGTTGTTAATGAGACTTTAGAGGATTATTCTTTGCGTTATGCGCCTAAATCGTTTAGAACTTGGTCAGAATTTACAGTCGCTAATACTGCCCTGGGTGGTATTTCGTATTTGGCAGATTTTGCGATCGGGGGTTCGATCGCCATTAGCTCAGGATTTACAAATTCTTTCTGGGCAATTCTAGTTGCTGCTGTGATTATTTTTGTAACTGGAATCCCTATTTCCTATTACTCCGCCAAGTACAACATTGACATGGATTTGTTGACGCGCGGCGCTGGGTTTGGCTATATCGGCTCGACGTTAACGTCGGTGATTTATGCCTCCTTCTGCTTCATTTTCTTTGCTCTAGAAGGCGCAATTATGGCTCAAGCGCTGGAGCTGTATTTTGGCTTACCTTTGTGGATTGGTTACTTCCTTTGCACCGTGGCGATCTTCCCGCTGGTGGTGTTTGGAATGACCCTACTAGCTAAAATGCAGGTCTGGACGCAGCCAATCTGGCTCCTAGGGATGTTTGCGCCTTGGTTCGCAGTGTTAGCTAAAGACCCGCAGGCATTCTCTGCCTGGACTAATTTTGCAGGCACCTCTCCCAGCGGTAGCGGGTTCAATCTGTTGCTCTGTGCATCAGGAGCAGGGGTGGCTCTATCTCTAATTGCTCAAATTGGTGAGCAGGTGGACTACTTGCGGTTTATGCCCGATAAAACGGAGCAGAATAACGGTAAGTGGTGGTGGGCAGTCATGCTGGCGGGCCCCGGCTGGGTGTTCTTGGGTGCCTGGAAACAGTGGGCAGGTGGCTTCTTTACAGCCGTTGCCGTCAAAAATGGCGTAGAGATGGCTAAGGCAAATGAGCCAATTCAGATGTATGTAGAGGGATTCAAAACCATCTTCTCAAATCCTGCCGTTTACCTGGCTGTAGCAACCTTTTTTGTCGTCCTGTCTCAAATCAAGATCAACGTCACTAATGCCTATTCGGGTTCGCTTTCCTGGTCTAATTTCTTTTCACGGATAACCCATGCTCATCCCGGTCGGGTCGTTTGGCTGGTCTTTCACCTAATCATTGCGCTAGTGTTGCAAGAGTTGGGTGTATTTAGTGTTCTGCTGTGGGTGTTGGGCTTCTACTCGAATGTGGCGATCGCCTGGGTTGGTGCGCTGTTTGCAGATCTGGTGATTAATAAACCGTTAGGGTTGAGTCCTTCCTACATTGAGTTTAAGCGGGCGCACCTTTATAACTTCAACCCAGTTGGCTTCGGCTCCATGATGATCGCGTCGGTCGTCTCTGTGATTGCATTCTTCGGCTTCATGGGTCCAACAGCACAAGCATTTTCAACCTTCATTGCTTTAGGGTTATCTCTGGTGTTGTCGCCGCTAATTGCTTACATCACCAAGGGCAAATATTATATTGCTAGAGAAGATGTGACCTTCCGGGACAATCCACTAGCGCAGGATCTGACTGCTTGCGTCATCTGTGACTATGAATACGAGAAGCAAGATATGGCTTATTGCCCCGTCTACGAAGGAGCAATTTGCTCTCTCTGTTGCAGCCTGGATGCAAACTGTCACGATGCTTGCAAGGTAGAGCCTGCTTAGCAGGTATCTAAATTAAAGTTTGAGTTTGAGAATTACGTGGTGAGGAGAATTTATGCCTAAAACGCTTTTCAAGGTTGACCTAACCAAGTCGATGGATCAGCAAGAAATGCCCGGTCATAATCGCTGGCATCCTGATATCCCGGCAATTGTTTCAGTTAATCCGGGCGACGTGTTCCGAATTGAGTGCAAAGACTGGACAGATGGACAAATTAAGGACAACGATGATCCGAGCGACATTGAAAAAGTAGATTTAACAGTCGTTCACGTTCTCAGTGGACCGATCTGGGTGAATGGAGCCGAACCTGGCGATATTCTGGTGGTCGATCTGGTCGATATTGGTGCTATTCAGGGAGATGAATGGGGCTTTACAGGTATCTTTGCCAAAGAAAATGGCGGCGGATTTCTGACCGATCACTATCCTAAAGCCGCTAAAGCCATCTGGGATTTTCAAGGGATTTATACCTCTTCTCGACACATCCCAGGAGTCCGCTTTGCAGGCATCACCCATCCCGGCTTGATTGGCTGTGCTCCCTCTGCCGAACTGCTGGCAACCTGGAATAAGCGCGAATCTGAACTGATGGCGACCCAGCCAGACATTCGCACCTATGGAGCCGAGTACAACGGAGATTTGGCGACGCTGGCAGCTTTACCTAACCCTAAAAATGCAATTTTAGGCACGACACCCACGGCTGACTTCGATCGCATTGCCGCAGAAGCAGCTCGCACAGTACCGCCTCGTGAACATGGGGGTAACTGCGATATTAAAAACCTAACTAGGGGAACTCGCATTTATTTTCCGGTCTATGTCGAAGGTGCCAAGCTGTCAATGGGAGATATTCACTTCTCTCAAGGAGATGGCGAGATTTCATTCTGTGGGGCGATCGAAATGTCGGGTTTCATCGACCTGCACGTAGATATCATTAAAGGTGGCGTTGAAAAATACGGGATGGTTAATCCGATTTTCAAGACTAGCCCTGTTGAACCTCATTACTCTGAGTATCTAGTGTTTGAGGGGATTTCAGTCGATGAGTTTGGCAAGCAATATTTTATGGATGTTCACATTGCATATCGCCGAGCTTGCTTGAATGCGATCGAGTATCTCAAGAAGTTTGGTTTTACAGGTGAACAGGCATATCTTTTGCTGAGTTGTGCGCCCGTTGAAGGTCGCGTGAGCGGTATTGTAGATATTCCCAATGCCTGCTGTACGGTGGCAATTCCGACGGAGATCTTTGAGAAAGATATTCTTCCGGTTTAGGTGCAAGGACAGGTTATACAACGCTACGTGACGTTGCTGCCTGAAGGTGCCTTAATCGTTCTGAAACGCAGCAACGTTCACTTCTTTTCTTGGTTTTATTTGTTTCACTGAATTAGGTTAGAGATAGTGATAATAGACTTGAAACAGAGGTTAACAACTTATGCCCCTTTACGAGTTTCGATGTAGTGATTGTGGAATGTTCGACCTATGGCGAGCTATGGCAGAATGCAGTAATCCCGCTCACTGCCCAGATTGTAATCAACCTGCCCAACGTATTTTTTCAGCCCCAGCAGTCCTTTCTGGATCTTTACGGCTAAAGCAAGAGAACCGAGAACCTCAACTGATTAAACGGGAAATTGAACCAAAGGCATCAAGGGTAAAAAGCCATACAGGAAGCCGACCTTGGATGATCGGTCATTAGTTGCCTGAGCAAGTGTGAATCGACAAAAAGTTAATATCCGGGTTAAGCCTGCAAGAGTCTTGCAGGCTTTTTTTCACTCTGTATCACGCTCAAACGCTTTCTCTAGCCGCGATCGCTGCTCAACAGTATAACTAGATAGCCGATATCTGGCAGCTTCAAGCTCTTGAGTTTCTTGCACAAAGATTGCAATATGTTTCAACCAGCGTTGATAGAAAGCTGGACGTTTGATCTCCTCAGTAGAAACTTCCAACAGCTCTAAAGCTTGCTGATAGGAGGCAATAGTTTGCGCTCCTCTGCCTTGAGAGGGAGCCATTAAAAGATTGCTTTGCTGCTTCAACAAACGCTGGATCTCAGGAGGCTCGCGTTTTACGCAACGTGGACAAACATCTCCAATCAATAGACCGCGATCGCTGTATAGCAAGGTTCGTAGTTTACTGACTTCAAAGGTTTGGTGACAGACTTTGCAGTTAAGTGGGTTCGGACAGGTGTTTAGCTTACGTTCTAATTTAATTTTCATTTTAAACTTCCCATCTTGTTAAAAATTTTGGATGGGTTAAAGTATCAACGTAGCTGATATTTACTGATATTTCGTATACTTTTTGGGCTATTTTGATAATTCTAAATATTAAGATTTTTGTCCTATAACTTAGGAGCTGCGATCACTTATTCATCTACCGGAGCTTTTTGATTGTCGCAACGGTCAAAATGCTGGTTGTTACGCAGGTTGAATGGCGACCAGAAGCTGACCAGCCGTCACAAGTTGTCCGATCTGACAGAATACCTCTGTAACTGTACCTGCACTATCAGCAAACACGGCAATTTCCATTTTCATAGCTTCCAAGATGACTAAGCGATCGCCCTCAGCAACGCGATCGCCTGCTTGTACCAGCACTTGCCACACGTTAGCCGAAACATGAGCAGTAATGGCTTCAACATCATCGGGAAGGATAACTTCGGGGACAGGTTCTTCTATCGTTTCCAGACTCTCCTGGCGAGTGAATTCTCCGGCAGCAGCCCAGCGATCGCGTTCATTTGCAAATGCGGCTCGTTGTTTCGTTCGGAAAACAGCAATCTCTTCTGAATTTGTATCTAAAAACTCGTGATACTGTTTAAGGCTGAATGTTTCTTCCTGAATATCTAGCTTCACTTTTCCTTGAATTACATCTTCTCGATAGCACAGCAGTTCCTCTGCTGAAACTGGAAAGAAACGAATTTGATCAAAAAAGCGCAACAGCCAGGGCTGACTAAAATCCTCAGTTTGTTTGTAACGATTCCACACCGGAACCGTGCGCCCTACAAACTGGTAGCCCCCTGGTCCCTCCATTCCATAAATACACATATAAGCACCCCCAATCCCAACTGCATTTTCAGGAGTCCAGGTGCGAGCAGGATTATATTTAGTTGTGACCAAACGATGGCGCGGATCGAGGGGAGTTGCAACGGGCGCACCCAGATAAACATCGCCTAAGCCCATGACTAAATAGCTAGCATTAAAGACAATTTCTCGGACTTGCTCAATGTTATCGAGTCCGTTGATACGACGAATAAATTCGATATTACTAGGACACCAAGGTGCATCCGATCGCACAGACTGCATGTATTTCTGAATCGCTAACTGTGTCGATTCGTCGTCCCAAGAAAGGGGTAAACGAACAATCCGAGTCGGTACTTCTAAGTCATCAATATTTGGCAGTTCCGACTCTGCGGCAATTAATGCGTTAAGCAATTCTTGAACCGGAAGAACTCGATTATCGTAATGGATTTGTAGCGATCGAATTCCTGGTGTGAGATCGATAATTCCGGGTAAGTGATTTTCCTTTAGCCACTCCATTAGGGCGTGGGCATGGAAACGCAGATTCAAATCTAAAACCAGTGCACCATATTCAACCAGCAGAAATTTATCTCCAGATCGACGGTAGGTAACGGCAGTTTGACTGGATTCTGGAGAGAACTGATGCAAGATTGGAGAGGCAGGAAGGGAGAGAGGCGTGGAAAAATCGAGGGGTGATGGAGTTTCTACTGCTTCATTTCCCAACGTTTCAATTTGCCGATCTTGCTCCAACTCTCGCCGGAGGGCTTCCTCAACCGTGAGATGATAGAAGTGAACGGTGTCGCCTGGTTTGAGCTGTCCAATTTTCCAAAGCTCAGCCTGAACGATCGTTGCAGGACAAACAAATCCCCCCAGACTAGGACCATCATGAGCCAGAATGATGGGCATATCCCCTGTAAAATCGATCGTGCCGATCGCATAGGCATTGTCATGAATATTAGAAGGATGCAACCCAGCTTCGCCGCCATCAGTACGTGTCCATTGGGGCTTAGGACCTATCAACCGAATACCTGTCCGGGCAGAGTTATGATGAACTTTCCAACACGTTGAAAAGAACATCTCAATATCATCTTTGGTAAAGAAGTCGGGAGCGCCGTGAGGACCGTAGAGAACGCCAACTTTCCATTCATTTGTATACTCTGGAATTAGTTTTGAGGAACATTGAGTGATACTATTCTGTACCGATCTAATGTTCTGAGCTGAATCAACCTTTGGATAGAGACGCAGAACATCTCCAGTCCGCAAAGTTCGTCCGGCATGTCCCCCAAATTGACCTAATGTAAACGTTGCTTTACTACCTAAATACCCAGGCACATTAAATCCGTGCTGAATAGCAAGATAGGTGCGATAGCCGTGTCCCTGAATTGTTTTGAGTTTGAGAATACTGCCTGCACTTACAGAAATAGCAGTCCAATAGGGTACGGGCTGCCCATTAAGAGTGGCTTTCATAGCAGCCCCCGTGAGACAAATCCTGGTATCGCAGCTAAAACGCAACGTCGGTCCCATGACGGTGCATTCCAAGCCTGCTGATGATTCGGGGTTTCCTAAAATTCGGTTAGAAAGACGAAATGCCAGGTGATCTACGGGTCCTGATGGCGGTACACCAATGTTCCAATAGCCAACGCGTCCAGGATAATCTTGAATAGTAGTGTACGTACCAGAGTCGAGCACATCGAGCGATCGCGGCTTATACTCAAACGTACTGAGATAGCGAGTATTGACCGTTCCATGAACAAACGCAGGGCTAGCGATGACCTGACGCAGATAGTCCAGATTTGTCTCAATTCCAGCGATTTCTGATTGCTGTAAAGCCGATTGAAGTTGGGCGATCGCTCCTTCCCTATCCTCTCCATGCACCAACAGTTTTGCCAACAGTGGATCGTAGAAAGGCGTAACTTCGGTTCCAGTCTCAATCCAACCATCGCAGCGAACGGTTTCTGGAAAATAAACAGCATTCAGGAGACCAGAACTTGGCTGAAAATTCTTGTTCGCATCTTCAGCATAAATCCGCACCTGAATTGAATGCCCGTGCGGTTGATGCCTGTAGTTTTCTAGAAACGCTGAATCACCTGCCGCTAGCTGCACCATCCACTCTACTAGATCAATGCCGCTAACCATTTCGGTTACACCATGTTCAACCTGTAGCCGCGTGTTCACTTCTAAAAAGTAGAACTGTTGTGTTGTCTCGTCAAATACAAACTCAACCGTGCCTGCCGATCGATAGTTTACCGCCTGCCCCAATTTCACAGCACAGTCATAGAGCTGATGCCGTAAGGCATCACTAATTCCAGGTGCAGGAGTTTCTTCAATGACCTTCTGATTACGTCGCTGTGTCGAGCAATCTCGTTCTCCCAGTGCAATCACATGACCATTGCCATCTCCAAAGATTTGGACTTCAATATGTCGTGCTGTTTGAATATATTTCTCTAAAAATACGCCGCTTTGTTTAAAGTTGGCTTGACTTAAGCGCTGCACTTTTTCAAATGCATCTGCCAATTCTGTTGCATTGAAACAAGCCTGCATTCCAATACCGCCGCCGCCTGCGGTGCTTTTCAGCATGACTGGATAGGCGATCGCCCCTGCTAACTGTTGAGCCTGCTCTAAATTCTCTAACAGTCCGGTTCCGGGCACTAGCGGCACTTGATTTTGCTCCGCTAATTCACGAGCCGTATGCTTCAAACCAAAGGCGCGAATCTGTTGCGGGGTAGGACCGATAAAGGCAATACCTGCGGCTTCGCAAGCTTCGGCAAATTCAATGTTCTCGCTCAAAAAGCCATAGCCGGGATGAATAGCTTGCGCTCCGGTTTGCCGTGCCACTTCTAGAATGCGATCGGACTTTAGATAGCTCTCTGCAACCGGAGCCGCCCCAATACAGATCGCCTCTGTTGCCATGGAAACATGCTTTGCATGGGTATCTGCCTCCGAGTAAACTGCAACTGAAGCAATCTTAAGGCGATCGAGCGTCCGAATCACGCGGCAGGCAATTTCACCCCGATTGGCAATTAGAACTTTGTTGAACATTAAACATCATCCCAAATAATCAACCGAACCGGGGTTGGATTATAAGCATTGCAGGGATTGTTGATTTGTGGACAATTAGAAATCAATACCATTACATCCATTTCTGCTTGCAGATCAACCATCTTTCCAGCTTCAGAAATGCCGTCCACAATCTCTAATGTGCCATCCTCACTAACCGGAACATTCATGTAGAAGTTGATATTACTAACCAGATCGCGCTTATCCATTTCATACTTGCTCAGTTCCAGCAAATAGTTTTCAACACAAGCGTGCAGATGTTTCTTGTGTAGTCCATAGCGTACCGAGTTGCTTTCCATGCTACAAGCGCCGCCTAACGTATCGTGCTTACCGCAGTCATCATGAATGACGGTCATCATCACGTTCCCTTCGTTGGAAATGAGTTGAGTCCCTGTAGTAATGAAAATATTGCCTTGGCGGACAACTGTATCAGGGGCACTGTACCGCTCAGATGAGTCATGGGCGTTGTAGAACAACGTATCAACCGCTTGATTAGCTTGTAAATCAATAATCCGCAGAATTTGCCCTTTTTTGATAACCCGCGACCAAGGCTGACGGGCGGGTAAAACCTCATCATAGATCGCATTAGAGGAATCGCGTTCAGTCAGTATTACTGCAACCATTTTTCTGTCCTTTAAAGATCTGTAAAATACTTTGACAAATAGCTATGCCTGAGCAAACAACGAATCAGTATTGATAAAGCCACGAATTACTTCTTCGTTGGCAGTGCGGCAGAGATCGTTAGGTGCAGGTGCGGGTGATTTCCAAACTGTTAGCTGAAGGGGCTTGGGCTGATAAACCGGATCATGGTGCAGCACATGGGGACAGTTAGAAACGATCGCCAATACATTCATTTCTGCTCGCAAATCAACAAAACCACCAGGCTTTTCGTTACCTGAGACGTATTCCAAACTTCCACCCGGATGCACGTTCACCCGACTGAATAGATTGAGGTTGGGCATCAGATCTTTGCGAGTTAATCCGCGTTTACCTAATGCTTTGAGAAAATTGTTGCGCGAATTGTTATAGTCACTTTCGCCGTACTTGTTGTAAGACCCTTCACCGTATTTCGCAGCATTGCTATTAGCATTACTGCATCCGCAGATCAAATCATGGTAACCAGAGGTGTCTTCTGTAATAGAAATTAGTATCCTTCCCATGTCTGAGTAGATTACCATGCCTTTTTTTAGAAAAGCATTAAACTGAATTTTGGCAGTATCAGCAACGTTCAGCCGCTCAACTGGATTGTCGGCATTGTAGCAGATCAGTGAAACACCCTGAGAGCCTGCTAAATCAGTCACACGTAGGGTATTTCCCCGTTTGATCACACCGTGCCAATATGCGCCACCCGGAAGTTTTTCATCTAGTAAAATAAGGTTCGGGGCGATCGCTTCTAGATCTAATAAACCAGAATTTGGCGAAACAGATGCTTGCACCATAAAAGTCTCCTGTTACGGTAAATGGATCAGTTGAGACGTTACCAGAAGTTTGAACTGACTTCTGGAGCCGGAGAAACTACTGACTCAAATAGCAAAGCCCAGGATCTACCCACAGTTGTTCAGTCCTGTGTGGCTCTCCCGGGCTTTTGTCCCGCCGTGTGACCTACTAAGCCTTCTTAAAGTCAGAAGCTTGGCTGGCTGCTTCTCTCGGACCAGTCATCTAGCTAACAAAAGCTAAATCGGAACCCTAGAAGCAAATTCCTGTTCAATTGCGACTCAAATACCTGTCAGATAAGTTCCCTTATATATTAATCGAACTCAGCGTTAACGCAATCCCTTCCACAAAAATTATTTTCTGCCGCTGTCATTCAATCCTGACATTGACCCTGACATTGACCCTGACATTTACGCAGCGAGAATCCAGCGGGAATCTTCTCAGGAGTAAAAGAATCCACTATGATCTTTGCGGCGGGATAAGTAATAGATGGGAGAAAGGATGAATTGGGAAAGTCTAGACGTGCGATCGCTTTTACGGGCTTACCGCAATGGAACGACCACTCCAGAAGCGATCGTAGCTCAGGTTTATCAACGCATTGAACAGTACGCAGATCCAGCGGTTTGGATCTATCTAGCTCCAATCGCAGATTCGCTGGCGCGGGTTAAGGCTTTGAGCCAGAAAGACTCAGCAAGTTTGCCCCTCTATGGCATTCCTTTTGCGTTGAAAGATAATATCGATTGGGCTGGAGCGCCCACAACCGCAGGATGTCCTGAGTTCGCCTACACTCCAGAGCAATCAGCAACCGTTTTTGAAAAGCTCTGTGCGGCAGGAGCCATTCCCATTGGTAAAACTAATTTGGATCAGTTTGCGTCGGGATTGGTAGGGACGCGATCGCCCTACGGCATCTGTCGTAATCCCTTTGATGCCAACTACATTCCAGGTGGCTCTAGTGCAGGGTCTAGCGTAGCGGTGGCAGCCGGATTGGTAAGTTTTTCCTTGGGTACTGATACTGCGGGTTCAGGACGAGTACCAGCGGCGTTTACAAATATTGTGGGCTTAAAACCAACCAAAGGCTACCTCAGTACTGCCGGGGTTGTCCCTGCTGTACGAAGTTTAGATTGTGTCTCTATCCTTGCCCTCACCTGCGCTGATGCAGAAGCTGTATTACAGGTGGCAAGCGGTTTTGATCCAGATGATCCCTTCTCGCGCCCGACGCAATCTGTTGAGAATCCAGACCTAAATCATCTACGGGTTGGGATTCCTAGCCAGGACTATTTAGACTTCTTTGGAAACGAAGATGCTGAACAGAATTATCAAAATGCTTTAGCACAATTGCAGGCTTTGGGCTGCCAAATTGTCACCATTGATTTTCAACCGTTTGCCACAACTGCTTCGCTACTTTACGACGGTGCCTGGGTTGCTGAACGCACTGCCGCTGTCGGCAAATTTTTAGAACAAGATCATCCCGGCATTAATCCAGTGGTGCAACAAATTATTATGGCGGGAAAACAGATTGATGCAATGACAGCTTTCCAAGATTTTTATCGATTGCGATCGCTACAGCGCCAAACCGAACAACAGTGGGAAGCCATGGATGTTTTGGTACTGCCCACCACAGGGACAATCTACACTATTGAGCAAGTGCGAGCCGAACCCTTGACCCTGAACCGCAATTTAGGTTTATATACCAACTTTGTTAACTTACTCGATTTAAGCGCGATCGCCGTCCCCAGTGGCTTTCAGACTAATGGATTACCGACTGGAATCACCTTTATAGCTAACGCTTGGCAGGAAAAATTTCTGTGCAATCTTGGCGGTATTTTTCATGCCAAAATGAATGGTACTCTTGGAGCTACTGGCGTTCCTCTTGCTTCGACGATTGGATCATAAACAAACGCTCAATGATTGAATAAATTGATAAATCCCTATGTCATTCTCTGAATCTCGCATCAAAATTGCTGTTGTTGGCGCACATCTGACTGGACAACCCTTAAATTATCAACTGATAGATGAGCAAGGTTCTCTGGTGCGTTCCTGCTACACTAGCCCGATCTACCGTCTCTATGCACTGCAAGGGGTAAGCATTCCTAAACCGGGGCTAATTCGTCAAACCAATGATCAGGGATTGGCGATCGAAGTGGAAGTATGGGACTTGCCTCCAGCAGGTTTTGGGCGCTTTGTTGCCAATATTCCATCTCCATTGGGCATTGGGACGCTGGTGCTGGAAGATGGCGAAGAAGTTAAAGGATTTTTGTGTGAATCGTTTGCGATCGCCAATGCCCTAGATATTTCTCATCTGGGTGGCTGGCGAGCTTACCTAGATTTGCTCAAGGCATAGAACGGATTGGGACAAATCTGGGGGCTGATTATATTCTCTCAAACTAGCCATAATGATCAAAATTCACAATAATGGTATACATCCAGCGTTAGCTTATTAACCCCCTATGATCTCATCTGATTTCGCTCAGTTAACTGCTCCCTTAGATGCTGTATTTGCTAACTACGATGAGCCAGAACCATTGTTTGAAGCCTTACTACCGATCGTATGCAAGGTTTTGCAAACCGATCGCTGTTTTTTAATGGTACGGCAACCTACCACTCGGTTAAACCGGATCTTTTGCTGGCGACGTAGCCCAGAATTTCCCGACTTTGCAACTGATCATTGGGAACCAGAACAACATTGGGAGAATGATGATCCAATGTTTGCAGCGGCATTACGGGCAGCGCCTTCTATCTTTGTAGAAGATGTGGAGACAGCAGGGGCAGACGTACTAAATCTAGAATTTGAGCGCGACAACTTTGGGCATCGAGCTTTAATCCATGCTCATATTTGCCAGGATGGAATACTGCGAGGCATTTTACAGCCCTGCATTTTTGGTCAACCCAGAACTTGGAGTGCGGCTGATCGCCAAGTGGTAGCTCATGTGATTGAACAAGTGAGACCGTTTGTGGTGCGCTACGGTGAAACAGTCCATTAACTGCGAGCTTGATCAGCCCAAGGCGTTAGCCAAGCCGAGAGCCACTTTAGGAAAAAGTCGATCGCCAGACCAATGATGCCAATTATTGCGATGCAGAACAGCACTTTCTCGGTTTGCAGAAACCGCTGCGCCTGCAAAATCTTGAAGCCCAGTCCGCTTTGAGCCGCCACTAGCTCAGCAATCACCAGATAGTTCCAAGCCCCTGAAATGTTGACCCGCAGAGTATCCAGTACGCTAGGGAACGTTGCAGGTAAGATCACCTTAGTCAGCACCTCCCACCGATTAGCGCCCATGGTGTAGGCAACATTAATCATGTCGCTCGGAATAAATTTGACTGCATCTGCAACCATCATTGCGTTGTAAAGCACCACGCCCAGGAAAATAATTAGCACCTTTGCCTCTTCCCCCAAGCCCACCCAGATAACAATCAGCGGCACAAAGGCGGCAACGGGCATATAGCGCACCGTGCCAACAATCGGCGCAAACAAACTCTCCATACTGTAAAACGTGCCCATTGCCCATCCCATTGGAACGCCAACCAGAGCCGACAGCAGAAAACCGCCTGCTACCCGCGCACAGCTTATCCAGATGTCTGCAAGCAAGTTGTCTTCTGTGAGCATCTGGTAGCCCGATCGCAATACCGCTGTAGGAGTCGGTAAAAACATTGGCGGCACCATGCCCGAATAGCTCAGCAGCGACCAGATTAGCAGGGGTACAGCTAACGAGGTTGCTACAATCGCCAGCGACATCCATTGAGGGAACCCCTGACGAATACTCCAAAACACCGAAGGTTTGAGATAGCGCTTTTCGCCAGCCAGGGGCGCAAAGGTTGGATTTTCAGGCTTGATTAGACTAGAGTGAGCCACCAGCAGTATTTCCTCCATCAATTGATAAACAGCTTCCCGTTGCATATTCAGAATGCGCCAAAAAGTAAGCTGCTTCTGCTATTTCGATCACAGTTGCAAAACGCTGAATCGGCAGTACGCTTTCCCATAAAGCTTTTTCATCTGGATCAAGCGAGTCGGTCATGGGGCTTGCCACGGGTCCCGGACAGAGCGCATTGATCCGCACGCCCTGCCGCGCATGATCTAGCGCTAGCGCCTTCGTGAGCAGCACAACGCCCCCCTTCGAGGCACAATAAGCAGCAATGTTGCGTCCTCCCGTGATTCCTGCATCAGAAGCAACGTTAACAATTGAGCCTGAGCCACGCTCAACCATCGATCGCAGTACAGCCCGATTCATTAAATAAGTACCCTTCAAATTGATATCAATAACCTGATCCCAACTCTCCTCATCAGTGTCCAAAATTGTGCCCGACACTAATATCCCCGCCGCGTGTACTAATATATCAATTTGTCCCCATTGCGTGATTACCTGATCGATCAGTTGATTCACACTGGATGAACAGGAAACATCCGTGACAATTGCTAGCGCATTGCCACCTTGTGCTTCGATCTGCTGCTGTGTTGCTGCTAACGACTCAGCCCTACGAGCAGCGATCGCCACCTTATAGCCTCGCTGTGCAAAGAGCAGCGCCGTCGCTTTGCCGATGCCTGAGTTTCCGCCTGTAATGAGTGCGATCGCCATAGAAAAACTGAGTTAAAAGAATTTGAGATACCGCTTAATTTCCCAGTCTGAAACATGAGTGTGGTAGTCGTACCACTCCTGGGATTTCAGATCAACATAGGTTTGATACATTAGCGTTCCCATCACCTTTTCACTGAGTGGATCGGCTGCAAAAGCGGTGATAGCCTCATCCAGGTTGCGCGGTAGGAATCGAATGTCCATTGCCTGAAGTTCTTGAGTCGAACGCTCATACATATTTTCGGTGTGCGGTTCACCTGGATCTAGTCCTTCCCGAATGCCTTCTAGTCCTGCTGCTAAAATCATTGCAGCTCCTAAGTAAGGATTGGTCGAAATATCTGCCGCTCGGCATTCCACCCTCCCTCCTGCCAGCGGTATCCGCAGCATATTTGTGCGGTTATTATTGCCGTAGCAAACATATACAGGTGCCCAAGTAAAGCCCGACATACTGCCTCTAGCAACTAGCCGCTTGTAGCTGTTAACTGTGGGGGCGATCGTGGCGCAAATAGCGGGCGCATGACGCAGCACTCCGGCAATGAACTGATAGCCAAGCTGCGAAAGCTTGCAGCCCCGTTTGTCGGCTGGATCGTAAAACAGATTTTCGCCAGTTTTAAGATCAGCCAGCGACATATTGTAGTGCGCCCCACTGCCTGTGCGGTCGGCAAATGGCTTAGGCATAAAGGTGGCGAAGAAGCCATGCTTGCGGGCAATTTCTTTTACCATTAGCCGAAAGAAGATCAGGCGATCGGACATTTTTAGCGCATCGCAATAAGCAAAATCAGTTTCAAACTGACCATTGCCATCTTCGTGATCAAATGAATAAACATCCCAGCCCAGACCGTTCATCGCCTCTACAATTTCGCTCACCCAGGCAAAGTTGTCGAGCAGTCCTTGCAGGTCATAACAGGGTTTATCAAGGGTATCGCGATCGCTAATCGGCGTAGGCTGACCATCGTTATCTTTAAGAATAAAAAACTCGGTTTCAATGCCTAAATTGAACCGAAAGCCCATCTGAGCTGCGTCAGCTAACACCTGCTTGAGAATGCTACGAGAGCAGGCTGCAAACGGCTGTCCTGACAAATAAAGATCACTAGCAAACCAGACTATCTCCGGATTCCAGGGCAAAATAGTAGCCGATTCAGAATCGGGCATGGCGGCAACTTCCTCGTCGCTGACCGCCTGCGGCACACCGTCTAACGCCGCCCCAGTAAATAGCTCCGAGCCTGCCATCATTTGCCCAAAATGCGACAGCGGCACGGCTTTGGCTTTGCACATACCGTGAATATCGACAAAGCTAGCTAGCGCATATTTAATGCCCTGGTCTTGCAGAGAAGTTTTCAGAGCTTCTATCTCAGGCGTTTGAAATTCAAACATTTCTATTTCTATAGGGTGGAACGTGAGAGGTGAGCGGCATTTATTGATTGCTCCTGTAGATTGCTTTTGTAGATGATGGCGATCGCCAAAAAAGTATTAACAATAAAATGCGCGGAAAGTTTGGCTATGGCTGAGTAATCGCTTTCATAATCAGCTCTTGAAACAAATGTGTGCCAATCTCTCGCGTTGGAGATAGCCGCCCCGGCTGATATCCCATTGACTGAATCCGCTTTTGCAACTCCGGCAGCAGCTTCAGATCTTCCTGCTGAATACCATCAAAAAATTCAATCAACGGCTCCAGATTTGCCGCCGATTTAGCGGCTTCGGTATCGGACACTAGCCAGTCCCAGCGCACCCGTGTCTTCAGCGGACCCTGTGGATCAATCAGGTAAATAATTGCACAGGTGGGCGAGATAATCCAGGCAAAGTTAGGGAAAAAGCTCATGGTCGAGACTCCAGCCATCTCAGACTCGTTCAGTCCGGGCGCATAGAGATTAGGATCAAGACTGGAGGGCAGATCGTCACCTCCCACAAACGGTGTATATTGCAAGTAATAATGATGTCGAGCCTCGGCTTTGACATTTTGATAGTATTTTGCCAAAATCGGATGCACCGACGGTTCATGATAGCTTTCTGTATTATTTTCAACGTAAAGTTTCCAATTTGTATCTGTCCAATAATCAACGCTATGAACTCTTACCCAGTCTTGCAGTTGATAGCGTTGAAACAGCTCTGGCAACTCACCTAACTGAACCTGAAGCGTATCTGAATTGGGGTCAAGGTTAACAAAGATAAAGGGTCCCCAAGTATCTACTTTGACGCTTTTCAGCGCATGTGCCGCCAAATCAAAGCTCTCAGCCGTATCCATATCTGGAGTCCCACGCAGGTTACCGTCTAGATCAAAGCTCCAGGCATGATAGAGGCAGGTCAGGCGATTACAGTGCCCACTGCCTAATGCCACGGGTCCGGCTCGGTGCGTACAGATGTTGTAAAAGGCTTTCAAGTCGCCTGCTCGGTCATATAAAATTACCAAGGGCTGCTCGGCAATCTCGACTGTAAAATACGAGCCGGGTTGATCCAGTTGGCTAATGTGCCCCACATAATACCAGTGTTTACCAAAAATCTTTTCCTGCTCTAATTGATAGATCTTTGGAGAAAAATAAACTTCAGCAGGTAAAGTCACTGCTTCCGCTTTAAGTGACTGAGGCTGCCATGCTTTTAGCTTTGGATCGATGACCAGTTCATTCTTGACAACTAACTCGGGCGATCGCACCATGATAAACTCCGCGCTTGCAATCAAACCTGTTTATCACCCTACAGTGGCAGTTTCGATCAATTTGTATCAGGCAGTACGAGAATCAGGAGATATCTTTTGAGATCTACTAAATCAGCAGATGCTAACGCAATAACTTGAGAACTGCTTAATCTACTTGCCTCCAATAGCTGACAACTTGCCAATTTGCAGTTGTGCTTCAGAAACATTTACAAATTCAGTGAATCTGTATTATCGCTTACATATTTGGTTGCACAAATCCACTTTACTTAGCGAGCGGCTGGGTTTTTCCGTTCTTAGTGGGGCATTGCAACTGCTGCAATAATGGAGAAAAAGTTTTTGCTGACTGCATTCAGGGCATAGAGATATTTGCGTTGCTACAGCTTGTTGAGTTTTTTGATCTGACCTAATGCATTGTTGATATAAGGAGCATTCTGAGCTATGGATTCGAGTCTTTACTCGCTCAATCGTCGTCGCGCCCTCTGGCTGCTGGGAGGAATGGCAGGTGGTTTAGCGTTACATGGATGCACACAGGCAGCGCCCGTTAGCTCTGGCGGCAGTTCGACAGCGCCACTCATTTCAGGTGTGAATCCTTGGTCGGGCTATTCGGGACATTACGTGGCGCTGTCGAAGGATTTGTTTAAGGCTCAGGGTGTCCCCGTACAGGAAGTCTTTTTCCAAAGTGCCAGCGAGAGCATCACTGGCTTCTTGGCAGGCAAAGTAGATGTAGCCTGGCTGACCTCTGGCGACGCTATTCAGACGATTGAGAAAGACCCCACAATTCGGATCATCTATGTTGTAGATTATTCCAATGGTTCTGACGGCATTATTGGGCGGGGAATTAAAAGTCCGGCAGATTTGAAAGGTAAAACGATCGCCCGCGAAAATATTCTGTTTGAGAACGTGTTGCTGCGGGCTTATCTGGCTAAGGGTGGTCTGACTGAAAAAGACGTAGTGATTAAGGATATGACGGCTGGAGATGCGGCGGCGGCGTTTGCGGCTAAGCGCGTTGATGCTGCCGTTTCCTACGAACCTTGGCTGACCAAAGCTGCGAAAGATGGTGGCGGCGAACTAATTTTTAGTACCAAGGACACCAATCTAATTTCCGACGTGATTGCCACGCGCCAAAAGGTGATCGAGACGCGTAAGAGCGATTTGCAGGCTTACTTGAAAGCGATCGATCAGGGCGTGAAGCTGGTGAATGCCGGGGACGCAGAGGTGATTAAGATTACTGCAAAAAAATTGGGCATCTCTGAAGCTGAAGCCAAAGAACAAATTGCTGGAGTAAAGATTTTTGATATCGATATGAATAAAAAGCTAGGCTTTAATTTGAGCGATCCTAACAATGTTCTGAAAAACTTTGATCTGACGCTCAAAACTGGAACCGAAATGAAAGTAATTTCTGACAGCCTGAAGTCAGACGCTCTCTATGATGATTCCATTGTCAAGTCGCTGTAGAGCCATGATATGCCAGTAGAAAGGCATAGTTTACAAATATGCTGCTTCCTTCAAAGCTGATCGAGAGCAAGTTGCCCAATTCCACTCAGTCGCTACTACTATCAAGTCAGGGTGCCGACTGGCGAGGTATTCATCTGGAATACCATCACAAACTAAATGGCGAAGAGAATAGCCTAATTCTCGATCAGCTCCACTTACTCTGCGTTGAAACCACTCAGCGCCCCTGTGGTGCCCATCAGTGGATGGACGATCGCTTTCAGAGTCGCCCGATTATCCAGGGCGATATCTTTGTGTTGCCAAAGCAGGTACAGTTTCGGGAGCGGTTTGAGGGCGCGATCGACTATATTTTGCTCTTTCTTGATGCTGACTGGGTGGCGGCGGTGGCGCAAGAAGCCCTTGATCCTGATCACGTCGAGATCTTGCCGCATTTTCCTCAGCCCGATCCATTTATCTATCAAACTGGGCTGCTGCTCAAGTCAGCGATCGCAGCTAAAGGAAGTTTCAACCAGCTCTATGGAGAAACGCTGGCGCTGGCGTTGTCCGTCCATCTGCTACAGCATTATGCGGGTAGAAAAACGAGCCGAAAACTAGCGGCGATCGCTCCCATTCCCACATCTCGCTCTAAGTTAGAGACGATTACTGACTATATTCAGCTTCACTGCGATCGCAACCTCAGCTTGATTGAATTAGCGAATCTGGCGCAAATGAGCCTGTATCACTTTGCGCGATCGTTCAAGCAACAGATCGGTCTATCGCCGCATCAATATCTAATTCGCTGTCGAGTCGAGCGGGCAAAAGCATTGTTGCTGCAAAACGAGCTAACAGTCGTAGAAATTGCCCATTGCGTTGGCTTTGCTGATCAAAGCCACCTTAACCGTCACTTCAAACAGTTAACGGGTCTAGCGCCCAGACAGTGGCGACCCTAGCAAGAACAGACTCAAGAGACGGTAGTTGAGCAAGAATGTTCAAGTCAAGTGAAGGAGAGAACCTGCATAGTATAGAGAAATCAGATCTTATTTTAGGAATCCTTTTATGGTGACCTCAACACCCAGTCAGTTAAATTGGAATACCTATATTCATCAGCAAAAGCCACTTTGGAATGCAGGTGCACTGCTCTATACAATTGGCGGCTACTATAGCGGTGTCTATCTACTTTTCACTGAGAATCTGGGCACTAAGAATCTGGGCGCTGAGAATTTAGGGCGGAATGCGCTAGGGATTTTTTTAGTGACCCATGCGCTGGTGCTCTCAGCCTATTTGGCTCATGAGTTTATGCACGGCACGATTTTCAGCAGCATGAAAACTAACCATCGTTGGGGCGCAGTGATGCAATGGCTGCATGGCACCTCCTACGCTCAATTTCAGGAGCTTTCGCAAGGTCACATCGACCACCATATTAAAGGCATTGACCTGTATATTTTCGATCGCATTGCTTTTATTCACAGCCTGCCCACACCGTTAAAAGCTTTAATTACCGGACTCGAACGGCTCTATTTTCCAGCTCTGTTCCTAATTCGGCAGGCGGTTGGCGTTGGCATAATTTACCAGAAAGGAAACCGTCTCACAAAAGCTTGGGTGCTTGCTGTGCTGCTGCTACGAATTGCTCTGTTTGCGGTGTTGGGCTGGATATCGCTTAAGGGTTTGCTGCTCTACTGCTTTGCCTACATTGGTGCAGTGCAAATTATTTTAATAATGGATTGTCTTCAGCATACCTATGAGCTGTATCCCTACGGTGCAGTTGTTCCGAGGAAGAGCGTTGCAGACGAGCAAGCTCATACGTTCAGCACGCCGATCTCGCTGCGATATCCTTGGCTGAATCTGCTCTTGCTCAACTTCAGTTATCACAGCGCTCACCATGCTGCAATGAAATGTCCCTGGTATAATCTGCCTGAGCTGGATATAGCAATTAAACAACAGCAGATCGTACATTATATTGGCTTGCTGCAAGTGCTATCTAACTACCACCGCTTTAAAGTTCAGCGCCTGTTTGATGCCAATGAAGGCAGCACCAGCGTTGATTCACAGGGCAATTTAAATATAGATCAGTTCTATGGCGTAATGGGCGGCACTAGCCTATTACTAGCTTGATATGATGGAACAGTACATTGGTCTTTGGAAGCGAGCTTCGATTCAAGTGGGTGAGAATGCTCCATCCGAAAATGCAACGGTATACTGGCTGCAAGCTGAGACCTATTTTGCCGACATTCGGATTCCGTTTAGCCAACCGCTTTTATCGCAGCCTTTGCTCAGCCTCGATAGAGACAGCCTACGACCCTTTGCAGAGATTAACGCATTTGCAGGCGCAATCGACTGTACCGAAACCTGGATTCGCTGGAACCGAATGGTTGACTTCAAGCCCAGTTCAGACATCGATCAGGGCAAGGTGCATTTCACTGGAACAGATTTAATTGAGCAGGGCGAGTCAACTGTAGATGGAAAAGTAGAGGCTTATACAGAGGTCTGGCAGCCGCAGCCAACTGAGCATGGCGATCGCTTGGTGCTGGAATTAGTCAAGGCGATGAATCTAGCCACGCAGGTTGTTACCTATCCTAAAGGGCTATGGGTGACA
The DNA here is from genome assembly GCA_038204505.1 of Elainellales cyanobacterium. Classification (GTDB taxonomy): domain Bacteria; phylum Cyanobacteriota; class Cyanobacteriia; order Elainellales; family Elainellaceae; genus Timaviella. The sequence goes on from JBBRCV010000018.1 coordinate 33,292, forward strand.
GTGGGCAGTCATGCCATTCGGCTCTGTGACAATCGAGGCTATACAGATGGCTTTGTCGCGCCTGACCCCTCTAAATTATCTGAAGCAGAACTGAAGCATCTCATGTTGTTTCAGGCAGACTATAGCCGATATAAGTGCGAGAGCGATCGCAGTGAAGGCAGTTGGGAAACTGTGCTGTCTTCTGATCCCAGTCTAATCGGCAGACGGCTTGACCCTCCCGCTCAAGCGCGAGATAGTGTTTTAGTGGAAATACAGGAGCAAGCTTCTGGTGAAACCATTGAGTATTACTGGAAGATCCGAGAAGCAGCAGGAACCTTGCTGATGCCTAATATTAAATATTTTTAGGATGAATCTGCGCGTTAAAGCTATCTAAATCATAGAAACTGTATCGCTATTTACATATTAGGATGAACGAATCGATTTAACTAGTAGGGGCTTGGGTGTCACGTCTCTTGCGGCTCATCGTTACTGATAGCTAAATGCTGACAGGTAGCCATCATCAAAGCATGGTGTGAGCATGGCTCAAATCTAAGATCAGGAGATTTCGATATGCTTGATACCCGACTTGTAAAAGATGTTCAAAAAGATGATGTCTTGGCTAGGGTGGCAAAGCCCAAAATGCAGGTTTCCAATCTGCATAAAGTATTCACCGTGGGTGGTCAAAAGGAGCCGCTGGTTGTTTTGCAAGATATCAGCTTTGACATCTGTCCGAGGGAGTTCGTCTGCCTAGTCGGCGCATCAGGCTGCGGCAAATCAACTCTGCTCAGCATTGCGGCAGGTCTCACGCCTCCTAGCTCAGGACAAATCCTGGTCGATGGCGTTGATGTTACGGGTCGTCCAGGGTCAGACCGAGGCATGGTGTTTCAAGGCTATACGCTCTATCCCTGGCTAACTGTGATGCAAAACGTTTCGTTTGGGCTACAGCTTCGCAAGTTGCCCAAGTCAGAACAGCGGGAGCGCGCTTCTTACTTTCTTGAGGTCGTTGGGCTGACTCAGTTTGCCAATGCTTACCCCAAGCAGCTATCAGGCGGCATGAAACAGCGGGTGGCGATCGCGCGGGCACTGGCTAACGAGCCAGAGGTGCTGCTGATGGATGAACCGTTTGGCGCGCTTGATGCCCAGACGAAAGAGCAGATGCAGCAGTTCTTGCTAGGGCTATGGGAAAAAACGCACATCACCGTCTTAATGATCACGCATGATGTTGAAGAAGCCATTTTCCTGGGGCAGCGAGTCCATGTGATGAGTTCCCATCCTGGACAAATCAAGCAGACGATTCAAACCGCTCTACCAGAGCATCACGATCTAGAAATCAAGCTAACGCCAAAGTTCATTGCAATCAAGCGCGAGATTCTCCATGCACTGCGTGACGATCAGGCATAGATAGCCCTATGACTTCTGTAAATGAATCAACCATTCAGTTCAACTTACCCCAAGCCGCTCCCGGCACATTTACACAGTGGATTCATGGCTCGGTTTCACCCAGGCACAATACCGATCCAGAGATTCAGGTGCATTTCTACAATGAGCAGACAGTGATCATGCGGCAGAACATGGCGGTGCATTACGAAGCACCTTTCATGTTTCTGCTGTTTGGTAACCAGCGATCGATTTTGCTCGATACAGGCGCGACCCGTTCGGCAGCATATTTTCCGCTCAGGCAAACAGTCGATGCTCTGATTGACCAATGGCTGATAAAACACCCTTGTCCAAACTACTCATTGGTGGTTGCCCATACGCATCTACATCGTGACCACTTTGAAGGCGACTCGCAGTTTCTGAGCCGACCTAATACCGTGATCGTCGGCAAGACTTTAGCTGAGACGATTGCCTTCTATGGGTTCCAAAATCATCCGCAGGATCAAGTAACGGTTGACTTAGGTGGACGAGTGCTAAAGGCGATCGCCACTCCTGGACACGAGGAGTCAGAAGTTTGTTTCTATGATCCCTATAGTCATCTACTGTTTTCCGGCGATATTCTCTATCCGGGGAGGCTTTATATCAACGACTGGGACATGTTTAAAGACAGCATTGAACGGCTGATTGAATTTTCTGAAATAAATCCGATTCAACATATTCTCGGCTGCCACATTGAGATGTCTATTTATCCTAAATTAGACTACTTGATTCGCAGCAGCTATCAGCCTTACGAGCGTCCATTGCAAATGACAGTGGCACAACTCTACTCTTTACGCACTGCAATTGAGCAAATTCAGGGTAACCCAGGCATTTATTCTTTTGATGACTACATTATCTATAATACTGTCCCTGCTCGGTATTTTAGCTTTGATACAATCAGTCCCAACGCTGAACCTGGGGATGTTTGCTGAGGTTGATTTGCTTAACTAATACTTAGTAGAACTGAGGCAAAAATAACAATATCTGGTATGAATGAAGTAAACCAGCGCCCAAGCCTCTAAAAATACTTTTGAACTAGATGAACGAGAAACCAGATGGCTGATCGATGTGTAGTTGCATTACGGCTTAGGTTTCAATCCCTAATAGGGATTCGCATTCATTTGAAATGGAGACCCGTTCTAGATACGGTTGAAGTTGAAATTCATTTGTTCGGTGGACTCGCCTTTGCATATAATCGCAAGCAAGAAGATGTGACCGATGAATGGGTTGTAGAGCCTCAGCGATCGCGGCGGATTGTCCGACCTGTGTTAAATACCTTTTGGCTAATCCGAGATGTGTTGCGCTATGGAGCGGACTGTGAGGTAGTGAGTCCAGAAGATGTGCGCGATCACCTGCGCCAAGAAGCGATCGCCCTCGCTAATCTCTATCATTAAACTATGACAAAAATGTCCTCACTCACAATTATGGAACTTGCTGTCTCGTCAGTAAATTGAGCGTTAAAATTGAAGCCTAGTTTCGTAAAGAACTCGATAGATTGTTGAGATCTTTGACGGGTAGATTCACGAAGATTTTAGTTAATATAGGTAACTAATCTCCCTTGGATTGATCATGAAAGACCTGAAACAAACTCTTCTAAACGAGTGTTATGGTAAAGACCTGGAGCAACGCAAGCACTGGTATTCGCCCGCAGCAGAGGCATATCACCAAGTCAGACCACGCTACCCGCAGACCTTGATCGATCGCGTAGTAGACATTGCTCAACTCTCCGTCGACTCGACTCTGCTAGAAGTGGGCTGCGGTCCGGCGATCGCCACTCCTGCATTTGCCGCTTTGGGTTGCCACATGGTTTGCGTCGAACCCAACCCCGATTTTTATCGTCTGGCTGAGCAAACCTGTGAGCCATACCTCAATGTAGAGCTACAAAATTGCTCGTTTGAAGAATGGGAGTTAGACGCTGAAAAGTTTGATGCAGTGCTGGCAGCGAGTTCGTTTCATTGGATTTCGCCAGAGATTGGCTATCCAAAAGCGGCGGCAGCCTTGCGCCCAGACGGGCATCTGATTTTGCTATGGAACAAAGAACTTCAGCCCCGCTACGAGGTCTACCAACAGCTATCAGGGGTTTATCAGACTTATGCACCTGCCCTTAACCGCCGCTACGAAGATAGCGCGACGCAATCATCAATTCTCAAGGATCTGGGACAAATGGCGATCGAGTCCGGTTACTTTAAGGACATGGTATCTGGACAGATGGAGGTAGAAGTCACGTACTCAGTGGATCAGTATTTGCTGCTGCTGAACACTTATTCTCCCTACTTAAAGCTAGAAGCCCAGCAAAAGCAGAATTTGTTTGAGGGATTGAGACAAGTGTTAGAACGGAACGGCGACTCGATTCAATTGTCCTACCTCTCCGCTTTTCAGATTGCCCGACCCAGTTAAACACAGATGGGCTGTCCGACGAAGAAAAATTCACTCGCTAATCTCCAGCGCTGCATTAGACTTACGTTACTCGCTACTACTGAACGGAATGATTTTACAGGATGGGAATCTGGGGTTCTTTTCCTGTAAAATCATTGCACAATACCTTACGCAATGCCAACGCCACCCGTCACTCCATATACTTCCCCGGTGATATAGCTTGCCTCCTGTGAAGCAAGAAGCACGTAGATAGGAGCAATCTCTACGGGCTGTCCGGGTCGGCTCATCGGCACCGTGGTGCCAAATTTCTCAACCTTCTCTTGAGTCTGACCGCCACTAGGCTGTAACGCTGTCCAGAACGGACCAGGCGCTACAACGTTAACGCGCACCCCCACTTCAATCATCTGCTTAGAGAGTGCTTTACTGAACGCTACGATACCTGCTTTTGTCACCGCATAGTCAATGAGAGTGGGTGAAGGTTCATACGACTGAATGGAAGCGGTATTAATAATGGCAGCACCTGGTTTCAAGTGTGGTTCTGCCGCCTGCGTGATCCAAAAGAGCGCGTACAAGTTAGTCTTAAGTACGTGATCGAACTGCTCAGAGCTAATATCGCTGAGGGAGGGTTGAGATGTTTGTGCGCCTGCATTGTTGACAAGAATATCTAAACCGCCTAGCGCTTCTACCGCATCCGCCACAAGTTTTCGGCAAAAGCTCTCGTCTGTAATGTCACCTGGAAGGGCGATCGCTTTGCGTCCTGCTTGTTCGATCAAGGCGATTACTTCTTGTGCATCTGTCTCCTCACTAGGAAGATAACAGATTGCTACATCAGCACCTTCCCGCGCAAAGGCGATCGCCGCAGCGCGCCCTATCCCAGAGTCTCCTCCAGTGATCAAAGCCTTGCGGTCTGTCAGCTTGCCGCAACCTGTGTAGCTGTGCTCACCATGATCAGGTTGAGGCTCCATCGCTTTCGCCAGTCCGGGCGCGGACTGCGGCTGACGGCTAAAGGGCGGTTCTGGATATTGATGACGTGGATCTTGCATCTTCAAGCGATCGTTTGCCATTTGTTGCTCCAATCATGTGGTGTACTCAGTTACTCAGTTATAGAATTGCCATTGCACTGCATCAACCCACTTTAGACAGAGTAGGAAGACAGAGTAGGAAGACAGAGTAGGAGCCGATTATAGTAATCCCATCTGAGTCATGAACTGTGGGGTGGGCATCTTGCCTGCAAGCGTCTCGCCTGCTCTACACACCCTTCATACTGCAACTGAGATAGGGACAGGATATCGATCATCGGGTTATTGGGGCAGCAATGGAAGATTCGCTTCCTTGATTTGCTGAGATCTCTGTCGCTGGACAAAGAAAAACTACCCCTAGGGTGATGTTATCCTAATTGAGGAAGACGTAAATTCTCTTGGGTAAAAGTTGAGAAAAATAACCCATTGCTTGATGTTTTACTTGCACGGTTAGGAGAAAGCCATGACTGATATACCCACTGGTGGTCAGATGCTTTGGAAACTGGAAGGAACCGATCGCGTCCTACATCTACGGCATGATTCTTCAGAGCCGTGGCAACCCTACGAAACATTTCCGCAGTATGTTCTACCCGATCCTGAAGGGTTTTCTAAAGGAATTACAACCTTTATGAATCTGTTGAAAAAAGGCTGGATAGCGACCAAATCTTAAGAGGAGTCGTTGAGGCTTCATAATCGAGTATCAAAGTCGTCTTATCATCACTCTTAAGCACTACCTAATCTCCAGCCTCGACTACCTCATTTGGAACGCAATTAGCTGGTAATCTTTGGATTGTCTATATCGATCGCGCCTTCTGAAAAAGGAACCTGATAAAGCTAACCGAACAACCGGAACCGCATCCTGACCCGCTCCAAAAATCATCAGAGAAGTTGGGGCTGGAATAAATTCTAGGAAAACTCGCACGTTCCCTGCTGCAAGGTTATGGGATTTATTCGTTGATTGCTGTCCCTGCAAAACTGGCAATGGCGATCGCTTCACCCGACTGCATTCGAGTGCGTTCAAGAATGTCTTGTTCCAAGCAACCACCACTGACCATATCGATCGTGCTTTTAAGCACAAGCAACGGTCGCTAGATTGCCGCCTGCACTTTCGCCGACCACGGCAACGCGAGTCGGATCTCCATTGAGTTGTCGAGCATTGGCGATCGTCCATTGCAAAGCGGCATAAGCATCTTCCACTGCTGCTGGATACTTATACTCTGGCGCTTGACGGTAAGCCACTGAGACGACAATGCAATCAGCAGCATTGCACAGTGTCCGACAAGATGGCTCATACACTTCTAGATTAGCGATCACCCAACTGCCACCGTGGAAATAGACTAGCAGTGGAAAAAGACCGTCTCCTTTAGGAGTGTAAACCCGTGCAACAAGGTCACCCGCAGGTCTCGGAATCAGCATGTAGCTAATTTTGCCGACGGGTTCTGGATTAGGTTTAGCTAGTGTGAGCGATCGCGCGGCTGCATTTTCGGCAATTATTTCCTCAGCGGCGTTCTTAAGGGTGGGTAAATTACGTGCATTTTCGGGTGACGACTGCTTAATGGGCGGTACCTCAAACTTGGTAAACTGATCTAGAACAGTCTGCATTTGTGAATCGACTGACATGGTGTTTTCTCCTAAGTTATTCGGCTACGTTCCTACCGTTGTCATCTGTAGATAAAGCCCTATAGAGAGTAAAATGACTCAGCACAAACTCACATTTGCTCATCATCAACTGGCTATTTAATGCGATCGCCACTGCTTCTCCTATCAGCAGGGCAAACCAGCTTCTCACGAGTCCCTAGATTACTAAAATCCTCCAGTTTTTCATTGAGAATTTAGCCGTTTCTTGATTCCATGAATAAATATCAGCGTTTTAATATTGCTACGTTCATGCCATGTAATTGGATTCAATATTACAGTCTTGGAAAGCAGATCCTTGTTCAATTAACCTAAGCTTTACTATGTTCTGAGCTTAACTTCTACGAAAGTAAAGTTCTGTCCCTCATCGGACACATAACATAGGTAAGAACAGTAATACTAGCGACTGAATAACTGCTGTAAGTTCTTATCTAGTTAGGGAATGAAACAAAAGGCGATCGCTCTCAGAGACCTCTGGCTAAGAGATCACTCGATCGAGGAATAGCATAATTATTTGACTAAAGCTTTAAGCAATGAATGTCTATCAAATGAACGATTTCTTTGAGAACTCACCTTGTTAAACTAATGCTTGAATCTTTGAGGAGAAGCAATCATGGATGAAGTAGATAACGTAACAGATGATACTGAAGAGTCAATGGATGATGCAGCAAATAGTTCTATTGAGGGTACTGACGCTGATTTAGACGATTTAAGTACGAGCATCGACGTAGACGAATTGCCGCAGAAATTCACAGAATCCTATGGAACAGGTGTACGAGAGATTCCAGGGTATGAGGCTGAGGAAAATCGTTTTTATGATGATGATCACAAATATAATGAGGCTTCTTCAACGCTGACAGGTGGCGACATAGATGCTAATTACGAACAGGCGGATGCTGTAGGTGATCAGTCTGTTGGGGGAACAGCGCCAACGCCCGATATGGATATTGTAGATAATTTAGGTAAAGCAGTCGGACTTGAGATGGATGATGCTAACTTCTTGCACACCAATGATATTCTTGAACAGCGTGATGACCGTCGGTGGGAATTAGAGCCTCGCTCCTCGGAAGACTATGAGGAAAGACGCGAAGAGGACGATGATGATTACTGACCATTGTTGACGAGCCAGCCCTTGTTCTACACCTCGATATAGGAAACGCTATACCCAACAAATTCATACCAAAAGTCAGATCAGATAATTAGAGAAGTCAGAATATCGACTGCTGAGTGACAGCCATTTTTGCTTGCCCTCTCTGGCTGTGGTTTTCAGAGCTACTGACTTTCTCCGACAGACATTCTTATTAAAACTGTTTATCTTACTAAATATCGATACACACCGTTAGCTACTCGTTAGCTACTACTGACCTAGAAAAGGTAGAAGTATTATGAACACATCCCCTACATCCTATCAAAATCCTGATTCCCACTTAAACTTTTTACAACCGCTTCGGCATTGGTTAGACCATCTCGAAATTCACGATCGCCACATTGCCCATTCCATTGCAAAACTGATTCCATCTCAATGTCCGTTCGAGCACGACATTACCTGTTTTGGACGGGCGATCGCCCACATTCCTCCTCTATGCAAGCTCAATCCCATCTACGATCAACTGGTTGGATTACGCTTCCGGGCACTCTGTTGTCTTACAGAAGAATGGGGCGAAGATATTACTGCCTACTGTTAATTAGTTTTTGAACTTTGCCCAGACTCTACGAACACAACTCCCGAGCAAGGTTTCTTAGTTACCCACGAGATTTCTATAGACGGCAAATTCATGACAACTGCATTTTAGACATTGGCGATCGCATTGTCTACAGCGGATTATTCTAACTCTTCCATGAAGCTCACATGCGCGGTCACAATGCGCCAACCTTCGGGCATCCGAATCCATGTCTGGCTCTGCCGTCCTTTGCGACCCGCACGGGCAAACTCAATATTCGTGGTTGCTGCATCTTGCCCATAACTTGTGACGACGCTTTTGCTCACGACTTGTAGCAAGTCTTTTGGATCGCACGCGTTGCGATAGGCTGCAATTTCAGCATAACCATAGAGACTCTCGCTGACCCCGTAGCGGACGGTCAGCGAGTTGTGCCAGAAGAGTTCGTTCAGAACCGCGACATCGTAGTCGATGAGTGCCTGCTGGTAGCGATCGAACTCTTGCATGAGTTCTGTATGTACCTGCGGGTTATTTAGATCCATCGGTTATCCTTGCGTCGAATACGTGTAATTTTAGGAAATGCAAACGCTATTTTGATACAGATCTCTGCTCGATCTCTAGAGCGGTAAGGACAGCAGCAGATGAACTCGTCCAACCGACGATCGCCCCTTGTGCCCGCAGCATTTCGATCGTGGCTTGCTTGAATTCTGGGAAGTAACTTTCGGTGCAGTCTTCGACGAGCAGGCATTCGTAGCCGCGATCGTTCGCCTCGCGCATTGTTGTTTGTACACAAACTTCGGTGGTCACCCCTGTAAATAGCAGATGCGTAATTCCTCGTTCTTGTAAAACTTTGGTAAGTGGCGTGGCGTAGAATGCACCTTTTCCAGGTTTGTGGATCACGATCTCATCCGGTAAGGGTGCGAGTTCGGGAATAATGCTGTTTCCCGGTTCGCCTTTGATCAAGATTCGACCCATCGCCGCCTGATCGCCAATTTTGAGCGTGCCGTTACCGCGATCGCGTTTTGAGGGCGGACAGTCGGATAGATCAGGCTGATGACATTCGATCGTGTGAATGATCGGCATCTGTAATTCCCGGAAGCGATTGAGCAGGGTTTTCAAAGCCGGAACGATCGCTTGCAGCCGTGCCACATCGTTCCCCAATGTATCCCCAAATCCTCCCAGTTCCATAAAATCGCGCTGCATGTCGATGATGACTAAAGCCATGCAGTGAGGATCGATCGGTAAAGGATAATCGTAAGGTTGTGCAGAAATTGTCGTCTTGATTGCTGTCATGATTAATGTCCC
>JBBRCV010000019.1:0-41537 GCA_038204505.1 Elainellales cyanobacterium
TGCTTTTGCTGCTCAATGTCCACTTCAGAGATGACCTGAATCTCATGAGCTAAGACCGCCTGACGAGTTAGTGCATAGACAATGTACTGATTCAGTGACACACCTTCGTCTTCAGCAAGATGAGCAAGCTGTTGATGCAACGTTTCAGGCAATCGTAATGTTAATCGACTCACGGTTTTTCTCCTGATGCTAATACGCTCACAAATTCTACAGGTGTCATAATCCGCAATCCCAACGAGTCTCTCGCACTCCGAAAATCTCGAATATTAGATGTAACGACGATCGCTCCTGCATTCATTGCACAATCAATCACTAAATCGTCACCTGCATCTGGGGAAGTCGGTCGCCACGAGAAATAAATATTCGTGTATTGAGCAACATTGAGGAGGTATCCCAATACAGGCTGCAATGTCTTCCAGCGCTTTTCTGAAAGCTTGCGAGACAGCACATCATCGTATTCATAGGCAAGTGCATTGGAAACACAAACAACTATCAGCCCAGCTAACCAGGCATCAATAATCAAACCTGAAGCTCCTCCTTGTTTAGTCAGACCCTCAAACACAACATTGGTGTCGACGACAATCCGAAGCAATGGAGAATCTGGCATGACACCACTATAGCACCACAGGCAGTGCCAGATAACTGTCCCAAGTACAATCAGCAGTTCTCATTTTAAAAAACCGCTGTTCAAGCTCCCGAAATATCGGTATTGCAAGGACATCTGAATGACCCAAGAGAACCAGATCTGTTGAAAGAGCGGGAATTGTTTGACACCGCCATTGCCCGATACAATCGATCTGCTCCCTGAAGATTTCCTATGCACACTAAAAAGAACGTGGCGCTCCTCGCAATCTGCCAAGCGCTGTCGGTGACTAGCATTACTATGCTGTTTACTGTTGCGGCTTTGATTGGCAGTCAGTTGGCAATCGATCGCTCATTTGCCACGTTGCCCATTGCCCTGCTGCAAGTCGCCGTCATGTTCACAACCATTCCGGCTTCGCTGTTAATGCAGCGCCGAGGTCGTCGTTTTGGATTTGTGGTAGGCACGCTGATTGGCATTGCCGGGGCGGGTTTGGGCATTTGGGCAGTGCTGGGACAAAATTTTCAGGTGTTTTGTGGAGCGATGATTTTGCTCGGCATATTTAATGGGTTTACTGGGTTTTATCGATTTGCGGCGGCGGAGGTAGCAGAGGAAGCATTTCGGGCGCAAGCAATTTCGTTGGTGGTGGCAGGAGGCGTAGTGGCTGCGTTGGTGGGACCAGGGCTAGCGAATTGGGCAAAAGATTGGTTCCCAGTGGTGTTTGCGGGGTCTTTGCTGCCAATTATTGCCTTGCAATGCGTGACGCTGGGCGTGTTGGCAGGAATAGAGGTGCCACCGTTGGAAAAGGTGGATTTGAAAGGAGGGCGATCGCTCTCCATCATCATGCGTCAACCCGTTTTCCTAATTGCTCTTTTAAGTAGCATCATTGGCTATAGCGTCATGGTTCTAATTATGACGGCAACACCGCTGGCGATCGTGGGTTTTCAGCATCCTTTCCATGAGGCGGCGACTGTTCTTCAGTGGCATGTGTTAGGGATGTTTGCACCGTCATTTTTTACAGGCTTTTTAATTGCTCGGGTTGGTGTGCTGAAGATTATTTTATGCGGTATTGTATTGAATCTGATTTGCGTTGCAATTAATGCGTCAGGAATAGATATTTTTCACTTCCAATCGGCGCTGCTGTTATTAGGGATTGGCTGGAACTTTTTGTTCATCGGTTCTACTACGCTGTTGACTCAAGCCTATACGCCTGCTGAAAAAGCGAAAACTCAGGCGACTCATGATTTTTTGATGTTTAGCTTTGTGGCGATCGCTGCTTATCTCTCTGGACGAATTCTAACCAGTGGCGGCTGGGCGGTAGTAAATTATGCAGCGTTACCAGGGTTAGCGATCGCGCTGATAGCTGTGCTGTGGTATCAACAACAGACCGTTCGACTAATAGATAAAGGTCAGCAAATAGATTAAAGCTGTAACTCTCGCTGTAATACCACCATTTTGGAACCTACTACTGGACTCCGCGCTAGTTTCTTGCCTGCGGCATCGGCAATATCTAGCTGACTAAACTTGAGCTTGAGCGATCGCTTCCACAAATCATTTGCCAACTGATCCTGCTGTGCCGTATTTAGCCCATACCAACCGTCCCCTAGTTGCACCGTCAACCGTTCTTTGTTGGAGTTCCCTCGCACCCAATCAATCAGTTTCGGCGCGTCCAGCCCCGATGCACTTGGACTTGGCGCGTAGGGTTCCGCCACTTCTACTAGCTGATTTTGAATCGCTGTCAGTTTTGCCGGGTCAATTGGAGCAACTTTAGGAGCACGCGTAACTACGCCAGCCGGAGGAGTTTTGGCAACCGTTGGGCGGCTAGGAAGCAGCAGCGAAGCCGCTAACCAAAAGAAGACGACCGAAAGCGCGATCGCCCCACCTGTCATCACCCGATCCGGTAATCTATCATTCCAAGCCTGTGGCAAAATGCCCCGAATCTTTGGCAGCGTTGCGCCCCACCAGCGCTGTACCTTGGGCTGAATCACATTCCACACGGCTCTAGCTTGCTTCCCCCATTGCACCGCAGTTGAGCCAATTGTGATTGCCAGCGATCGCACCGTTTGCCAGAACTGCTTCACCTTTTGCAGCGTAGAGGCATTAGTAGAAACTGGGGAAGTGGCTTTCGCAGGGGCTGGCGTGGCAGTTGGAGCGATCGAGGGAGACGGTTCAGAAGGCTGAGGGTCGGGGGACGGAGTGTGATCTTGAGACATGGGTGTAAGCGTTCCTGCTATTTTAGGAATGTCTGAAGTTTACTACAACAAGGATTATGGGTTTCAACCGTCGGCAATTTTTACTTCTAGGGGGATTGGGAGGAGTCAGTCTATCGCTTGCTACTCAACGGTTGTTGGCTGTTAATGGAGTTTCTAATAGAGCTTCAACGCCGTCGCAGAAGTTGCAGAATGTAACAAGCACCCCGATCGCCCAAAGTTCACCCTCTTCAGGCATCTTTAATCCGCCCCGTGGCGATGCGCGAATTGTCGTGATTAGCGACCTGAATAGTCAGTACGGTTCTACCGACTACGAACCCGAAGTTGATCAAGCGATCGCCCTCCTCTCTACGTGGCAACCCGATCTCGTTCTCTGCGGTGGCGACATGGTGGCAGGGCAATCGCCATCCCTTTCCAACAGCGAGCTTCAGGCAATGTGGGCAGGATTTGATCAGCACGTCAGCGTTCCCATGCGACAGGCTAAAATTCCCTATGGCTTCACATTGGGCAATCACGATGCTTCAGGAGCGATCGCCAGTGACGGCGGCTTTCTGTTCAACAAAGATCGAGACGCAGCCTCAGTTTATTGGAACGCTCCCAGCCATAATCCAGGGCTACAATTTGTCGATCGCGCTGGGTTTCCCTTCTACTACAGCTTTCAACAAAACGATATCTTTTTCCTCGTGTGGGATGCTTCAGCAGCAGCTATTCCCGGCGCGCAAATTGCTTGGGCAGAAAAGAGTTTAGCCAGCAGCGCGGCACAGTCGGCAAAACTACGGATTGCCATCGGTCATTTGCCGCTGTACGCCATCACCATCGGGCGCGATGAACCAGGGGAGTATTTAGAAAAAGCTGAAGAACTGCGATCGCTCCTTGAACGCTACAAAGTTCACACCTACATTAGTGGTCATGATCACGCCTACTATCCAGGACACAAAGGCAACCTGGAACTCCTCCACTGCGGTATTTTAGGATCAGGAGTTCGCCCATTACTGAACGGCAACCTGCGTCCGCAAAAAACTCTCACCGTTGTTGATGTCAGCCTTTCCCAAGCCGATACCACCTACACCACTTATGACATGGCGACCCTGGAATTGGTCAATCAGCAACAACTCCCCAAACTGATTGCTTCCCCTACAGCCAAAGTGCTACGCCGAGATGTTGAATGGGCATCACTCACACCCGCAGAACAAGCGCTAGAGTACACGCCTAGCTACTAATATGGCAATTACTACACAGCAACTGATTCGCTTCAAAAAAGAAGGACGAGCGATCGCCGTCCTCACCGCCTCGGACTACCCCTTCGCCCAAATCCTCGACCAAGCCGGGATAGACGTAATTTTAGTAGGCGACAGTTTAGGCATGGTGACATTGGGCTATGAAACGACGCTCCCCGTCACCCTAGACGAAATGATTCACCACGCCAAAGCCGTCCGCCGGGGCGTAAAACATGCCCTGATGGTTGTGGATTTGCCCTTCATGACCTATCAAGAAAGCCCAGAACAGGCGATGCGATCGGCAGGTCGTGTGATGAAGGAAACCGGAGCACAGGCAGTCAAGCTAGAAGGCGGCTATCCGGCAATGGTAACCACGATCGCCCAGCTCGTTCAGGCTGGCATTCCGGTGATGGGACACCTGGGGTTAACGCCTCAATCCGTTCATCAAATGGGGGGATTTCGTCAGCAGGGGCGATCGCCAGAAGGGGCAGAAAAAATGCTAGAAGAGGCGATCGCCCTTGAACAAGCCGGATGTTTTGCGATCGTTCTCGAACATATTCCCCCTGAGCTAGGGCTGCACATCAGCCAAAAGCTAACCATTCCTACCATCGGCATTGGCGCAGGCTCACAGTGCGACGGGCAAGTTCTCGTCACCGCCGATTTGCTGGGCTTATCCGACTGGCAACCCTCGTTTGCCAAGGTCTACACCAACCTGCGGGAAAGCATCACCCAGGCAGTTCAAACCTTTGGCAGCGAAGTGCGCGAACATCGTTTTCCCGAAAGCTGAATCACTGCTTGTTTTAAGGGCAAAACATTTGCGTTGAGATTCTGGAAACGAAGCTTAGGTCTCGATGCAAATGCCTCGCCCCTACGCGTACAAGTGCGCCACGTATTCTCCGTAGCCGTTATAAATTTGGCTCGGTGTCTCTTTCCACTTAAAATCGGGATCCTCCGCAATCAAGCGCTCCTTCTTCTGCGACCAACGAGGATGGGAAACATCGGGTTCTACATTCGCCTCAAACTTATATTCGCCAGGACGGATGGTATTCCAATAGGTCGCAGGCTGGGTTTCAACAAACTCAATTTTGACGATCGACTTTGCCCCCTTAAACCCATATTTCCAAGGAATTACGGCTCGAATGGGTGCGCCATGTTGCTTAGGGAGCGATCGCCCATAGTTACCCACTGCAAAAAATGCCAAATCATTCGCCATCTCATCCACCCGCAGACTTTCGACATAGGGGAAAGGCAAAAACTGAGAAGGCGGAAAACTAGGACCTTTCATCACCTGAGCATCGTAGAAAGAGGTGAACTTAACAAACTTTGCTTTAGCCGTCGGCTCCACCTGCTTCAGAATGACATTCATGGGAAACCCTAGCCAGGGCACAATCATTGCCCATGCCTCCACACAGCGAAATCGATAAATCCGTTCTTCTAGCGGAAATTTCAACAGATCATCGAGATCATAGGTTTTAGGATTATTAACAAGTCCACCTACCTCAACTTTCCAGTTATCGATCGGTAGGGCTTGGGCATTTTGCCAAATTTTCTTAGTCCCGCCGAACTCGTAAAAGTTGTTGTATGTGCCCGCCAAAACTTCATTAGTAATGGGACTTTCTACCTTTGCAAAAGCTGGATTGAGACTAGCTTTAAGGTCGTGAGTTCCTAGAAAAGGCGATTCTGCTGCGATCGGCTGCTTTTGGCAACCCATGAGAGGCAGTGCAGATCCTGCCATCCCTGCGCCAATTAGCCCTTTCAAAAATTGCCGCCGATTATGAAAAGCCGTTTCTGAAGTGACCTCGTGCTCAGATTGCCAAGATTTAGGAAGATGAATAAAAGCCATAGCCAAAAATGTAGTTCGTTACTTTTTTTAATAGTAGTTCGTTACTTTTTTTAATATAAGCTGCAGAGATAGAGCTAGATGAAATTGGGCTGAGAGATTTTGATTAGCTTAATTTAGAAAATCGACTCCTTCAAAATCCCTGCAAGGTCGCCTGAAGCAACTTGGAAGCAACTTGGAAACGACTTGGAATAGATTTTTATATAGAGTAAACTAGCGTACTTTTTACTATCAATTGTTTTTATTTGTTCAATTTTTATTCTAGGGTGATACTTAACTCTCTACAAGAATAAGTTCGCAATAGCCATGTCCTTTTTAGAAGTTGAATAACGAAAAGTTACAGGAATTTTTTAAAAAGCTCTGCACCTCAACCAGGTTTATTTGTTTTCGAGGCTGGAACGTTGATACAAAATAAGTGTTAAGAATTGTAAGCGATCGCCCTCTTCTCTCTCAGAAGATAGAAGACAACCAAGCACAGTAATATTGCTCTGATGAGATTAATTGCAACGTAAGCAATATCTTTAAAAACTCACCAAAAAATATAAAATTCACCAAAAAATAAGGCGAAGCCCGTAATAGACTTCACCTTAAACTCAAAGCTCTTTGCTAGTTAGAAGTTAGCCATCTAACTCTTGCTTCACCATTCTGACCCGTAAAAGAATAAGTGCCATCTGTCACTGCTATGACAGATCTTAATCTTCCAATAAGCCTGAACATTCACCTCAGGACTGTAGAGAATACGCCTTCGGAACAGATCTGAGATGACTCTTTTCACTTACAGAATGTCAGCGAATAGAAGCAACTGTGAGTAGTTCTTCTGCCTCATCTTCAGGAACCCGCAGGCTGGGGAACAGAAAATGATTTTCTTCAACATATTGTGCACCAAACAAACCCTTCTCAGCCCAGAAGTATCGGTCTGTGGTGTGCTCGTTGCGCTTAACGAGGAGTAAGGCTGGTGGCAAAATGCCTTCAGCTTGGATATACTTCCTAGCGGCAGTAACAGGCTTGTCTTCACCACACTCGATACTGAACTGAGGTACTAACTCTAGAATTCTGCGTCCTTCTAGTCGACGACGACTTTTCCGCTTACGTCTTCTTGCCAACCCTGTTACCTCCTTACTACACTGCTATTGTAATCCTAGTTACAAAAATCACTAAGACTTGAAAGAGTATATAGGCTTGGCTCTGGGATTTCAACTGTCTTTAAATTTTCGATACAGAATCTAAAGGAAATTTGTAGCCTGCTGATTTTCCTGGCAAAATCTTACTTTTGGTGAAAACACTGAACTGGCTTTGATGCCAAAATTTGAGCAGTCAGGGCATGAAAAACCGTCTAAATCCAATGAACGTTATAACCAGAGTTAGATCAGTCAAAATATCAGAGTACGGATGATGACAAGCTCTATAACAATCTGCCTTTAAAAATAGTAATATCTAAAGCAGTAATATCTAAGATTAAAAATCCATCAGGTTGAAGCCTTAGAATTAGCTCTCGTATTTTCCTGGATTGCCCCATGCTGATGCCTGCTAGCGCCGAATTTGTTGCCCTTTGCCAAGCACAAGTTACTCTGCTGACGCAAAGTTTGGGTGCTGCACTGAGCATTGTTTATCTCACTGAAGAGCTAACTGAAGTGGCAGATGCCAAACTGATTCCAGTGGTGGCTTACCCTGAAGCGATCGCCACTTGGGACGAAGACCAAATCTTATCGCTCCTCTCGCGGGGGCAACGCCGCAATAAACCCCGCCTCCTCTCCGCCAAAACTATTCCTTCTAAGAATCCCGCCGCAGATAATCCCGCCTCATTAACAGTCTTGCCAGCCTCTAACTCATCGACTCAGCCCTTGCCTCTACAAGCCGCTGAAAAAGCACTACTTCGACAACAGCAGTTAGTTTTGCCGCTGATCCATGAAGAAATGGTGATGGGTTTATTAGTGACAGCGCGTTCGGATCGGGCATGGAGCGAGGCAGAGCAAACGCAGCTTAAGCAAGTTGCCCAAACGTTAGCAGTGGCGTGTGTATTAGATCAGCGATCGCAATGGAGGGCGCAAGATTTGCGTCAACAGGAAATGCTATGGGAGCAACGGCAAGATTTATTCGATGATTTGCTCCATCAATTCCGCAATCCGCTGACGGCGCTCCGCACCTTTGGCAAGCTGCTGATGCGCCGACTTCAGCCCGGAGATACGAATCATCCCGTAGCAGATGGCATTGTCCGCGAAAGCGATCGCCTCGAAGATTTGCTCAAACAGCTTGACATTGCCGCCGACTTGAACGATCTCCAACCCCTGCCAGCCCAGACTACTTCCGTCGCGCTATTGCCCGAATCGATTACAGGTGCTGCGCCTCAATTGAAACCTCATGCCATTAGTGAGGTTTTGGAACCCTTGCTAGAATCGGCAGAAGCGATCGCCCAAGATCGCCAACTTACTCTACAAAGCAAAATTCCTGCTCATCTACCGCCTGTTCAAACCGACGTGAAAATGCTGCGCGAAGTCCTCAGCAACCTCGTTGATAATGCCCTGAAGTATACGCCTGCGGGTGGCGGAGTTTGGGTACAAGTCAAAGATCAAGGAAAGAGGCAAGCGATCGTCATTGCCGATACGGGTTCAGGTATTCCATCTCAAGATTTGCCTCGTTTGTTTGAACGACATTACCGAGGGGTGCAGGCTAAAACTGCGATTCCGGGTTCTGGGCTGGGGTTGGCGATCGCCCGCGAACTGCTCCACGCCATGCAAGCCGACATCGAGATTTTCAGTCCTGCGACCACCTGCGGATTATTGCCCTCCGACTATCCCGTTACTGGAACCGCAGTGGTCGTTTGGTTGCCCGCAGTCTCAAGCAAAACAGCCTGAAGCAGAATCGTCATCATTCCCAAATCCTTCAACTCAAATAATGGAACATCTACCACTTTTGACCTTACTAAGCGACTTTGGACTCAATGACGTGTATGTCGGCATGATAAAAGGCGTTATTGCTCAAGTTAATCCTATGCTTAAAGTCATCGATCTAACGCATCAAATTGAGCCTCAAGATGTGATGGCGGCACAATTTAATTTAATGAATGCCTATCCTTTTTTCCCGGCAGGCACGGTGCATGTGGGAGTGGTTGATCCAGGCGTGGGCGGCAAGCGACGGGCGATCGCCATTCAGCTTAAAGATGGTTTTTTAGTGGGACCCGACAACGGCATCTTCACTGGATTGCTGTCTAATAGAGCGATCGTTCAGGCGGTAGAACTCACCAATTCTCAGTACTGGCGCGATGCTAACCCCAGCAGCACTTTCCATGGGCGCGATATTTTTGCACCGTCGGGCGCTCATCTGGCTAGCGGTGTGGCGATCGCTCAACTAGGAGAGGCGATCGATCCGACAACGCTGGTGCAGTTACCCATCCCAGTCTGTACTACCACTGATACGGGCTGCACGGGTAGCGTTCAATATATCGATCGCTTTGGCAATGTCATCACTAATATTCCCGGTCAGGTTGTTGAAGGAAAATCATGGTCAGTTGTGGTTGGCAAACTCACCATTCCGGGCTGTCTTACCTATGGAGAAGTCCAGTCTGGTCAGCCTCTAGCGCTAATTGGCAGTCATGGCTGGGTCGAGATAGCAGTCAGCAATGGCAATGCCCAGTACCAACTGCGACTACTTTGGGGCAATGAAGTTCAAGCAGTTTTCGGCACATAGGGTTTCAGTGCGGTTGCAACTTACGCAAAATTTGGTTCGCCATTGCCTCATAATGGCTTCACAATAGAAGATCGGGGGTGCTCATTCCCTGAACTGCTGCTCGACATAGAAGGTTTACAAGTGATGGTTGCACAAATTTCTGAAGCTTACGAAACTCAGACTCAGGCGATCGCCCGTCGGCTTTTATCTGCCACCCGCGAAAACCGATCGTTCTTTGCCCAAGTCCGCGATCAAATGCGCTGGGACGACAAACTACTGGCTTGGACAATGGCGAATCCAGGACTAAGGGTGCAGCTTTTTCGATTCATTGACTGTTTGCCTGCGCTCCATAGCAAGGCTGAAATTGCTCATCACATGCAAGAGTACCTGGCTGATGAGTCAGTCGAATTACCCAACGCCCTTAAGAGCCTGTTGAACTTCACTAATTCTGAGTCTTTACCCGGTCAAGTGGCAGCTACCACGGTTTCTACGGCGGTAGAAACGTTGGCGCACAAGTACATTTCCGGGGAAGAGATCAAGCAAGTCATCAAAACTCTGGAACAGCTTCGGAAAGACAAAATGACCTTTACGGTTGATTTGTTAGGCGAAGCGGTGATTACCGAGGTAGAAGCACAATCTTACCTCGATCGCTATTTAGAAATGATGGAGCAGTTAACGACAGCCTCTCAGCGTTGGTCGAAGGTAGAGGCGATCGATTGGGCAGATGGTGAAGAATTAGCGAAGGTACAGGTTTCGGTCAAGCTAACGGCGTTCTATTCTCAGTTTGATCCGTTAGATGAAGCAGGCAGCCGTGAACGAGTGATGGAACGATCGCGGACATTATTGCGTCGTGCTGGAGAACTGGGTGCAGCAGTTCACTTTGACATGGAGCAATACGCCTACAAAGACCTGACTATTTCTATCCTAAAACAGCTTTTGATGGAAGATGAGTTTCGGCACCGAACAGACATTGGAGTGACGCTACAAGCCTATTTGCGGTCTGGACAGGAAGATTTGCAAGGGCTGATTGATTGGGCAAAACAGCGCGGGAATCCCATTACAATTCGATTGGTAAAGGGGGCTTATTGGGATCAAGAAACCATTAAAGCAGCGCAGCGAGATTGGGCGAAACCTGTCTTTTCTCAGAAGGCTTCGACCGATGCTAATTTTGAGAAAATGACGCGGATGCTGTTGGAGAATCATGAGCATTTATATGCAGCGATCGGCAGCCATAATGTCCGATCGCAAGCCTACGCCATGGCGATCGCCCAAGAGCTAAAAATTCCCCGTCGTCATATTGAGCTACAAGTCCTTTACGGCATGGCAGATAAGCTAGCAAAAGCGCTGGTTGAACAAGGCTATCGAGTGCGAGTTTACTGTCCCTATGGCGAACTGATTCCAGGGATGGCGTATTTAATTCGTCGCCTCTTGGAAAATACTGCCAATAGCTCTTTCCTACGGCAAAATCTTGAAGAGCGTCCGGTTGAAGAGTTATTAGTTGTGCCTACTCTAGAAACAGAAGAAATCAGTTCAAACAGCCTTAATTTTCAGAACGCGGCGGATACGGACTATGCAACTTTGGAAGAACGCGATCGCGCTCAAAAAGCTTTTCAAACCGTTCGTCAGCAGCTTGGAAAAACCTATTTACCCATAGTTAACGGCGAACGAATTGACACGAGCGATCGCATTGATTCGGTCAATCCCTCTAATCCGTCCGAAGTCGTTGGGCAAGTGGGGTTACTCAGCATTGAGCAAGCGGAGCAAGCCATTCAGGCGGCAAAAGCAGCATTCCCCGCATGGCGAAAAACGCCGCCTAAACAGCGGGCAGCAATTCTGCGGAAAGCAGCAGACTTAATGGAACAGCGACGGGCAGAGCTATCGGCTTGGATGGTGCTAGAAACAGGTAAACCGCTGGGACAGGCTGATCCGGAAGTGTCAGAGGCGATCGATTTTTGCCGTTACTATGCCGATGAAATGGAGCGGCTCGATCAAGGTTATGCCTATGATCTTCCGGGCGAAACCAATCGCTACCATTATCAGCCGTTGGGCATTGTAGTCATTATTTCTCCCTGGAACTTTCCCTTAGCCATTCCGACAGGCATGACTGTTGCTGCGCTCGTTGCGGGTAACTGCACGTTACTTAAACCTGCTGAAACTTCATGCGTGATCGCTGCAAAATTGGCAGAGATCTTAGTGGAAGCCGGAATGCCAAAAGGCGTGTTTCAGTACATTCCTGGCAAAGGTTCTACCGTTGGCGCACATCTGGTAAAACATCCGAACGTCAACATGATTACCTTTACAGGTTCTCAGGAAGTGGGATGTCGGATTTATGCCGATGCAGCAATTCTGCAACCAGGGCAAAAACACCTTAAGCGCGTCGTTGCAGAGATGGGCGGCAAAAACGCCATTGTGGTTGATGAGAGCGCGGATCTCGATCAGGCAGTGCAAGGAGTGGTGTCCTCGGCATTTGGTTACAGCGGTCAGAAATGCTCTGCTTGTTCGCGGGTAATTGTTTTAGAAAGCATTTACGAAGCGTTTGTTAAGCGCTTGGTGGAAGCCACGCGATCGCTGAACGTAGGCGTTGCCGAGCATCCTAGTACCCAAGTAGGGCCCGTAATTGATGCCACTTCCCAAAACCGGATTCGGGCAGCCATTGATCAAGGTAAATCAGAAGCAACGATCGCGCTCGAAATGCCTTCCCCTGACCCCGGATATTTTGTTGCGCCCGTGATTTTTAGCGATGTTCCGCCTACTTCCAAGCTTGCTCAGGAAGAGATTTTTGGACCCGTTTTAGCAGTGATCAAAGCGCAGAATTTCGACGAGGCGATCGCCATTGCTAACGGCACAGATTACGCGCTCACGGGTGGGCTATATTCGCGCACTCCTTCCCATATTCAACGGGCAGAAGCCGAGTTTGAGGTAGGAAATTTATATATTAATCGCACCATTACAGGGGCGATCGTGTCGCGTCAGCCCTTTGGAGGCTTCAAGCTTTCTGGGGTTGGCTCGAAGGCGGGTGGACCCGATTATCTGCTGCAATTTTTGGAGCCGCGCGCAATCACAGAGAATGTGCAGCGACAGGGATTTGCACCAATTGAAGGAGCGGAATAGCAAGAAATATATAGGAGGAGGATCTCTGAGAGATTATCCTCCTATATTGCTAACTGCTGCGAAAACCATAGCGCTGCGTCGGTATTTGCTTCTTGATCAAGACGTTCCAGAGTTTGTTCCAATAACGTAATCGCCAACCCTGCAAATGCCTCAGAAGTATCACACTCAGCATAGCTGCCATCCGCTTGCAGTAAAAATGCCAAAACTTGTTTTCCTTGCACATTGATCACCCAATACTCAGGAATTCCTAGCGCTGCATAAAGGTGCTTTTTGCGATCCAAATCATTCGCTAGCGTCGTATCAGACACTTCACCCACCAGTGTCGGAAGTCCTGCCTTATCCAGGTTGACGAATCGCCGCTGTCCAGGTTGCCAGCGGGGTGGCGGTTCTCCTAGATAAACAACTAGATCAGGAGCGCAGGCTTTATGACCTGTTTTTTCAAGTTGGCAGCGCCCCAGTGAATAAATAATCTGTTCAGGATGTCTGGCTTTCCAAAGAACGATCAGCATCGTGAATAAGTCACAAATGCTTGAATGATTAAGCCCTTCTTCACCCATTTCAGTCCACATCCATCCTTCATCAAAAAATATACGAATGCGCTCAATGCTGGGGTCATCGCACAGGGCAAGATAGTCAGCCCAAGTCGCAGGTTGCCATTGGGAGGGGCGATCGCGTTGTGGAGAAGTTGCTTTGACTGGGGTGCGAGTCATTAAGATCACCTGAGTGCCACTTGCTTTATTTTACCGTCGAACGATGCGCTGGATGCCTAACCATTGTGGGTCAACCATTGTGGGTCAAATGTGGGTCAAGCTCTGGAATAGTTCTCAACATAACTGAATAACTGAGGCAAACGCTCCACCCCCATTATTTACATTTGTTTAACCTAGACCCTTGAATTTACACAGAAGCGTCAGGGTGTGAGATCCTGAAAAGTGTGACGCTTAATGGAGTTTAGAGAACATGGCACAGCAATCAACAGTCGTCATCACAGGGGCTTCTTCGGGAGTGGGCTTACAAGCCGCCAGAGCTTTGGCGCAAACGGGGCAATGGCACGTCGTCATGGCTTGTCGAGATATCCCTAAAACCGAGAAAGCGGCTCAAGCTTTGGGTATGTCGCCCGATCGCTACACCATTATGCACCTCGACTTAGCCAGCTTGGACAGCGTTCGCCAATTTGTCCAAACCTTCCGAGACAGTGGTAAATCCTTAGATGCGCTTGTGTGCAATGCCGCCGTTTATTTGCCACTGCTCAAAGAACCGATGTATAGCCCTGATGGTTACGAGATCAGCGTTGCTACTAATCACCTCGGACATTTCTTGCTGTGTAATTTAATGCTGGAAGATTTGAAAAACTCTGGCAACCCAGAGCCAAGGCTAATTATTTTAGGTACAGTGACTGCCAATCCGAAGGAACTGGGCGGCAAAATCCCCATTCCAGCACCGCCAGATTTGGGAGAACTGAAAGGATTTGAGGCAGGGTTCAAAGCCCCGATCGCCATGATTGATGGCAAAAAGTTCAAATCGGGCAAGGCTTACAAAGACAGCAAGCTCTGCAACGTGCTGACGATGAAAGAACTGCACCGACGCTACCACGATTCCACAGGCATCGTCTTCAGTTCGCTCTATCCGGGGTGCGTTGCCACCACAGCGCTTTTCCGCAACAGCTATCCGTTATTTCAAAAAATCTTCCCCTGGTTCCAAAAGAACATTACGGGCGGATATGTGTCTGAGGAACTGTCGGGCGATCGCGTTGCCGAAGTGGTCAGCAAGCCTGAATACAACCAATCGGGGATGTACTGGAGTTGGGGAAATCGTCAGAAAGAAGGACGACAAGCTTTCGTGCAGGAGGTTTCTAACGAGGCTAGCGATGTTGCAAAAGCCAAGAAGCTGTGGGATTTGAGCGCCAAATTAGTTGGAATGTCTTAAAATTTCTGTGTCAAAACTCGTTTTCTGTGGTGCAATTGTTCTACAGAGCGAGTTTTGGCTTTTAATTGGGACAGCAGACTGAACAGCGTATGGAAATCCTCTCGGTTACCCTCAAAAACTTTAAGTCGCACAGCGATCGCCAGTTCATTTTTCAGCCTGGAACTAACGCTATTTGTGGCGAAAACGGAGCCGGAAAAACCAGCATTTTAGAGGCGATCGCCTGGACGCTGTTCAACTACCGAGGCGGGTATAACAAGGACGATCTAATTCGCAATGGGGCAGGCAGCGCTCAAGCTAGAGTGGCATTCATTTCTAGCCGAGACGGACGCACCTACGAGGTTGAGCGCTGCACGACCAAAGGCTACATGCTGTTTGATCCTCAGCTTAATGTGCGGCTCGATTATAAGCATATTGAAGATGAAATTATGCCCTGGCTGCGGCAGCAATTTGGCGTGGCTCCTGGGACAGATTTAGGACAGCTTTTTGCTAATACAATTGGCGTTCCGCAAGGGATGTTTACTGCCGATTTTTTACAAGCTTCTGAGAAACGCAAGCCGATTTTTGATGCAATTTTGAAGGTGGGCGAATATCGTCAGGCGAATCAGCAAATGCTGTCGTTGGAAAAGCACGGTAAAGCGGAAGTAGAAAAGCTAGAAGCGGCGATCGCCCAGTACGAAGAAAGTTTGCAAGAATGGCAGCCTTTGCAGCACCGTCAGAACATTGTGAGCCAAGAAATTACCGCCAACGAAGCGAGTTTGCAGCAGTTGCAAACTGAGTTGAATGAACTTCAAGATGAAAAGGAGCGACTGTCAACGCAAGCCCAGGCTGTGCAGACTATTACTTCTCGATTGCAGCAAATTGTGGTTAAAACAGAAGCCGCGCAGCAGGCACAGATGAGAATTTTGCAATCGGTGGAGCGATCGCAATCGGCGGTTGCCATTTGTACGCAAAACAAAGAGAGCTATCAAGCCGTTGTGAAAGCTGAAGCTGAGTTAGAACAATTCGATCAACAAGTCAAACAACGACAGGCGTTAGCCAAACAGCGAGAGAAACAGCAAGCGGCAATGGTGGCGCAAGAAACCCAACTTACCAAACTGAATTTGCAACTGGAAAGTCTGACTCAAGCAGCAGCAGAAATTGAACAGCTCCAGCCGTTAGTAGGGCAGCAGGTCGATTTAGAGCAGCAGCAATCCGCTGTTATTGACCGACTCAATCAACTTCAGGCAGTTAAGTTAGAACAGCAAAGTTTGAGCCGTCAAATCACTAAGCTTCAAGCCGAACAAAATAAGCTGACACAAGAAATTGTTCGTATTCAGGCACTAGAAGCAGACGTAGATCAGATTAAAGATCTGGAGCAAAAGCGCGATCGCCTCCAAGAGCAATTCAGCCGAGTCGAAGCCGCCAAACAGTTTGAAGCCGAATTGCGGCAATTGGTCAGTGATGGTGAAAGTAGGGGCGATCGTCATCAACTGCAAGCCGAAGATGCGATCGATGCCCTCCGAAAAATTCTGCAAACCTCGCCGCTTGCCGCCGCCCAACTTGCACTAGAAACGATCGAAGCCGGAATAGAGCTCAACACCGAGTTAATCAATTCACTGTGGAAAATTCTGGCAGATTTATCTGAGCAAACCTCTGTCCCCAAACTTCAGCAGCAACTTCAACAGATTAAAGCCAAGCTTGATGCGGCATACCAATCTCGTGCCGAACTCTCTGGCTTAGCGGCAAAGCAAGCGCAGCAAGACAGTCTTCAAATAGAAATTAAGCAATCAGCCGATCGCCTCTCTGCACTTACCCAGCAATTAACCGCCGAACCGGAGCTACAGCAGAAGCGATCGCACCTCGCCGCCAGCCTTGCTCAACTCGCCGACCCACGCGGTCGCAGCCAGCTTTTAACCAGAGATTTACAACAGCAGCCAAAATTGACAACCCAACAATTAGCTATTGTTGAACAACGAGATCAAATACAAGCATTAATTACTCGACTTGATGAGCAATTTAATGCATTTGCCAACCTAGATGAACAGATTGAGCAACAAAAACAGAACCGTCAGGCTCATCAACCCGCCTACTTGATTTATCTACAATATCAGAACGATGCTAATCAACTTCGTAAACTAGAGCCGGAACTGCAAACAGTAACCGTTCAGCTACAGGAATTACAAACAGAACAGAACGATATTCAGACCGAGAGCGATCGCCTCCTTAAAGACTACGATCCCACTCTCTGGCAACAAGTCGAAACTGCATACAGTCACAGGCGTAGTCAAGCCGATCAGCTCTCTGGAGGATTACCGCAACAGCGCAAACGGCTCATGGAAATTAGCACCCAAATTGCAACGCTCCAAGGCATTGCCGAAAAACGCGATCGCGCCGTTGAAGAACTCCAACAAACTGAAAAAGTTAAGCGCTTCATCTCCTTCGCCCGTAAAGTCTACAAAGAAGCGGGACCACGAATTACCGAACGCTACGTACAAAATATTTCTCACGAAGCCGATCGCCTCTTCCGCGAATTAATCAATCGCCCCAACGTAGCGCTGGAATGGACAAAAGATTACGAAATCATTGTGCAAGAAGGCGCACACAACCGTCGATTCATTAATCTATCCGGTGGTGAACAAATGTGTGCGGCATTAGCAGTACGATTAGCATTACTTCGCGTGTTAGCAGATATCGACATCGCCTTTTTTGATGAACCGACCACCAACATGGATCGACCCAGGCGAGAAAGCTTGGCAGAAGCGATCGCCAACATCAAAACCTTCCGTCAACTCTTCGTCATCAGCCACGACGACACCTTCGAGAAGTTCACAGAAAACGTTATTCTAGTGGTGCGGGAAGTGTAGAGGAAGCAAGATGCCGTTCACAACCTATAAAGGAATTGGCGATGTTCTTAAGGAATATCAGATAGTCTCAATGGATATGGATTTTGTAGCAGAAGTCTCCTTCGTTAGCAATGAAGCGTTCAAAGCAGATATTGAATTTAGCCTTAGAGAAGTCGTTTTCGACAATTCAGAATATGCCGTTTGTGAAAATCTAATTTATCCTACTCTCAAAGAAGTTTATAAGCACCATAAAGAACGTTTCAGCCTTTGGAGTCATCAGCCCATTAGCTTTAATGAGAAGCTGTGCGGCATTCCAGATTATATTGTGGCGAAGCGATCGCCCCTAGGCAAATTTGTGTTTGACCAACCCTACATCATTGTTGTGGAAGCCAAGCGAGATGATTTTGCTGAAGGCTGGGGACAATGTTTAGCAGAAATGGTCGCTGTTCAAAAACTCAACAGCGAATTGCATCAACCCATTTTTGGAATCGTTTCCAATGGTAAAGTCTGGGAGTTTGGACGATTGGCGGCAAATCAGTTTGCCAAAAACATCAAGGTCTATACAATTTATGATCTAAATTGTTTAATGAATGCCATCAACGGAGTTTTTGTACAGTGTGAGGCTGCGATCGCCTAATGGCTATCATTAAGCTCTCTCGTTTCAAGCCTTACCTCCGCTGGATCATTGTGGGCGGAACCGTCTTTTTTATTGCCAGTGCTATTCATCAAAACTGGCAAGAAGTCGCCGCTATTCGGATCACTGCAACAGGATATCTTAAGTTGGCGATCGCCCTCTTCGTCACCCTACTTGCTCACATTTTGTCGGGCTGGGTTTGGAGTTGGATCTTACACGAACTCAATCAACCCGCTTCGGGACTTTGGAGCATCAGAGTCTACCTCACCACCAACCTCGCTAAATATCTTCCTGGCAACGTCTGGCACTTTTATGGCAGAGTCATCGCCGCCAAAAATGCTGGATTCTCCGTTGAGGCAGCAACCTTAAGTGTAGTGCTAGAACCTCTGCTGATGGCGGCGGCAGCATTGGCGATCGCTCTCACTACTGGCAGCCGCACTAGCGGCATCACCCAACTCCTTTGTCTATCCGCCGTCTTAATCGCCATTCATCCTAGATTCCTAAATCCACTCCTTCAACTTGCTAGTCGCCTCAAAAAAAAGCCTCAAGATACTCAAGCTGTTGAATTTAAACAGGCTGTTCAAATTCAACAGCCGCTTCAAATTCGACGCTATCCATTCCTGCCGCTGTTAGGCGAAGCCGGATTTGTGGCATTGCGGGGACTAGGTTTCTTGCTAACCCTATCGGCGTTAAGCCCGATCGCCCCTACCCAAATTCCATTAATATTCAGTGCCTTTAGTTTTGCCTGGGTGCTAGGACTCGTTGTCCCAGGCGCACCCGGAGGCATTGGCGTATTTGAAGCAACCGCGATCGCCCTACTTGGTTCCCAGCTTCCCACAGGCACTATCATTGGCGGCGTAGCGCTCTACCGAATGATTAGTATCTTTGCCGAAGTCATTGGAGCAGGCTTAGCAAGGGTCAAAACTCGGTAGAATAGAGCCTGTTTCACAAGGCGAGTCTTATGAGTACGTCATTCGTGCCCGAAGGGTCACAGGGAATATCTGGGTTTCGCCCCGTTCAAGTTAAGGTTTCGGTCGTCGTGCCCATTTATAACGAGGTCGAAAGCATTCCTCGGTTAGTCGAAGCGATCGCCACAGCCCTCCAGAACCAACGCATCGCCTACGAAACCATCTGCGTAGACGATGGCTCAAAGGACGGTTCTGCCGAGCTGCTCAAAAAACTGGCACAAGACCGCACCGACCTCCGCGCCGTCCTGCTGCGCCGCAACTATGGGCAAACTGCCGCCATGGCAGCCGGATTTCATCACGCCATGGGGCAAGTCATCATCACCTTAGACGGCGACTTGCAAAACGATCCTAGCGATATTCCGCTGCTATTAGAAAAGCTCAACGAAGGCTACGATATGGTCAGTGGTTGGCGCAAACAGCGACAAGACGACATGTTCACGCGCCTTATCCCCTCTAAAATTGCCAACTGGCTAATCGGCAAGGTCACCGGGGTCAACATTCATGACTACGGCTGCTCCCTCAAAGCCTACCGCGCCGAGTTAGTCATGGACATGAACCTCTACGGCGAACTTCACCGCTTCTTACCCGCTTTGGCATACATCGAAGGAGCCAAAATAGCTGAAATTCCTGTTACCCATCACGCTCGACAATTTGGGCGCAGTAAGTACGGGCTAGGGCGAACCTTTCGGGTATTAATGGATTTGTTTACTATCTTCTTTATGAAGAAATTCCTGACCCGCCCCATGCATGTATTTGGGTTGTTTGGACTATTGTCAATGCTGATTGGCTTAGGGATGGGCGGCTATCTGACCTTTTTGAAGCTAGGCTTAGGACAAAGCATTGGCAATCGCCCCTTGCTCACCCTCTCAGTGGTCTTGTTCCTAACTGGCGTTCAACTCTTCAGCTTTGGCTTGCTAGGCGAACTGTTGATGCGAACCTACCACGAGTCGCAAAACCGCCCTATCTACCGGGTTCGAGAAGTGGTGGAATCTGACAGGCACTAAAAAGGAGCAGATAATTTCTGCCCCCATTGATCCCGGTTGAACCTTTCTGGTCGAACCGGGTCAAAGAAACCTTACTAGTTGCTTCCGGTAAATGCCACTTCAGGGAATCTAGCCTGTGCATCATTCATAGAGGTGCGCTTGCCTTCTTCTTGCCAAAAGTTGATGACTTCTGTAGCTTTGTTAAGCAACTCAAAGCGATCGCTCTCAGCAATCCAATGCTTAGCTTCTAGCTCAGACTTCAACTGTTCCCACGCATCATTACGCGGCCAAAAGAAATACGAAGTCAACGGACTGGTACCTTTGCCCACAATCTGATCAACTGCCAACGCCACATTCTGTTCTAGCCAGAGAACCTTTAAGATAAACTTTGTCAAACAACCCTCCCGAACGACTGTTGCGTTCCCAAACTTTACAACGATCCCCTATTGTATCTAAAGATCTGAAGAAAAAGATAGCGTCTGCGGAGGAGTGCTAGAGCAATGAAGAATTTTGCCACAGTAATTTTTGACATCGACGGCGTGATTCGAGATGTCAGCGGCTCCTACCGTCGGGCACTGGCAGACACCGTAGAGCAATTCACCCAAGGGGCATATCGTCCCAGTCAAGCCGATATTGATGAGCTGAAAGAAGAAGGTATTTGGAATAACGATTGGGAAGCCGCTCAAGAATTTACCTATCGCCACTTTGAGCAGCAAGGACAGCCTAGAGAGCAGCTTAACCTTAACTACGAAGCGATCGTTGATTATTTCCAACGCCGCTACCGGGGCAGAGAGCTAGACAATCCTGACCGCTGGAACGGCTACATCACCCAAGAGCCGTTGTTGCTCCAGCCCGATTACCTTCAGCAATTGACCGCAGCCGGAATTCTGTGGGGCTTTTTTAGCGGAGCTACGCAAGGGTCGGCTCGCTATGTGCTGGAAAAACGGTTAGGGTTGCAGTCTCCAGTTTTAGTGGCAATGGAAGATGCACCCGGCAAGCCCGATCCTACTGGACTATTCCAGGCGATCGCTCAGCTAGATTCTGTCGGTTTGCCCATCATCTATGTGGGCGACACCGTTGCAGATATGTACACAGTCACCCAAGCGCGCGCTCAACAGCCCGATCGCCAGTGGATTAGTGTAGGCATTCTGCCGCCTCACGCTCAAGCATCCACCCATTACGCAGCCGACTACATCCACAAACTAGAGCAAGCTGGCGCAGTGATCGTTCTCAACAATGTCGAGCAGTTGCATCCTGACCAAATCAGCAGACTACTCAACTAATAAGCTGTTCAATTAACAGCCACTTAATTGAACAGGCTGTTTAACTAACAAGCTTAACTAACAAACAGTGCGATCGCGGTAGGTTTAACGTTGAGGAGCTTTCAACAATCGGGCTGGCTTAGGCAAGCAAGCCTTTAGCAATCTCTCGGTCAAAGCAATAGGAATGACCACAGGGAAGAGGGCAGATCCGACAAACACAGCCACCCATGAGATGACATCTGCTTTAGAAGCGGAACTATCTGCTAAGAATCCACCCAGAAAAATACAGAGCATGAGAGAGGCGATCGGTAAGTATAAAGCAAGTAAATTTCTCATAATCTTCGTTCAAAGGGCTCAGTTCGTCAAAATATCATACTTTAGATACTTTATGCTTACAGTCCCTTCACATACAGGTCAGGAAAGTTCTCAGGCTTCATCGGTCAAGGCAAAGCACTATTGGTTTGTCTAGCTTAATCTGATGGGTTCAAAGTTCAAAATTCAAAATGATGATCATCCCAGAGCAGTCCATTTTGAATTTCTAATTTTGAATTGATTTCGTGAATCCACCGTTTGCAGTTAGACAAACCATTCCTATTGATCTGCCGCATAACACTGTCTAGATTAAAGTCACGTTATCCCAAGGTTATCGGCTTCCAATAGGCAGCGCTTTGGAAAACGAGTAAGCTATACTCTCAGATTAAATCGCGTGCCAGGTTGAAACAGAATGGGAAAGCAGTCAAAAGCCAAAGAAGCTGAGAAAGTGAACGCCGAGCCAGAGGTCGCGCTGAATGGTATATCGACGACAACGCCTGCGATCGCCCCTACACCCAGTGCGCTGGCTAAAGTAGAACTGCCCAAAAAGTCTTGGACGATCGAAGACAGCGAAGAGCTTTATCGCATTCAGGGCTGGGGTGAACCTTATTTCTCGATCAATGCGGCGGGTCATGTGACTGTTTCTCCTCAAGGCGATCGCGGTGGCTCTCTCGATTTATTTGAGTTGGTCAATGCTCTCAAACAGCGCAACTTAGGGCTGCCTTTGCTAATTCGCTTTTCAGATATTTTAGAAGACCGCATTGAACGGTTGAATGCTTGCTTTTCCAGGGCGATCGCTCGTTACAACTATCCTGGAGTTTACCGAGGCGTTTTTCCAGTTAAATGCAACCAGCAGCGGCACTTAATCGAAGATCTGGTGCGCTTCGGTAAGCCTCATCTATTTGGTTTAGAGGCAGGATCAAAGCCAGAGTTAATGATTGTTTTGGCAATGCTAGATACTCCGGGTGCGCTCGTCATTTGTAATGGATATAAGGACAAAGAGTATATTGAAACGGCAATTCTGGCGCAACGCTTGGGGTACACGCCCATTATCGTTTTAGAGCAAGCCGAGGAAGTGGATCTGGTAATTGAAGCCAGTCATAAAGTAGGCATTAAGCCATTGCTGGGGGTTCGGGCTAAGTTGAGTAATAAAGGCATTGGGCGGTGGGGCGTGTCAGCGGGCGATCGCGCCAAGTTTGGCTTGACTATTCCTGAAATTATTAATGCAGTCGATCGCCTCAAAGCAGCAGATATGCTCGACTCGCTCCAGCTTTTGCACTTTCACATTGGCTCCCAAATCTCTGCAATTAGCGTTGTTAAAGACGCCATTCGGGAAGCGAGCCAAATTTATGTAGAACTGGCAAAACTGGGCGCAAACATGCAATATCTCGATGTGGGCGGTGGTTTAGCAGTGGATTATGACGGCTCTAAAACGAACTTCCATGCTTCTAAAAATTACAGTATGCAGAACTACGCCTATGACGTAGTGGCAGAGGTAAAGGAAGCTTGTGAGGAAAAGGGATTACCTGTACCAACTTTAGTCAGTGAAAGCGGCAGGGCGATCGCCTCACATCAATCTGTTCTGGTTTTTGATGTGTTAGGAACCAGCGATGTATCTTCTGAAACCCCTGCTCCTGCAAAGGATAAAGAGCATTTAATCATTCGTAATCTCTACGAAACTTACCAATCTATTACCGTCGAAAACTACCAGGAGATGTATCACGATGCAACTCAGTTTAAGGAAGAAGTCATCAGTCTATTTGGGTTTGGCTACGTTAGCCTGACCGAACGCGCCAGGGCAGAACGGCTTTACTGGGCGTGTTGTCGCAAAATTCAGGAGATCGTGCGGCAACAAGAGTATGTTCCTGATGACTTGGAAGATTTGGAAAAGATCATGTCTTCTATTTATTACATCAATCTTTCTGTTTTTCAGTCGGCTCCTGATAGTTGGGCGATCGACCAGCTATTTCCCATCATGCCTATCCATCGCTTGGGGGAGGAGCCTCTTCAACGCGGCACTCTAGCTGATCTGACCTGCGACAGCGACGGTAAAATCGACCAGTTTATTGATCTACGAGATGTGAAATCTGTCCTAGAACTCCATGACTTGCGCCCCGATGAGCCTTATTACCTTGCTATGTTCCTGGGTGGGGCTTATCAGGAAATTATGGGCAATTTACATAATCTGTTTGGTGATACTAATGCTATTCACATTAAGCTCACGCCCAAGGGCTACCAGATTGAACACGTAGTCAAAGGCGACACCATGAAAGAGGTATTGAGCTATGTTCAATATGATTCTGAGGACTTGATTGAAAATATCCGGCGGCGAACAGAACAAGCGTTGCAAGATCATCAAATTACGTTGCAAGAGTCGCAAATGCTGTTGCAAAACTATGAGCAGAGTTTAAGTCAGTACACGTATTTGTCTTCGTAAGCTTGTCGATATCAATATCATGCCTACGACTAAAGAGACTTTTGTCTAGACTTCATATCGACTGGCAAACTCAACTATATTGACTAATGGCTCTTCTAAAATACAACTGTGCGCTTCGACATTGTTACTCTGTTTCCTGACTTCTTTACTTCTCCCCTTAGCTCTGGCTTAGTGGGAAAGGCGATCGCCCGTCAAATCGCTGTCGTCCATCTCACTAATCCCCGCGATTTCACGACTGATAAACACCACAAGGTTGATGACGAGCCTTACGGCGGCGGCGTGGGCATGTTGATCAAGCCCGAACCTATTTTTGCGGCGATCGAATCAATTCCCATTTTGCCCCGTCGAGAGGTCATTTTTATGACTCCGCAGGGTAAAACCAT
The DNA here is from genome assembly GCA_038204505.1 of Elainellales cyanobacterium. Lineage (GTDB taxonomy): Bacteria > Cyanobacteriota > Cyanobacteriia > Elainellales > Elainellaceae > Timaviella. The sequence continues at coordinate 24,349 of JBBRCV010000019.1, forward strand.
GAACCAGTCGCTATTCCAAGAGCTAACCAGCTACGACCAATTGGTGATTCTTTGCGGACATTACGAAGGCATTGACGAGCGGGTGTTGCATGGAGTAACGAGGGAAGTATCGTTAGGCGATTTTGTTTTGACCTGTGGCGAGATCCCGGCTTTGGCGTTGCTGAATGGTGTCGTGCGCCTGATGCCTGGAACTGTCGGGAAAGAAGAATCTTTAAAATTAGAAAGCTTTGAGTCAGGACTTTTAGACTATCCACAGTACACTCGTCCGGCAGAGTTTCGCGGGTGGAAAGTGCCGGATGTTCTGCTGTCGGGGAATCATGGGGCGATCGCTCAATGGCGCAAGCAGCAGCAAATGGAACGCACGCGCGATCGCCGTCCTGACCTGTGGGAAGCGTGGCTTCAAGAAAACCCCGGCTCTCATCTCAGCGATCCCTAACAAACACAATGGATGCCATCAAGGGTAGGTATGGGACAGCAGAAATTTTCACCGCCTCGTAATGTAAAAAAGCGGTAACATACAAGGTGAGTCCACCCCTACTAAAACGGTCGCTCTCATCGTGTTTTCACTCAACGGCTACGAATACTTCCTGGTTTTCCTGCTGGTCTGCACCCTTGTGCCGCTGTTAGCATTAGGAATTTCTCTCGTTACCGCCCCACGTCGCAAAGGCGTAGAGCGATCGACCACCTACGAATCGGGCATGGAGCCTTTAGGGGCAGCTTGGATTCAATTCAACATTCGCTATTACATGTTCGCCCTAGTCTTTGTTGTTTTTGATGTTGAAACGGTATTTCTTTACCCTTGGGCAGTGGCATTTAGTCAACTAGGGTTATTAGCCTTTATCGAAGCCCTAGTCTTTATTTCAATCCTAGTTGTTGCACTCGTCTACGCTTGGCGCAAAGGAGCACTCGAATGGTCATGACCCCCTCTACTAGAAACATTTCAGACAGTGAAAATATTTCAGACAGCTTAATTAACAAGGCTGGCAGACCCGAAATTACCCAAGAGCTTTCAGAGAACGTCATTATCACCACCGTAGATGACATTCACAACTGGGCGCGCCTCTCTAGCCTTTGGCCCATGCTGTATGGCACTGCCTGCTGCTTTATTGAGTTTGCCGCCCTAATTGGCTCTCGCTTTGACTTCGATCGCTTCGGTCTATTGCCTCGCTCCAGTCCTCGCCAAGCCGATCTAATCATCGTTGCGGGAACAGTCACCATGAAAATGGCTCCAGCTTTGGTACGACTTTATGAGCAAATGCCCGATCCCAAATACGTGATGGCGATGGGCGCTTGCACCATTACAGGCGGCATGTTCAGCATGGATTCTCCTACGGCAGTCCGAGGGGTTGATAAACTGATTCCTGTAGATGTTTACATTCCTGGCTGTCCTCCCCGTCCTGAAGCCATCATTGATGCGATCATCAAACTGCGTAAGAAAATCTCTAACGAGGCTTTGGCAGAACGGGGCAGCTTTGGACAAACCCATCGCTACTACGTTAAAAATCACAAGATGAAGGTTGTTCCCGAAATCCTGACGGGCAATTATCTTAAGTCAGCCGCTCGCCAAGCACCTCCCAAGGAATTGATGGAAGCGATGGGAATGCCTGTTTCCCCAGCATTAGAACAAACCCAGAAGGAGAGCATTCGTGGCTGAAGAAGCAACCCCCTCGCAGCCTGAAGCTGCTGTAACTGCACCAGCCGTCACCGAAACAGCGGTGATTGAGACTGGAAGAACCTCTAAATGGTTGACTGAGAATGGCTTTGGACATGAGGCCCTGGAGCCTGACCATCTAGGAACAGAAATACTGAAGGTCGATCGCGAATTCCTTCTTCCCTTCTGTACTGCGCTCTATGCCTATGGGTTCAACTGCTTGCAGTATCAGTGCGCCTATGATACGGGACCTGGCAACGATCTGGTCAGCGTTTATCACTTAATTAAAGTTAGCGATAATGCCGATCGCCCTGAAGAAGTCCGGGTCAAAGTATTTCTCCCCCGCGAAGATCCAAAAGTGTCTTCGGTCTACTGGATCTGGAAAGGGGCAGACTGGCAAGAGCGTGAAAGCTACGACATGTTCGGCATCATTTATGAAGGACATCCTAACCTCAAGCGCCTATTGATGACCGAAGATTGGGTCGGCTGGCCCCTCCGCAAAGATTACATCTCGCCTGATTTCTTTGAACTTCAGGATGCCTACTAAAAGCACAACAATAAAAGGCGAGGGAATCATCCTTCGCCTTTTGTTTTTAAACTAGCACGACCAATTAGTACTCCGAAGAGTTATTGCCCCATTGCAGCATAAACAGCAGGTCCGGCAATGCCATCTTCAGTTATTCCTACCGCGTACTGGAGTGCTAAAACCGCATCTTCAGTCACTGAACCAAAATAACCTGTTGCCGGACCACTAAAATACCCAAACCGCTGCAAGAGATTTTGAAGTTCTACAACCTGCGGACCGCTGTCACCCCTTCGCAGCACATTGCCTGAAGGAGGACGTCTGGGAACCCCCCCCCCCCCAATCCGTTGCTGAATCGCCTCACTGGTTGCAGGACCCACTGCTCCATCAGCAGTCAGTCCCACATCTCCCTGAAAGCGAATAACTGCATCTTGAGTAACCGATCCAAAATAACCTGTGTTTGGACCACTGAAATAGCCTAAAGTTGCTAGATCTGACTGCAACTGACTGACTAATGGACCGCTCCCTCCCAGACTCATTATTCCTGCTTGGCTAATGAGTTGGGGTGAAGGGGACGAAACCGAGGGACGCGTCAGCGCTGGAGTCGCCACTGCATTAGCCGCAGGAGCTAACGCAACGGTTGCTAACAGCAATAACAAGGTTGAAGAGGTAGATTGAAAGATTTTCATACTGCAATGACCCATTGTGATGAATTAATTAGGACGATAGGTAACCTTCTACAAGAGATAACGGCTAGCAATGTAAAAGTTATAGACTAGTACCGTTCATGTCAGCATATCCTACCATTGCGAGAAAAATATACAGCTTGGTGCGAATGGAATACTTATTAAGCGGTATAGGGAACATTGGGTATCATACTTCTCGTTTAAGCAAACATTTAACTCGATTTCTAAGTAAATAGAACTGTTTTAGCTACTTTGCTTGTCGTAAGGCTTCTGCTGTGCCTCTGCCGACAATTCCATCTGCCGCTATGCCATTAGCTTGCTGAAAATTAATTACAGCAGCCTGGGTCAGAGATCCAAAAAATCCAGTTGCAGGACCATCGAAATATCCTAAAGTAATCAGTCTTCTTTGCAACTCAGAAACTTGAGCACCCGTGTCGTTAGGCATTAAGGTTTCGCTGGCAGGTGCTGATGAACCTCCTGTGCCAATTCGTTGCTGAATCGCTTCACTGGTTCCAGAACCCACTTGTCCATCAACAGTCAGTCCAGCATCCCGCTGAAAGCGAATCACTGCATCTTCAGTAGCCGAGCCAAAATAACCTGTGTTTGTACCACTGAAATAGCCCAAGGTTGCCAGGTCTTCTTGCAACTGACTGACTAACGGACCGCTACCCCCCAGACTCATTGCCCCGGCTTGGCTAATGAGTTGGGGTGATGGGGAGGAAGCCGAGGGGCGTGCTAGAGCTGGAGCCGACACTGCACTAAGAGGAGCTAATGCGAGAGTTGCTAGCAGCACCAAGGCTGAGGAGGTAGATTGAGAGATTTTCATACCGCAATGACCCAGTGTGATGAATTAATTAGAACGATAGAGTAGCTTTCTACAAGAGAAATGACTAGCAACGCAAAAGCTATAAGCCAGCGTCGTTCAAGTCAGCATATTCTACTAAGGTAAAAATATATGCCTTGGTGCGAATGGAATACGCGTCATACTTTGGACAAGCTGTACTAGACTTTGCATTTCTCTTTTCAGAAAAGTATCCTACACGATTTCTATCAAATGGAGCGGTTTTAGCCAAAAAAACTTCCACATTTTAAGAACGCGGAAGTCAGGAGGCTGTTTTTTAAAGCTAACTTTTTGGAAGATAATGATCGATGACGAGGGTTGCTGTTACAGCAATAGCAGTAATACCTAAAGCAAGTAACGGATGTTGCCCTCGACTAATGGCAAAAGAAGTGACAACACCTGCACCTAGAGCTGCGGTCACAGCACCACCCAGCCAGTCTTTCTTAGAGTCTTTGTCGTACATTTTTTAAGTATGAATGGGTTGATTAAATGTGATTTCATGTCATCTATTTAACCAACCTATCACCTAAACATTCGGAGATGAATTTAACCGGGTTATCTTGTAACTAAGGTATAAATTTGGTTAGGTTTCTTAACCTAGCTAGGGTTAAGGAGTGACCACAGGTTCTAGTCCTAACTTTGCTAAAAGGCGATCGCCATCAAAATGCTTTGCCATCAGGTGACAGATTTCTTGCACTTTAATGGGTTCATGCAATCGCGCTTGCCCAAAGGCTTTGTCGATAATTTCTACCGTTGTCAATGTATCTAGATCGACCGAAAGAATGGGTACTTCTAAATCTTCGGCACGGCTGAGAATGGTGTCTGTCGGAGGCAAATGCCCAGTCAGGATCAGGCATTGGGTTGAGGTCTCTAGCGCTGCGACTTGAATGTCAGTGCGATCGCCCCCGGTCACAACCGCCATGTTATGCGCTCGTCGGAAATACTCCAACGCCGAGTTAACATTCATTGCCCCAATTTTGAGGCTTTCTACCATCAGCTCCATGCGATCGGGGCGACAGAGCACCTCAGCATTTAACCGACGGACTAGTTCACCAACGCTAACGCTCCGCAAAAGATCGTTGTGGGGCAGCATTCCCAACACTTCAATGCCCTGCTTTTCTAAGAACGGCTTAATCTGGGTTTGGGTCAGATCCATCTGCGTTAAAGGAATGTCGTTGAGCAAGACCCCAATGAGGCGATCGCCCAACTGCTGCTTCGCCGCCATTAGCCCTTCGACGACTAACCCAGAGTGACATCGCGCCACCAAAACCACCGAAGCATTCAGTGCCTCAGCCATTTGCGGCATTGCCAAATCAAACAGCCTGCCTTCTTCTAGACTGCTAGAGCCTTCTAGAAGCACCAAATCTGAAACAGGCGAATATTGTTGAAGGGCTTGAACATAGTCAACTGGATCTTGCCCAGAAAGCTTTTTAGTAATCGTGGTCTGATCCAAAGAAAGCAGCGTGGGCAGCAAGCGATTCTCTGGCAAATTAAGCGTTTGGGTGATGAATCGGACATCTTCATCGACGGTATCGACTTGAGATTCGCTCAAACAAGTGCCGATCGGCTTGCCATAGGCGATGTCAATTCCTTTCTCTTTAAATTGATTTGCCAGCCCCAGAACCACAGCCGATTTACCGCTGTAAGCTTCTGAAGACCCTACTAAAAGATACTTTGAGGACTTAGGCACGACCCCGCTCCTGAGATAAACTTACCGGACTACGATTTAACTAGAACTTTTACTAAGACTTTAGTTAAGCAAGACTTTAGTTAAGCATTGTTTAACAGAATAAAGCTATTTCAGAAGGCTTGTATCCATTCCTTGATTTCGTAGCCTGTCCAAACTCCATTTTGCCAGTAAGGATCTGCTTCGACCAGATGCCGCACGATCGCCTCATTTTCTGCCTCGTAGATGCCAAAAACTTGGGCTAAATCTTTTGTGGGCCCAATTGTAATCAAAGTCCCGCTTGCTTTCTGTTGAGCTAAACCGTCTAGATGCGCTTGGCGAAAAGGGTCGCGCTTTTCTAAAACATCCTGGCAATAGGTGCCCCACATGATGTATTTCGGCATTATTAAATTTCCCCTTAACTTCTCAAATCTACACTGAATTTTTCAACCAATGCATCCCGCACTTTCTTGTGAATCGGCTCTACGTCTTCATCCTTGAGAGTGCGATCGCCCGTTCGATACACCAATCGAAACGCCAAACTCCGCTTTCCTTCGGGCACATTCTCCCCCAGATATTCATCAAACAACGTCACAGACTCTAGCAGCGTCCCACCCGCCTTCTTAATAGTTCGCTCTAGTTCTGCCACCGAAATCTTGACTGAAGCAAAAAAGGCAATATCGCGGTCAGAGGCAGGATAAGGGGAATAGACCTGGAAAATCGGGGTAATTTGCTCGTCACGATCGAGGCGATCGAACATTACATCTAAGTCTAATTCAAAGACATAGACCTCATCGGGTAGCCCCCGCTCTTGCCGTAGCTGGGGATGGACTTGACCAAATGTGCCTAAGCGATCGCCCTGCACCCACAGCGAAGCCGTCCGCCCCGGATGGAGCGATGTATCCCGGCGATCGGGCTGATATTCTACCCCCAGTCCCAGCCGCTGAAAGGCACTTTCCAGACGACCCTTTGCCTCAAACCAGCTCATTGGCTGCTCGCGTCCACTCTGCGTCCATAGCCCCTGCTTGGCATCACCACCCATAATTCCCGCCACCTTATCGGCTTCCGCCAGCCCCTCCTCATCCCGCCAGAACACGCGCCCAATTTCAAAGGCATTCAACGCCCCGTTGCCCTGCTCCAGGTTGTACTGAAAGGCATCAATTAATCCTGTCACCAATTCCGTCCGTAGCGCCGAATACTCAGCCAGCAATGGATTCACCAACGAAACCTGATCCTGAGACGCTGCCTTAACCAGAGAATAGTGAATCACCTCCGTCAGCCCTACTGCCTGAAACGCCGCCTGAATCTTGCGGCTCAGCGCTTGTTCTACAGAAAGGAAACCTGGCTCGGTTTTGCTGGGCAGCGTGTCGCAGAATTTATTGAACCCATAAAGCCGCGCCACTTCTTCAATTAAATCAATCTCGCGCTCTAAATCTCGGTAGCGGTAGGGCGGTACTGTAACTGACCAAATTCCAGGCTGGGTCAGCGTCAGATGGCAACCCAAAGCGGTTAAAGTGCGTTCTACATCTGCTGCCTGTAAATCGGCAACTTCTGGTTCTTCATCATTGTCTGTGGTTAAACTAATCGGTCCCAAAACTTGATTAACTCGCTCTAAACGCAGAGCAATGGTTCGCACTGTCTCAGTTTGTCCAGGACGAGTATCGGTAACGGCTTGCGTTCCTATCGTTCCTCCTGCCAGCTCCAGGATTAGACCTAACGCGCGCTGACAGGCAATCCCAACTGCTGCCTGGTTAACGCCACGCTCGTAGCGAGTCGAAGCTTCTGTGCGAATGCCCTGCGATCGCGCCGATCGCCGAATTGCAACAGGGTCAAAAATCGCTGCCTCCAATATCAGGTTTTGGGTTTCCGCAGAAACCTCAGTCGATTCGCCACCCATAACGCCTGCTAACGCTACAGGCTGATCATTTGCCGTAATCACCAAAGTTTGCTCTTGTAGAATGCGCTTTTGACCATCAAGGGTAGCCAGAGTTTCACTAGAGTCGGCAAAGCGAACGCCCATGTTGAGAGCGATCGCGCTGGCTGGAACGAGGGACTGAAGGCGATCGCGGTCAAACGCATGAAGCGGCTGACCCCATTCCAGCAGCACATAATTTGTCACGTCCACCACATTATTAATCGGGCGAGTGCCTGCTGCCTGCAATCGTCGCTGAAGCCATTTAGGCGAGGGAGCAATCTTTATCCCAGCGATCGCCGTTCCCATATAAATTGGACAAGCCTGCGTCTCGGTAATCCGAATCGTCAAGTCGTCGGATTGTTGAGTGGCGATCGCTTCAGGTTCTGGCAATCTCAATGCTGCGCCCGTAATTGCCGCCACTTCCCGCGCAATTCCCACCATGCTCAGCGCATCTGCTCGGTTTGCCGTCGAAGTCAGATCTAACACCACATCATCCAGTCCCAAGAGCGATCGGGCATCCGCCCCAACCTGCAAATTCTCTTCAGTAAAAATATGAATGCCTTCAGAATCCTTCGCCAACCCCACTTCTGCCAACGAGCAAATCATTCCTTCCGAGGGCACGTCTCGCAACTTCCGAGGCTTAATCTTCAGATCCACGATAGGCAAATAGCTGCCCAAAGTCGCTACAGGCACGTAGATATCTGCCCGCACATTCGCCGCTCCGCAAACAATCGTCGAAGGTTTACTGCTGCCAATATCTACAGTGCAAACGCTGAGCTTGTCAGCATTGGGGTGAGGCTCACGAGTCAACACTTTGCCAATTACCACGCCTTCTGCCCACGTCCGCCGATCTTCAATCTCTTCGACCTCAAACCCAGCCATCGTCAGCGCTTCTGCCAATTCCTCTGGGGTCATGGTGATATCGACAAGTTCCCGTAACCAATTCAAAGAGATCCGCATTGCGCCGCCTGAAAGTGAATATTCGTGAGGATTAACCCAATTAATTCTATCGGGGAATCGTTGTTTTAGGCGATCGCGCTAGCAGTTTAGCAGAACCTATAGCCAGCAGTATCAGGGTTAGTTTTAACCTGCGTTGAGGATTTGCTCTGCTGTGAGTGCCAGCGCTGGACAAGTCGAGCAAGGGACAATATCGCCGTCCTTAAATTCTCCTACCTTCTTGTACCCCGATTGCTCTAGCTCAAACACCACAACTATCTGCGATTGACGGTCGATAATCCAGTAAACATCTATGCCGATCGCCTCATACTGAGCCAGCTTACTGTTGTAATCGCGACCCTTGCGGTATCTGCAAAGCAGCGCGTGATTTCGTTTCCCTGGACTAACAACTTCTACCGCCATGCACGGAGGTGGCATATCGAGCGTAATCGTTGCTCGTTTTGTCATCAGCGGGATATGTTCTGCTCTCACTACCAGTAGATCTGGGTACCGATTCGCGGCATCGCCTGGTTGCAAGACGGAGACTTAAACTTCACAATCTCCTAGAAGGACGAGGCGCATTGGGACACCAGCCGTAACCAACATGAAAAAAATGAATTTTGCGATCGCCAGGTTTGGTTCTGCTTCAGGCATTAACTCAACTAACTCCCCATCAATTAGCTCGTAACGACCCTCCATATAATTCTCAGGGTCATCACTCCAAACCAAATATTCTTCAAAACTGGCGAACCTGAGTTTAGCTTGCGTCATGGCGGCTACCTCGTCTCTATTAACTTTCCGTTTGAAAGATCTGTTCAGCCATCAACATCAGGTTAGGAAAAGCAATAGATAGGATGCGATCGCCTCCCTGAAACTGCACCTCTTTATACTCCTCACCTGATAGCTCTAACACCAGCACCGTTTGATCTACAGGGTCAACAATCCAATACTCGTCTACCCCGATCGCGGCATATTGCGCCCGTTTATTGATGTAGTCGCGATCGCGGTTGGTTTTGCCAGGGCTAACCACTTCCACAACCAGGCACGGCGGCGGCATATCAAGCGTAATAGTCAGGCGGCGCTGAGTCAGGTCTAGATGTTCTTCGCGCAGGGTTACCAGATCGGGAAAGCGATTGGCAGCATCACCCATGTTCAGGATAGGAACTTGTACCTCACACTTGCCGGGATGAATAAGTTCTATCGATATACCTGCCTTGATGAGTGCCAGCAGAATGTAGATGGCGATCGTGCTGTTAAACCTAGATTCTGGCGGCAATTCAATCAACTCCCCGTCAATTAATTGGAAGCGCCCTTCCAACTCACTGCTGTAAGACAGATACTCTTCAAAAGTGGCGAATCTTGGCTTTGCTTGGGTCATGGCGATCGCCCTTAATATACGCCCCAGACAGGACTCGAACCTGTGACCGTCTGCTTAGAAGGCAGATGCTCTATCCAACTGAGCTACTGGAGCCGACTTTTTCCACTTCGTTATGCTCAGCCCCAAACATGGGCAGACTAGTGGGAATATTGGCAGCTTTGCTGATCTTTTGTGCATCATACTATAGCATTACAACTGGCTAGTTTGCCCATCCCGCCCCAGAGAGGAGTCAGATCGCCACACCATGTTTATCTTAAAAAGGCAGGATGTCCAGCTCTCTAGCATTCAACATCCCAAGAAGGATCAGCAGGTGCCGATTCTGACCTATCAGGGACAAACTTTTCGCTTAATTAGCGTTTTTCAAGCTACCCAGGAAGAAGAGGCGAAATCCTTCTGGAGAGACTTAACTGACAACCGTGGCAAAGCTTGTGTTTTGCTCGAAGAACCTGAACGATTTAGCGTTTGGGGGAAAATTCACCTTGATCAGTTAACTGCCGAAGCTTCACCAGAGCCTCAGCCCCAAAGAGGAGAAGCTTCTCCCGCTTCTGTTCAAGCTTCTCTGCTGTTGCTGCAATCGGTTTATATGGACATTGAGGATATGCTGGGAACCCGTCAACTCAATGTATTTCATAAAGAAATTACGACAGTCTTTCAACAAGGGTGCTTTCCTCAAACAGATTCTCCTGATGCAATTAACCAGATTCTTAAAGTAGATCCTCTTGAATCTCTACAGGTACCGCCTTGGCGAGAGCAGCACTTGGTGACATTACTGCAAGAGCTACATCGACTAGGGAAGCAGCACTTTGGCAATGCTAGCTTTACTCGGCGGGTGATGGAATCGTTGCAAGATATGCCATCTCACGATCGCAATCAATTTTTAAGCTGGCTGAAGCGATCGCCCATGAGCAGTCTTTGGCAGTAAGCGTAGTTCTTGCAGATAAACAAAGTTAGTTTCGCTGACCGTTGGGCATGATAATGATGAGTTTTTGCCGCGCATTCGCTTTCTGAGGAGCAGTCCCTTGAGCAACAAGTCTTCTACCCAATCTTTTCCATCTGTTCAAACCGTTGTCTTAGTTGCAACGGCTTGGTCAGTCGTTGCTTTGCTGTTTTTTCTTCTGTTTAGCGCTGCGACACCCGATGAAGGTCGCCCAGCCTGGTATACAATCACGACTTACATTTTAGAAAATATGTCGTTCTTGGGAGCAGGTTGGCTGTGCTTTCGGAACTGGCGAAGTTCTCAAATTGTCAGCGGCGGCTTGGTGTGGCTCTCCATTGGATTAGGCATGTTTTCTTATTCGCTAGGCAACTTGCTGTTAGCGTATTGGGAAATTGGTTTGGGCAATTCTCCAGAAGTATCACCCGGTGATCTCTTTTTTATTCTGACCTACTTGTTTTTGGGATTTGGTTTGTTCAAAGCGATCACTTCTAAACAGCTCAACTTGGCTCCTCTGCAATGGATGATTGTGGCAGGTATGGCTGCGGTTGGGATTATGGTTGCAACTTTGTTTGCTCCGAGTTCAGCCAATGCTGCAACTCCTCCCGCAGTCGTTCGAGCTGCACCATCGCCCCACAAAACAGCTTCGCCGATCGCCTCTCCTTCGCTACAGCCTTTCACTGCGCCTGCTGTGTCGCCATCACCTGCGATCGCCTCTCCCCTTCCTGCCGCCACTGCCAGCCCAGAACCTGCCGTCCCAGAACCCGCTAGCCCAGAACCTGCCAGCCCAGAACCAGAAAAGACTGCTAAAGAAGTGCCAGCTTGGGCGATCGCGCTTGAAAACCAGCTAAAGCCTCTAGCCAGCACTGTCGGTTGGCTGTACATCATTGGTGATGTCATTCTTGTCGTTATGGCAACCACGTTACTTTTAGCCTTCTGGGGCGGACGATTCTCTTTGTCTTGGCGCTTCATTGCCGCCGCATCTCTCTCTTATTACATTGCCGACCTGTGGTTTAATTACGCCACCCGGTACATTGCCAACTACGAAACTGGAGCATTGCCCGAAGTCTTTTGGATTTTTAGTGGTTGCTTGTTTGCCATTGGTGCAGCCCTAGAGTTCGACTTATCTACCCGTCGTCGTAGTGCCCGCAGAAGAGCCTAAAAGTTTCAATCCCACAAGTTCATAGATCTGAGATAAAATCGTCAAGCCTGCTGAAGTAAAAGTTAAATTTTGCCATAAGCTGAGACGGTGCAAGCTCGTCATCTCATGATTTTAAGATCACTGGTCGAGGAAATTTGTCGGTATGGCTCCCCAAAAACTGTCTCAATCCGATAAGCAAGATATCCTCAACCTTTATCGACAAGTGCTAGAAGAATCCACCACGACTCTAGCCAGCCGTTATAGCGTTAGCACCAGCACCATTAGCCGACTGTTGAAGCAAACTTTGCCTGAAGCAGAGTACGAAGCACTGATTCAACAAAAGCGATCGGGATCTAGAGGGCAAGCACAACCGGAAGAAAGTCTAACCATTCCCGGAATTTCTGCCCTAGTTTCGCCCGAGATTTTTGCTGAGCCTGAAGCTTTCACCGAGCCTGAAGCCTCTACTAACTTTGAAGTTTTCACCGAGCCAGAGCAGCCGGAACTAGCGCCCGAACCCATTAAGAGCCGTGCACCCATCATCCGACGAAATCGCCAGGTTTCTGAGGAGCCGTTAGCGGAAGCTGCGTCGCCTATATCTGCGAAACTGCCTATTACAGAGGTTGAAGAGTCTCCTGAGCCAGCCCGGTTTGAAAAACCTGTCAGCAAGTCTGCACTGCTAGTCAACGAGGAATTTTCTGACTTAGACGATGATCTGGATGATGATTTGGATGACGACGATTTGGATGGCGACGATTTAGATGACGATGAACTCACGGATGAAATGGGTTCATTTGGCACGATTCAGGTTGATAGTAAAGGGTTCGTTCAAGTCCAGCCTTTAGTTGAGAATGCGATCCCCAAAATTTGCTACGTCGTTGTCGATCGCGCCTCCGAGCTAATTACTCGTCCTCTGAAAGACTTTGCAGAGCTAGGACAAATTCCATTAGATGAAGTTCAAGAGAAAACATTGCCGATCTTTGACAATCATCGAATTGCTAAGCGGTTTATGCGACGAATGCAGCGAGTGGTTAAGGTTCCTGACGGCAGAGTTTTTAACAAAGTTAGACCCTATCTGCAAGCCAAGGGAATTACTCGTTTGTTGATTGATGGGCAAGTTTATTCGCTCTAAGGCGGATCACTAACGCTTTCAAAAGATTACATGTTGCTCCTTTGGAAGGCGAAGTCTCTGTATATATGTGTTGAAGTCTACATATTGTTTAGGACTACCTATATTTAGGATAGGTGTAGCAAGCGATCGCCCTAGAAAAGCAAGCATTCAGCCGTTCAATACGGTCTTCTAAAATATCTGAAAAGCGAATCAGCAAGGGTAGCCCTAAGTTGCGCTGTTTGAGGGCATTGACCAACTCAAATAAATCAAGGGAGCCACCGCGATCGCCTTGAGGAGAAACAGTTACATGACCCGCCGCATTAATTGAGAAATAAGGTTCACCCCAGCCTTGAATCCGGTACAGTTCTTCACTGTCTTCGATCGTCCAAGACTTTTTGGGCGGTTCTACTTTAGTCAGGGCACTGGGTGTAGGGGCGATCGTAGGGGCGGGTGGTGTCGGGGCGATCGTAGGTATACCATTCGGCGCGATCTCTGGCTCACCACTCACTTTCTCAGCTTCTTCGGCTTCCGACTGCTTTCCCATTCTGTTTCAACCTGGCACACGATTTAATCTGAGAGTATAGCTTACTCGCTTTCCAAAGCGCTGCCTATTAGAAGTCGATAACCTTGAGATAATATAGTTTTGATTTAGACAATCTTATGCGGCGGCACTATAACCGAGACAGCAATTTTTCGTACTCTGTGTGTGAACCTATCCAGAACCAGATCACAGTGTCTCCATCCAATTGACCAACTACCCGATGGTTCTTGCTAATTCGAGCAGAATAAACTGGTAATTCTGGGTGCACCTTCTTGAAACGCAGACTTGGATGACTTGGGTTCTCTTTGAACTGGCGATATGCAGCACGTGCTTGCTCTTGAATTTGTTTTGGCAGGTCAGCAAATGATTTACGAAACTGGGCTGTAGTGCGTGACTTCACAATGTTTCTGGATCAAGTTCCTGGGTTTTGTCTGCGTGATACTCAGTCATTGCTGAAGCTGCAAGTTTGGCAAGAGTATCTGGAGAACGAGAGAATGCTGCATCCCACCGCAGATCGTCTTCAAGTTCTTCCAAAATCATTGAAGCGATCGCATCTTGCTCACTTTCAGTCAGAGTTTTTAATCTGGCGATCGCATGTTCAAGTAACTCAGTCATAGCTACTACACTTTGTACAATAAAAATGGCATTTCATCTATTATCGCTCCTTGTAAAAAAGTTGAGCGTAGTCTGAACCCGCTCTCTAAAAAACGAATCAGCAAGGGCTGCCCTAAGTTGCGCTGTTTGAGTTTTAACCATGCTGCTACGGCTTGAGTAGTTTCTGAGTCTCTCGAACAGCCACCCAAGTCACAGCTACGGGTCCCAAAACCAACGTAATAATATCCCCAACGTCTAAAGCATTAATTAAAGCTTTGGTCTGCTCTGAAAAAAAGATTAGGCGCATGAGATTTAAGCTCGATATTCCGCCTGCCACACATCCACCAATTAAGATAAAGTCCGAAACTTCAACGCTTTGTCCCTTCGGCTTTGTAATATCAAGGTAGTAACTTCTAGAAATCAGACCTGTTAAGGCTGCCCACAACACAATCAAAGTGACTTTGAACCAATCCACCCGCAAGTTCCTTGTGTAGTTAAACTAATCAACCTTTGCGAGTAGAGCAAAAATAGCCCCAGCAGCCGCACCAATGACTGCACCTGGTGCCAGCCCAATTGTTCCTCCTAGAAAAGCACCGCCAGCAGTCATAGCAATCATGCGATCGCCACGTATCCCAAGGCTAGTCATTTTTGATTGCTTGATACTGGGAGGCAATACCTTACTTTTACTTGATCTTTCTTCTAGGACTCTGGTTCTTTCCTTAAGCTGCTCAAGTTCTTCGTCTACCTGATTCAACCTATCTAAAGTGTCCTGCCTTTTAGAAGCGATCGCCTCGTCTACACTAGTTAAATGAGTCTTGACTGCTTGAGACGCTATTTGGTAAAGCCCTTCCTGAGTTACCGGTTCCACGACTAAAGTTAAAAGTTGGCGATCAACTACGCGAACGAGAGTACCAGCATCCAGAGTAAAGCTTGTATTGGTTACAGCTCTCCAAAGAGAGCCCTGGAATTTAACATACCCAACTTTACCAGCTTCCAATGACTCTGAAATTTTCACAAGAACCTGCAAGGGATCGTACTTTCCTCCTGGAAGAAGAGATAATACTGCTTTGGGAGTAGTTTTGTAGCCTGTGTCACTCTGCTTAGAGCTTGATGAATCGCTATTCATTACTTTTTTCTGTAGTTCTCATTCTACATGCTGTTAGTTGTGAGAAAAATTCAGCTCGTTCTTCTGATCGTAACAAAAATCCCCCACCTCACGGCAGGGGATTTTTTCATTTACCGATCGAACTGATCAACCGTAACGGCTGGCAGTCGAGGCAATTAAGAAGGCTGCGTAAGTCAAGATATAACCCACTGTGAAGTGAGCTAAACCAACCACACGAGCCTGAACGATCGACATAGCCACAGGCTTGTCCTTCCAACGAACCAGGTTCGCCAGAGGTGTGCGCTCATGTGCCCAAACAATCGTTTCAATCAGCTCTTGCCAATACCCTCTCCAGGAGATCAAGAACATGAAGCCCGTCGCCCAAACCAGGTGTCCGAATAGGAACATCCAAGCCCAGACCGCCAAGTTATTCATGCCATAGGGGTTGTACCCGTTGATCAACTGCGAAGAGTTGAGCCAGAGGTAGTCGCGGAGCCAGCCCATGATGGTAACGGAAGACTCATTAAACTGAGCTACGTTGCCACTCCAGATCGCGAGATGCTTCCAGTGCCAGTAGAAGGTGACCCAACCAATGGTATTTAGCATCCAGAACATGGCGAGGTAAAACGAATCCCAGGCTGAGATATCGCAAGTACCGCCACGACCAGGACCGTCGCAAGGGAAGGCGTAGCCGAAGTCCTTTTTATCGGGCATCAGCTTGGAGCCACGAGCATCCAACGCACCTTTGACCAAGATCAGGGTGGTGGTGTGCAGTCCCAGGGCGATCGCATGGTGAACCAAGAAGTCGCCAGGACCAATGGTCAAGAACAGCGAGTTCGTGCCGCTGTTAATCGCATCCAACCAGCCGGGTAACCAAACGTTGCCGTAGTTGGGGAATGCGGTGTAAGCGACGCTATCAGGATTAGACAGTAATGTGTCAAACCCGTAGAGCAACTTACCGTGAGACGCTTGAATCCACTGTGCAAACACAGGTTCAATCAAGATTTGCTTCTCAGGAGTCGCAAAGGCTTGCATCACATCGTTGTGGACGTAAATCCCTAGCGTGTGGAAGCCCAAGAATAGAGAAACCCAGCTTAAGTGCGAGATAATCGCTTCTTTATGCTGAAGCACTCGATCCAACACGTTGTTCTTGTTGGCAGCCGGATCATAATCCCGCACCAAGAAGATGGCACCGTGAGCGAATGCACCAACCATGATGAATCCAGCAATGTACTGGTGGTGGGTGTAAAGCGCCGCAGTCGTGGTGTAATCCTTAGCAATGAAGGCATAAGGAGGCATCGCGTACATGTGCTGTGCCACCAAAGAGGTGACCACACCTAATGCAGCTAGTGCAAACGCCAGTTGGAAGTGAAGCGAGTTGTTCATAGTGTCATATAGACCCTTATGACCCTCGCCTAAGCCACCTTTGGGGGGTTTGTGAGCAGCCAAGATTTCCTTGATGCTGTGACCGATTCCAAAGTTGGTGCGGTACATGTGTCCCGCAATGATGAAGATAACTGCGATCGCCAAGTGGTGATGGGCAATGTCAGTCAGCCACAGCGACTCAGTTTGAGGATGGAAGCCACCCAAGAACGTGAGGATCGCGGTGCCCGCGCCTGTCGCCGAACCGAAGATGTGATCCGCCGTATCAGGGTCAGCGGCGTAAACGCCCCAGTTACCTGTAAAGAACGGAGCCAACCCAGCCGGGTGAGGCTTCACAGACAAGAAGTTGTCCCAACCCACATGGATACCGCGAGATTCGGGAATTGCCACGTGCACCATGTGACCCGTCCAAGCCAAGGAGCTAACGCCAAACAGACCAGCCAAGTGGTGGTTGAGGCGAGACTCAGCATTCTTGAACCAGGACAAACTGGGGCGGAACTTGGGCTGAAGGTGGAGCCAACCTGCGAACAGGAAGACCGCCGACAGAATCAGCAAGAAGACAGAACCCGAATAGAGTTCGCCATTGCTACGCATCCCGATGGTGTACCACCAGTGGTAAACACCAGAATAGGCAATGTTTACAGGACCCGAAGAACCAGCCCGTGTAAAAGCATCAACCGCAGCTTGACCGAAGTGAGGGTCCCAAATCGCATGGGCGATCGGGCGAACATTCAGCGGATCTTTAACCCACTGTTCAAAGTTACCTTGCCAGGCGACGTGGAACAGG
>JBBRCV010000020.1:0-41304 GCA_038204505.1 Elainellales cyanobacterium
AGAAGGTCTGAGTTCCCTGCCGATAATTCGAGGTGTTTCTGAGTTCAAAGAGTGTGGTGACCCTAGCTAAATCTCGATTTCAAGAATCATAGGGAGGACGGTCTACCACTCTCTTAAGATACAAGGGTGAGGGCAATAAAACAGCGCTTCTTATAAATCACTTAGGATTGCTATACAATGCGCGCTGCTTTGCAGATACCGCCAGGGTCGCCATCCCTGCCAGGAACTCCCACGAATTATATGCCCAGCAGCTCTAAAATTCGTTGGAGCGGAATGTCTGTCCAGTCCGGGCGAGTGTCCATTTCATACCCCAACTCATATACTGCTTTTTCGAGTAGAAAAGCATCTAGTAAGACCTGAAGCTCAAGATTTGTTTTAGGTACAAACGAGGCATCGGCAGCCGTTTCTAAATACTTTTTCAGAAACACTACGCTAGTCCAGTAATACAAAAACTGCGCCCATTGCTCCATTAACGGCAAGTTTTCTGTCCGAATCACACCACTCTCAACTTCGCGCTGTAAAGCGACCCGCGATGCATAGTAGAAAGATTGCACCATCCCTGCTACATCTCGGATGGGCGATCGCTTCATCCGTCGTTCGCTAAGGGGGCGACTGGCTTCGCCTTCAAAGTCAATAATGACAAAATCTTTACCCGTATATAGCACCTCTTCAAGATGATAATTACCATGACAGCGAATGCGCATGACGTTAATGGGTTGATCGACAATGCGCTTATAGCGATCTAAAAGTGCTCCTTGTTTATTGAGTAGGGTATGAACCATGGTCTGTTGTTTGGGAGGCAGCTTTTTAAGTTGCTTATTCAAGCGTAGGAAAATCTGCCCAGCCTGGTTGCGCATATTTTGGTAAACCGATCGCTGATGGAACAACGTAAACGGCTCTGGTGCAAAGCTAGGATCGATTACATCCGCAGCTAAAGCAATATGCATCTCAGCCGTGCGTTGTCCCAGCAGATCGGCGGCTCCCAGATAGGTTCCTATAGTCTCATAAGCCAGAGCAGGCACCTCAAGCGTTAACGCATTAGCTAACGAGGATTGCGGTAATTGAATTGGGTTCATTTCATCTTGGCTCATTTCACCAGCCTGCGCCATTACTTTTTCAAAGAAGTCTCGCAGGCTATCAAGTGTAAATGACCATGCATCACGAGTATCTGGAATGTATCCCTGAAACATCCCCAGAGCCATCGCTTCGGCACCCTTACGACGGTACTCCAGCGATCCAATCATGGGCGCGAAGTGTTCGCTGGGTGGGTCAGTTGCCATTGAATGTCGGGTTAAGAACCGTCCAATTTCTATGTCTGAATTAATGCATTCTTCGGCTCTGCGGAAGAGTTTGAAGAGGAGGCGATCGCCATAAATCACCAGAGCGTTGCCGTGCTCAACTTTCGGTAGATGGGGCGTGGCAGCGCCAGGTGGATTTGCTGGATCGAACAGAGTTGCCACGATTTCGCCATGACCTCCTTTCTTAGCATTTATTTGAGTCAGGGCTTCTAGAGGAACGGGCAGAAAATCTTTGTCGCTGAAGGCATCGAAGAGAATTCCAGAAATATAGTTGCCCTTGACATAGGCGATCGCGTGTTCGGTGTGGGAAGTAGGATGGTGATTGCCGACGGCATACGCTAAAGGCAGCACATAGGTTTCGGCAACACCTTCGTTATATTCGACTTTGACCAAAACAATGTGGTATTCATTTGCTTCGGGTCGCTGCTGCATATTAAACGGGATCACATCAGCAATTTGGGCAGATTGCATCAAACGATTGTGACCACTAAACCAACGGCACTGCCGTAGAAAATCAGGCAGAATAGCTTCTAATGCTTTTTTAGAATCTGCTTTGCTGTAGATATCTTGCCAATGACCGCTGACAGTTAAAGTTGGCAGTTGAGCCGGAGTTTTGGGGAGTAAGACATTGCTAGACTGAACTTGCAGCGTAAACCACAGAAATGAGTGAGGTCCTAAGCTGAGGAAGTAAGGCTGATCGACAATGGCTGGAAATTCGGTGCGCCCAAAAATTTCGATCGGCATCATGCCTTGAAATGCCGACAAATCTAACTCTACTGCCTGCACAAACCGCGAGAGATTTGCCACCACTAAAATATGTTCGCCGTTATAAGTACGGGTAAACGCCAGTACCTTACGATTTTCGGGAGAGAGGACTTCAAAGGTGCCCCGACCAAACGCTTGATAGCGACTTCTGACTGCAATCAAGCGCTTCATCCACCACCATAAGGAACTGGAGTTTGTCCGCTGTGCTTCAACGTTAACGGTTTCGTAGTTATATTCTGGGTCAACAATGGGGGGCGCATAGAGCCGTTGAGGATTGGCGCGACTAAACCCAGCGTTGCGGTCAGAACTCCACTGCATGGGGGTGCGAACACCGTTGCGATCGCCCAGATAAAAGTTATCGCCCATACCAATTTCGTCGCCATAATACAGCACGGGCGTACCGGGTAGCGATAGCAGCAGGCTATTCATCAATTCAATTCGCCGTCGATTATTTCCCATGAGGGGAGCCAAGCGCCGCCGAATTCCCAAGTTAATTCTTGCCTGCGGATCTTGGGCGTAGACGCGATACATATAGTCGCGGTCTTCATCGCTGACCATTTCTAAGGTCAGTTCATCATGGTTACGCAAAAATAGCGCCCATTGGCAGTTAGCAGGAATCTCCGGGGTTTGTTGCAGAATGTCGATGATGGGAAAGCTGTCTTCCATTTGCAGCGACATAAACAAGCGCGGCATCAGTGGAAAATGGAAGTTCATGTGGCATTCGTCACCCTGCCCATAGTATTCCGCTGCATCTTCGGGCCATTGGTTAGCTTCTGCTAGCAGCATCCGATTCGGAAACTTGCGATCGACATGGGTTCTAAGCTGCTTCAGCCAGTCGTGAGTTTTGGGCAGGTTTTCGCAGTTAGTGCCTTCGCGCTCATATAAGTAAGGAACTGCATCCATTCGCAGCCCATCAACCCCCATCTCTAACCAAAAATCGACGACATCGAAAATGGCTTTTTGGAGCTGAGGATGCTCGTAGTTAAGGTCGGGTTGATGCGAGTAAAAGCGATGCCAGAAGTACGCCTTAGCAACAGGGTCCCAAGTCCAGTTAGAAGTTTCAAAATCTTGGAAAATAATCCGTACACCCTGATACTGATTGGGAGTATCACTCCACACATAGAAGTCGCGATCGGAACTTCCTGGCAGAGCTTTTCTTGCCCGTTGAAACCAGGGGTGCTGGTCAGAAGTGTGATTAACAATGAGTTCAATAATGACCCGGATGTTTCGTTGATGCGCCGCTTCCAAGAACATTTGAAAGTCTTCAAGATTGCCATAGATGGGGTTGACGCTGTTGTAGTCGGCGATGTCGTATCCATCATCTCGCAATGGCGAAGGGAAAAAAGGCAGCACCCAAACGGCGGTCACGCCTAGATCTTGGATGTAGTCGAGCTTTTCGGTTAGTCCTCGAAAGTCGCCAATTCCATCACTATCGCTGTCGGCAAAGGCGCGAACGGGCACTTCGTAAATGATGGCATCTTTAAACCAGAGGGGATCGCTGTGGAGAGTCGAAGGTTGCATGTGGGAAGGGCGTTAGGGGTGAGGTAGATTAGAAGAGATTGCCACAGATTGATTCGGTTACTCTTACTTTAATTCAATCTTTCATACTCTCTTTGCAGAACTGCAATGAACGGACAAACCCTTGCGGCTCTGGAAGAAATACAAATAATGAATAATGTTCGCTGTGACACATTCATCAACAATTTATTAACAACTCATCAATAATACAGACTGAGAGATAAACTTGCCCATGCTTGCGTGAATCTGACGCATTCAATTAATGTGGATAAGAAGTAAACTCATTAGCTCCTAAGCATCCCTAAAAATATTGTGACTTTTCAACGTGCCAGTGGAATTTTATTACACCCCACCTGCCTCCCCAGCCGCTTTGGGATTGGCGATTTGGGGCACTCTGCCTACGAATTTATTGACTTTTTAGAGCGAAGTGGGCAGAAGCTCTGGCAAGTCTTGCCGCTAGGTCCCACTGGCGACGAGCATTCACCTTACATCATGAATTACAGTGCCTTTGCAGGCAATCCGATGATGCTTAGCCTGGATGTATTGGCAGGAGAACAACTGCTTCATCCTGATGAACTAGCGCCCTTATCCGAAGCTCCTGGCGATCGCGTCGATTTTGCGCGAGTCATTCCGCATAAGACCCACTATCTCAAGCTGGCGTATGGCAATTTCAAGCAGCAAAATTATAATGCCGAGTTTGAGCAATTCTGTGAACAAAAGGCAGTTTGGTTAGATGACTTTGCGTTGTTCATGGCGCTATTAGAGGCGAACAATGGCAAAGCGTGGAATGTTTGGGAATCGGCGATCGCCCATCGTGATCCAGCCGCCCTTGCTGCCCAACGAGAGCAATTGCAAGATGCCATTCTTTACCAGAAATTTCTGCAATTCAAATTCTTTAAGCAATGGTCAAACCTACGGGCTTATGCTCACGAAAAGAATATTCAAATCGTTGGAGATGTTTCCATCTACGTTTGCCACAATAGCGCCGAAGTTTGGGGCAATCCCGAAATCTTTAAGCTCGATCCTCAAACTCTAGAACCAGCCTACATAGCGGGTGTACCGCCCGATTACTTTAGCGCCACCGGACAACTTTGGGGCAATCCAGTCTACAACTGGGATAAGCTGCAAGCGACAAACTTTGCCTGGTGGATTGAACGTTTTAAGGCAACGATGCAGTACGTAGACATTGTGCGGATTGATCACTTTCGAGGATTTGAGGCGTATTGGCAAGTACCTGCAGGTGAGACCACGGCAATGAATGGAGAATGGGTGAAAGCGCCAGGTTTTGAATTTTTTGAGGCGCTAGCGGCTGGTTTAGGAAGCCTACCTGTGATGGCGGAAGATTTGGGAATTATTACGCCAGAAGTTGAAGAACTGCGCGATCGCTTCCAGTTTCCAGGGATGCGAATTCTACAGTTTGCCTTTACAGGTGATCCTAATCATTCTTATTTGCCTCACAACTATGTGTCTAACAGCGTTGTATATTCTGGCACCCACGACAACGATACGGCGATCGGTTGGTGGACATCTGCTAGCTCCGCAGAACGGCAGCAAGTGGCGCAATATTTGGGCTACGATCGCCCCGAAGATATTCCAGAAATCAATTGGACATTAATTCGGATAGCGCTAGCTTCGGTATCGGATTTAGCAATCTTGCCGCTACAAGATCTGTTGGGGCTGGGAAGTGAAGGGCGAATGAATGATCCAAGCGTTAATGCCGGGCAGTGGCGATGGCGATATGGCAGTTCGGATCAATTGAATCAACAGATGGCAGAGCGATTAGGATGGCTGACACGGCTGTATGGGCGTTAAACTTTATGGGCGCTAAATTGCAGGGGCGTTAAATCGGCTTAACAGCATGACTCCTCAGATCATCTAACGACACCGCCTTCAGTGCTGCTGCGTGGGTTGCTGCCAAATCTACAGGAGGAGCGGCACCCGCATCTAGCGCCTCTTTCCAACGGGCGACGCAAAGACACCAGCGATCGCCCGCCTTCAGCCCTGGAAAGCCAAATCCTGCCGTGCTTAAATCATTTCCTTGAGCTTTAGTAAATGCTAAAAACTCATTGGTTACCTGGGCGCAAACAACGTGTACGCCTTGATCATCGGCTCCAGTTTCACACTTACCATTTCGATAAAAGCCTGTCATTGGCGCGGTGCAACAAGTTTCAAGCTTGCCACCCAATATGTTTTTAGCTTATGCCCCATTAGTTTCTGCTCCATTCACCATTTCTAATGCCTCGCTCAGTTGTAATTAGTTGTAATTAAAAGTTGCCACTAACAGTTGTAATTAAAAGTACATTATCTACTTGCATTTTATAGTAATGGAAAATCTATCCCTAGGCAGATTTGTGTAATCATCCAAACGCAGTACAAAGGATTTGATAAACATACCTGGTTACTGTATGAAATTGAATTATCTGACGAAACAAATTTCTGCTTTAGGTCGTTGGTTGACGATGGCTTTATTGAGCTTATCGGCGATCGCTTTCTTTTGGCAAGGTGCGGCTTTAGTGAACAGTGCAGCAATGGCTAGCCCTATCACAAATCTTGTTGTAGCAGCGGATCTGGGCGACAAAGTTCAAGATAAAGTCAGCGATGATACTAGGAACACTAAGGGCTTCATTAGAGATACAGCAGATAAGGTAGAAAGAACCGCCAGCAAGAACGCTGCGAAGGTTGACAAAGCCACCGATGATGATAGCTTTATCAAAAACAAAGCCCAGAGAGATGCAGGTCGAATTCACGAGAGAGCAGAACGTGATGCAGCCCGAACTGAGAAGGCAGTAGACAAGACTAAGAATGCGATCGAACAGGCTGTAGACAACGTTAAGGATGCTTTTGGCAAGTAAGAAGTTAGCGTTTTAGAAGGCGTAAGTTAATGAGTAGGGGTATAAATGCAACATGTATTTATACCCCTGTTTGTTGCACTTGAAGATACTTTTCAAACGCTTTCAAACTCCCAACACCCTCTCAAACTTAAGTCCAATATCAAACTTAAGTCCAATACAAGATTTTAGCTTGAGGGAAGCGGTCTTGAATTTGTTGCTCAAAAAACCTTCGCATCATCTTCATGGTGTCGCCATCGTAGACATATTTTACACCGCCAAACTTATTGCGTTTCATGACTCGGTTTGACTCATCCATCTCTAGCTTGCTGTTGGGATACCAAGACTGTAAAACGTTTTTTGATCCTGGGGTAAAGCGATGAGAAATCAACTCAAACGTTAAATCTACGTCAAAGTCTAAAGCGTTGCTAAGGTCATCAAACAACTGAGTATAGTGATCTTGCCAATCCTCGATCGCCATAATCGGTGCAATTACCAAGCCCACAGGATAGCCACCGCCGCCCCGTTCACGAGGCAATGCCAACTTACGCAACGCCAGAATTCGGTTAGCGACAGAAGCCGTTCCTCCTTCTAAGCGGTTGCTGATGGGAGCAGCGTTCACACTAAAGCGACAACGGGTATGTCCGTTATGAGGCAGATCTAGTAACTCGTCTACAGCATCAAATTTAGAAACCCATCGTAAACGACCATTTTCGCGGGTGCCAAAGTAGCGAATGCATTCTGCTAAACTGCCTAGCAAATGCTCAACGCCTAGCGGATCGGTGTAGCAACTCACCTCGAAACTGGTAGCACTATCGGGACGTTCATAAGCTGCTAAATTCTGTAGCGTCTGGGGCAAGTTGGCGAACCCTCGAATTACTGGAGGGCCCTGAAGACTGCCAGCCAGGTAACAATATTGGCAGTGAGCAGGGCATCCTTCGGCAAGGTGAAACTGCCAATCGGCGGAGGGTGGAATGGGGCTAAGCTTGAAGCTGCTGGGGGGATCATTGACGATCGCCAGGGTGCGTTTGGCGATCGCATAAGTTTCTTGCTCTGTCTCTCCTCGCAGCCCAGTTAGACGATTGCGCGGCAATTCCTCGATCGGCAAATTGAAAGATTGAACTCGTGACAGAATCTTTTGTCCCCAAGGTTCTTCGAGGGCATCTGGTGTAAAAAGAACGCGATCGGGCATCCACAGACGCATCTTGGGAGTAGCTTCAAGAGAAACGGGAGAATGAACAGTTGAGTTTGGCAAAATAGTTCTCAAGTCCTGTTACGCTGATGTATTTCTAGGTAAGGTATTTCTAGCTGATGTATTTCTAGTATTACACTGCTACTCGTGAGCAGAAATCTCTCCCGAAGTGGATACCATGCCTATTTAGGTGGGGCTTTCTGCCTGGTTAATTATTAAGATAGAGCTCAAGTCTGGATACTGTTCTAGATACTGTCACCGAAGCTGATATGCCACTGCCCGATCGCCTGCCTCCGCCCTTAATTCCAGGTCTTGCCTTAACCGCTCTTGCGCCCATGCAAGACGTGACGGATTTATTTTTTATGAACGTGATCGCCAGCTATGGCAGTCCTGGTTATTTCTTCACTGAGTATTTTCGCGTTCATGAGAGTTCAACGCCTGACAAAAAGATTCTCCGCTCCATTACCGAGAACGAGACCGATCGCCCAATTTTTACTCAACTTATTGGAGAAAGCATCCCTGATCTGGTTCGCATTGCCCAAGAACTGAGCCGCTATCCTGTTGCAGGCATTGACTTAAATATGGGCTGTCCGGCTCCTAGAATTTATCGCAAAAATGTTGGGGGAGGGCTGTTGCGCGATCTTGAAAAAGTCGATCGCATCCTCGGTGCGTTACGAGAATCAGTGACGGGTTTATTGACCGTTAAAATGCGAATCGGCTTTGAAAATACCGATAACTTTGACGCGCTTCTCAATTTGATTAATCGACACAATATTGATTTACTAAGCCTGCACGGTCGAACGGTCAAGGAGATGTATCATGGCGCTGTCCATTACAGCTTAATTGCTCACGCTGTGCAGCGAGTCAACTGTCCAGTTTTAGCCAATGGAAATGTCACATCCGCCACCGCTGCCGCCGCAATTTTAGCTGAAACTGGAGCTGCTGGCGTGATGATTGGGCGATCGGCAATCCGTAACCCTTGGATTTTCCAGCAAGTTCGCCAGCACCTGAGCGGTCAGCCCATTACCAGGGTGACTCTGGCTGATGTGCGTGGTTATATCGATCGCCTCTCCAATACAGCAATGACACTAACGGTTCCAAGACGAGCGCAGGTTAGCTACATGAAAATGTATCTCAATTACATCGCTCAAAGTGTAGATGCGGCAGGCGGTTTTCTGCGAGAAATGCGCTTGGCTCAAACGGACGCTGACTTGTATGGAGTTTGCGATCGCTATCTACTCAGCAACCCTAACCAAGAATTTTCGCTAGAGCCATACCCTGGATTAGTGGCTCGTCCAAGCTGCGAGGTTGTCCCTGAATTAGCGGTCAAATCGCTCGTGACTCGATGATTCCTACCTTCTCTGAGGGCAATGAGTCAGAATTAATTGATTGATGTCAGAAAAGCCAAGTTCTGTTGAGGTCATGAGGTAATGAAGAGTGGATCTTGTGTCTGTTGATGCGATCGGTGCAGAGATTGCTGTTGAAACGCTAACGCCAGCGGTTTTGTCACTGTGTTCGGACAAACCACGGGCGCTGACTGCAATTCTCGGTGCTACTAAAGACGAAATCCGCACTAGCCTCAAAGCCTCGACGCTGGATGGGGTTTTTGCCAGCCTGTTTTCTAATGTGACGGGTGGCGTACTGCTGACCAACTTCTTTTTGGAAATGGGCGCAAACCCGACTCAAATCGGCATTTTGGCATCTATTCCCATGCTTTCCAATTTGATACAGCCCATTGGCGCATATTTTTCAGAACGAACTACCAGCCGCCATTTCTATTGCCTTTGGATTTACGGCATCTCTCGATCGCTCTGGGTCGGTTTGGCGATCGCCATCTTCTGGATTGGCAAAACCCACGATGCTCCCGCATTGCTCATTGCCCTCACCTTGAGCATTACTCTTGCCAGCTCTCTTTTAGGCTCCCTAGGCAGTGCCCCCTGGCTGAGTTGGATGGCAGCACTGGTGCCCCGAACTTTGCGCGGACGATACTTTGGCTTACGCAGCAGTGCGGCAAATTTAACCAACCTAATCTCAGTGCCGCTCATGGGATTGATCGTGTCTCAATGGCGGGGCGGCTCTATTCAGGGCTACGGTGTGGTGCTGGTGCTGGCGATCGCATCTGGAATCATTAGCCTGTGGTTTCAAAATTTTATGGTGGATGTCAATCCCCAAAACAGCTCCTCTTGTCCTGCTAAAGCAATTTCTATTGAGCCGCCTTCCTCAACCCCAGAAGATTTAACTCAAGGTATTTCAGTTAGCCCCTCCCTGCCCCAGCCAGCTCCCTCTTTTTGGCAAGACGGCAACTTCCTCAAGTTCCTACTTTATTTCCACCTATGGACGTTCTCAGTTAACCTGAGCGCTCCATTTTTTAATGTCTATATGCTGAATAATTTGGAGCTAGATATTAACCATGTAACGCTTTACAACAGCCTAGCTGCGGGGGCAAACCTGCTGGTGCTGATATTGTGGGGCAAACTTGCCGATCGCATTGGCAATCGTCCAATTCTGTTAGGCGCAGGAATTGTGTTTGCAATTTTCCCGCTCCTATGGCTCAGCACTGGCATGAATTTATGGTCTGTTTGGGTATGGCTGCCGTTGTTGCACTGCATTTCAGGAGGAACGTCAGCGGCGATCGACCTTTGCTCTAATAACTTTCAACTCGGCATTGCTCCCAACCGCAATCAATCAACTTACTTTGCGATCGCTGCTGCTGTAGCTGGCATTAGCGGCGCTTTAGGCACAACGGCTGGAGGATTTTTAGCTCAGGTTGGCTACGGTGGATTTTTAGGACTCTTTGCGCTCTCAAGCGTCCTGCGACTGGGTGCTTTGTTGCCTCTGATTTTTGTACATGAACGCCAAGCTACGTAAAGGATGAGCGGGAAAATTCAGGTCAATCACTCAATGGCTTCGAGCCGAAATTTTAGGGTTGCATTGCGTATTTTCCCTATGCATACTCTTCTGTAAATACGATATTCTGTAAATGTGTTTAATCGTAAATACAGAAAGCGATCGCCTTAGTGCGACGGTTCAAGAGATTAATTCTCTTGTAGACAAATTATTGGAGTGAGAACATGGCAAATAAGAAATTTGAGATTAGCGCAAAGCCTAAAGCGGCTCCAGCGGCTACCCCTTTAGATGAGGGTCAAAAGACCAAAACTTCCGAAAGCAAGGTTCCTGTTGTGACCCCAGAACCTGTTGCGTTGGGAAAAGCTGAGAAAGGGAAAAAAGCTCAGGCTAGCAAAAAGGGCAACAAGGAACAACAGATGCTAGTCGAACCCAGTAAGGATCAGTCAAAAGTGCCAACTGAAATGCAACCGACAGTGCTTCCTGATGCAAAAGTGAATGGTGGAAACGCGAAAAATAAAAAGGTGAAAGAAGCAAAAGTGAAAAAACAGGTTGCGATAGAGCCTGTTGCTGTAGAAACTGTTGCCGTAGAAACTGCTCCAGTTTCTAAAAAAGCTACCTCAGAGCCAGCTTCCGAGAAGGCAGCGAAGATGAAGCGGCTGACCTTGGATATTGCTAAACCACTGCACAAAGCGATTAAAGCGAAAGCCGTTGAGGAAGGAGTCCCTATGGTAGATATGCTGCGATCGCTATTAGAGAAACATTACAGCAAATAATTCGTAAACAATTTACTCATAGCTTGATCCATAGAATTTACTCTATAATACCCCTATATTTTTTTTGAAAAAGTGTAGGGGTTTTCTTATTTTTAGCATTTAATTTGTACTCAGAAAAAAAAGTGAGCGTTCTATTACATTCTTAGCCGAAGATCAGGCTCGGGAGCAGCCTCACTTTACAATCGCAATTGGAGTAGACTATTACATGACCCAAACTGCGTTTTATAAAGCGGACTCGGTAGATGTAAAATCCATGCTACGCTTCACATCTCGCCATAATCAACACTTCCTAAAGATGCAAGGTTATTGCTGTGCTGGGGCATTTTATAGATAAGCTTTCGTGGGGTGTGGAGTTGTTGGCAAAATCTCAGAGTAAGCAGTACATCATGGTTTCTTCCCCTGAGCTAATTGGCTATAGAGTTTTAGACAAAATTTATGATGGCTCAAGGACGCTAGTTTACCGAGCTATACGGGTACTAGATGATACCAAAGTCGTTATCAAATTACTGAAAAACCTCTATCCTAACTGTTCAGAACTCATTCATTTTCGCAATCAATATACCCTTACTCAAAGCCTAAAAAGTCCAGGTATTATCCAATCCTATTGCTTAGAACATTGCCAAAATGGTTTTGCCTTAGTGATGGAAGACTTTGGAGGAATCTCGCTGGCTGACTATGTTAAATCAGCTCCCTTACCTCTTCACCAATTCTTTCCGATCGCCCTTCAAATTGTGCAAACGCTAGAGGTTCTCTATCAGCAGCGTCTCATTCACAAAGACATTAAGCCTCAAAATATCTTAATTAACCCCAACACCTTAGAGGTCAAGCTCACCGACTTTAGCATTGCCTCGCTGTTGCCCAAAGAAGTCCAAGAGCTCCACACCGTCAATGTTTTAGAAGGAACTCTGGCATATATGTCTCCTGAACAAACCGGGCGGGTGAACCGGGGCATTGACTACCGCACAGATTTTTATTCCCTGGGTGTGACTTTCTACGAACTGCTCACAGGACGACTGCCCTTTCGGTCTCAAGATCCCTTAGAACTGGTTCATGCCCACATCTCGCAACATCCACCTGCCCCCACGCAAGTCATCCCGACGCTGCCTCTAGCGATTAGCCACCTAGTCCTTAAGCTGATGGCAAAAGCGGCAGAAGACCGTTACCAAAGCTGCCAGGAGCTACAAGCCGACTTAGAGCATTGTCGGCAGCAGTGGGAGACGCTGGGAGACATTCCCATCTTTAAGTTGGGACGACAAGATCGCTGCGATCGCTTCTCCCTGCCAAAAAAGCTGTATGGCAGAGACGGTGAAGTTGAGGCGCTACTCACTGCCTTTGAGGAGGTGCTGCTGGGTAGCAGTCAGTTGGTTCTGGTGTCGGGTGCTTCTGGTGTTGGCAAAACTGCTGTTGTTCAAGAAATTCATCAGCCTGTTGTTCAACAGCACGGTTATTTCATTCAGGGCAAGTTTGATCAGTTTAAGCGCGATGTGCCATTTTTGGGCATTGTGCAAGCATTACGCCAACTAATGACGCAACTGCTGACAGAGAACGAGGCAGTCATTCAAGCATGGCGAACTCGGATCGTTGCCGCATTAGGTGAAAGCGGTGGTGTGTTGACCCAAGTTCTGCCTGAACTAGAGCAGATTATTGGCGTTCAACTAATTGTGCCTGAGTTATCACCCAATGCGACTCGAAATCGATTTGATTTGCTGTTTGAGCAATTTATTCGGGTATTTACGAATAGCGATCGCCCCCTCGTTATTTTTCTCGATGATTTGCAATGGGCAGATTCGGCGTCGCTCAATCTCTTAAAGCTCATAGTTTGCGATGTTGCTACTCATAAACTGTTGTTAATAGGTGCCTATCAGGACGAGGTAGAAACACAGAATCTCTTGCCATTTATTAGTGAGATTAATCATGATATCAATCACCCGGATCGGGTTTGCTCTATCCATCTCAAACCTTTAACTCAAGATCATCTGATTCATCTCATGACTGACTTGCTTAACTGTTCACAAGAGCGGGTTCAGCCTTTGGCGAAGTTGGTGTATCAAAAAACTCAGGGCAATCCCTTTTTAAGTCGTCAGCTATTAAAATCTTTTCACCAAGATGGCTTGATTTACTGTCAGGACGGATGGGAATGTGATATGAGTCAAATTCAGATGTTGACCGTAACAGATGATATTGTCGAATCGATGCTGTCTCAATTGCACAAGCTGGCAGCACCTACGCAGCAGGTGTTGCAATTAGCCGCTTGTATTGGCGATCGCTTTGATCTAAAAACCTTAGCCATTGTTTATGAAAAATCTGAAGCTGAAACTGCTGTAGATCTAAGTCCAGCGCTTCAGGCAGGCTTAGTGTTGCCTCAAAATGCCAGCTATAAGTTTCAGTCATTAACGCCCTTAGATCTGGCGGCAGCCGCCACGACGACGACTTACCAATTTCTTGACGATCGCATTCAGCAAACCGCCTACGCGCTCATCTCCAACGAGCAACAGCGATCGACTCACCTTGAAATGGGTCGATCGCTGTTACAAAATGTTCCGGCAGCAGACCAGGAAGCGTGTCTCTTTGAAATTGTTAATTCTCTCAACCAGGGCAAGACGCTGATGGCTGAAGAAGAGCAAGCGAATTTGGTAAATTTAAACTTAAGGGCAGGGCTAAAAGCGAAAGCTGCAACGGATTATGCGGCGGCAATGGAGTACTTAACGACGGGCATTAGTCTGTTGGCTGCTGACACTTGGGCAGAGGATTATCGTCTCACTTTGGCACTGTATCAAGAAAGCATTGAAGCAGCGTATCTAAATGGTCAGTGGAATCAGTTAGAGCAATGGTCGGCAACGGCATTGAGCCAGGGCAAGAACCAGCTTGACACGATTAAGATCTACGAGATCAAGATATTGGCATTGATCGGACAGAATCTACTGTTGGAGGCGATCGCCCTGGGTCTATCGATTCTCAAGCCGTTAGGAATTGAGTTTCCTGAAAACCCTCAACCAGCGCAGGTAGAAGCAGAGTTAGCGCAAATGCAGGCTCGTTTTGCCGATCAATCTATCGGCGATTTGGCAAACTTGCCCATCATGACAAACCCCAATGCTTTAGCAGCAATGGGCATTCTGTCTCAGCTCAGTACGGCTACTTTTAAAGCCACACCGAGCTTATCTACGCTGGTCATGTTAAAGCAAGTTGAACTTTCTCTTAAATATGGCAATACGGGCATTTCAGGATTTGCTTATGCCGGGTATGGGTTTATCCTTTGCACTATCCAGGGCGATATTGAATCAGGCTATCAATTTGGGCAGTTAGCGCTCACTCTAGTTTCAACGCTGGACAGTCCAGAACTGAAAGGCAAAATTCTGTTGATCGTCAATAGCTTCATTCGCCCCTGGAAAGAACCCGTTCATGCCACTCTACCCGCCTTGCGAGAAGCCTACTGTAACGCCTTACAAGCCGGAGATTTGGAGTTTGCCGCTTATTCAGGATTGGTTTACAGTTTTCATGCTTACCTAACCGGAAAAGAGTTAACCGAGGTCGCGCAAGACATGGCAACCTACGGGCAAAGGATGAAACAGACTCATCAAAATCAGGCGCTCTTCCTGCATATTCCCTATTGGCAAGCGGTTCTCAATTGGTTAGGAAGATCCGCTGATCCTTGCTGTTTAACCGGAGAAACGGGTAAGGACTCTGACCTATTGACCTTGAGCTTAGCAGCCAACAACCGTGAGGCAGTGTTCTACTTCTACCTCAATAAAATGATTTTGTGCTACGGGTTTGCAGACTACGAACAAGCCGCAATCATGGCAACTGCCGCAGAGCCTTACGTAGCGGGCAGTTTACCCGTTGTGGTTTTCTATTTCTATGACTCTTTGATAAAACTTGCAGTTCGTGCTCCCCAAACTGAACAGGCAATCTTAGAAAAAGTTGCTGCTAATCAAGATAAATTGAGGCACTGGGCGGATTATGCGCCAGCCAATTATTTGCACAAATGGGAGTTAGTTGAGGCGGAGCGTTGTCGAATTCTGGGGCAGGTTTTGGAGGCGATCGATGGCTACGATCGCGCGATCGTCCTTGCCCAAGAGCACCAATATCCTCAAGAAGCTGCCCTTGCCAATGAACTCGCCGCCAAGTTTTATTTGTGGCGGAACCAGCCTAAAATCGCCCAGGCTTATTTGCTCGATGCCTACTATGGCTATGCCCGCTGGGGCGCGATCGCCAAAGTTAAACAGTTAGAGCAACAGTACGCGCTGCTACTGGTGCCGATTCTTCAAAGAATTTCAGAACATATTCCTTCATCCCTGCATCAATCTGTTCAACGCACCGTTACTTCTACCAGCTCTGGAGTTTCTGCGGCGCTAGATTTGGCGACTATCCTTAAGGCGACGCAAGCCATTTCGGGGGAAATGGAGTTGGATCAACTGCTGCGGCTGCTGATGCATATTGTGGCAGAAAATGCAGGTGCAGAGCGGGGTGTCCTCTTGCTGAAGCAGCAGGATCAATGGCACGCGGCTGTCACCTACTTGGAGGGATTGGCGCATCGTTTGCCCGATATTGCTTTAGAGCAAATTGATGTTTTGCCTCAAACTGTCATGCAGTGGGTCAGGCGGACTCAACAAGCAGTCATAGTCAAGCATAGCGACGGTGACATGACTTTTGCGGCTGATCCTTACCTGATGAAACAGCAACCCAAGAGTTTCTTGGCGCTGCCTATTTTTAAGCAGGGCAGCATCACCGCTATTCTTTATCTCGAAAACCGCACTCTGGCAGATGCGTTTACGAGCGATCGCCTGGAAGTGCTCAAACTCATCTGCGCTCAAGCTGCTATCTCAATTGAAAGCGCCAAGCTCTACCGCGATGCCCAAGATTACGCCCATCAATTAGAGCGTTCTCAAGAGAAGTTAATTTTTGATGCTCTGCATGATTCCTTAACGGGTTTGCCCAACCGTCATTGGTTCATTCAAAAGCTTACAGGTGTGATTGAGCAGATGACCGATGATCCAGCGTTTCAATATGCGGTGCTGTTCCTTGATCTAGATCTGTTCAAAGTTGTTAACGATAGCTTGGGACATCTGATTGGCGATCAGTTGCTGAGGCAAGTCGCTGAACGCGTACAGGACTGTTTGCCCCATGGTTGTGCGATCGCCCGTTTTGGGGGAGATGAATTTGCAATTTTGTTAGAAAATATCCCCACTGCCCATGCTCCCATCGCGTTGGCGCGTCTGATTGAAACTCAACTGATGCAGCCATTCGAGATCAAAAATCACGAGATGGTGGTCAGCGCCAGTATTGGCATGACGCTCAGCTCTATTGGCTACCACAACCCTGAAGAGATCTTGCGTGATGTTGATACAGCGCTTTATCGAGCTAAGGCGCAAGGGCGAGGCTGTTACGCTCTGTTCAATCCAACCATGCAAACGAGCGCCATTGAGCGGTTGCAGCTAGAAAATGATCTGCGACGGGCGATCGAAGCATTGTCCCGCAAGTCACCTCTGGGGCAGACCGAGTTGCAGCTTAACTATCAGCCGATTATTTCCCTGGTTACGGGGCATTTGAGTGGCTTTGAGGCACTGGTGCGCTGGCATCATCCAAAGCGCGGCTGGATTTCTCCTGCTAAATTTATTCCCGTTGCTGAAGAAACTGGGTTGATTCATGCCCTAGGCTGGTGGGTTTTGAGAACTGCCTGTTATCAGTTAAGTCAATGGCAGGAAAAGTTTCCTCATGCCGAGTCTCTGGTGATGAACGTCAATATTTCTACTGTGCAATTGCGACAGCATGACTTAGTAGAACAAATTCAGGCGCTTTTAGTGACCACCCAAATTCCGCCTACATCTTTAAAACTGGAGATCACTGAAAGCTCAATTCTTCAAACATTTTCGAGTCAAGCAGCTCAACTCAAAGAGCTGAAGGAGTTGGGCATTCGTTTGTGCATTGATGACTTTGGGACAGGCTATTCTTCCTTAAGCCGACTCCACGAGTTCCCAGTCGATACTTTGAAGATCGATCGCGCCTTTGTCAATCGCATTGATGGTGATGCTGGCGGAGCTGAAATTGTTCAAACAATCATTGCCCTTGCGGCTAGCTTAGGCATGGATGCCGTTGCTGAAGGGGTGGAAACGTTTGCCCAACTCGAACGGCTACGGGCTTTGCATTGCGAACTGGGACAAGGATTTTTCTTCTCTAAGCCAATTGATTCTCAAGCTGCGGTTAGGTTAGTGCAGCAGGCAGAAACAATTTCTTGGCTGCAACCCACTCCTCAAGGTTAGTCTCAGGACGGTTAGAATAATCCTGAATTGGTTTTGCATACTGGGGTGGATTGATCATGGTTAAGGTTTTTTTGGCGATCGCCGCTCTCTTGGCAGGCTTATCAGTCGCACTAGGCGCGTTTGCATCCCACGGACTAAAAGATAAACTCACCGAACGGGCGCTAGAAATTTTTGAAACCGCCACCCGCTATCAGATGTATCATGCGTTGGCGTTAATGCTGGTCGCCATTTTGTTGATGCAAAGCGAATTGATGCAGGTTGAAACGGCGAAAACTTGGCTAAACGCTGCGGGTTACGCTTTTATTGCCGGAATTATCATTTTTTCGGGGAGTCTTTACGCTTTAAGCTTTTCAGGAATTAAAGTGTTGGGAGCCATTACTCCCATTGGTGGCGTGGCGTTCATGGTCGGCTGGGGATGTTTAGCGATCGCAGCATTAAGCTTCAAATAACGCTGTCTTCAAAAATTGGGTAATTCCAATGGAATTGCGCCCCAAACCCCTTTACGAAAATCATTCAAAAATTGGCGAGCAGTTTTCTCGCAATCGCCCTGATACTTCCGTTCTGCCACAGCCTCTAAATAGCTTTCTCCCGTCATTGCTTCTGGTGCAACTTTATAGCGCAATGAAAATGGCTCTTTGGGCAGCATTTGGGGAACTTCAATATAAAGCTGTTGAATGCGATCGATTAAAGCGCAAGCTACGCGCTGGTTATCGTAAGATGCCTCGCCAATGTCATCGCAAATTGCCAATTTTATAGCCGCCTCCTGATCGGTCAGCTTAGAAGGCAAAACGCCGGGAGCATCCAACAATTCCAGTTCATCGGAGATTCTCACCCAGCGGAGTTGGCGCGTGATCCCTGCCCGTCGAGCGCTATCGACCACCCGCCGATTGAGCAGACGGTTTATCAGTGCCGATTTGCCCACGTTGGGAAAGCCAATGACCACAGCACGGACGGGGCGAGGTAGCATCCCGCGATCGTGCCGCCGTTGATTCATCTTTGCGCCTGCGTTCTGAGTTGCCTGCGACAGGTTGGAAACGCCTTTGCCCTGACTGGCATTAGCAAAATAGGGCTGTTCGCCGCGCTCTTTAAACCACTTTGTCCAATCTTGCTGTGCCTGATGCGGAATCATATCAACTCGGTTCAGCACCAGCACTCGTTCTTTGTTGTTGAGCCACTGATCCATTTGGGGATGACGTGTTGCCAGAGGAATGCGGGCATCCCGAACTTCGAGCACCACATCGACTTTTTTGAGCTGTTCGACCAACGCTCGTTCGGCTTTAGCGATGTGACCGGGATACCACTGAATGGGAGGAGCCATGGGACATTTAGATAAAGGAAACTATTCAACAAATCAATCATTCAGCAAACAAATCGTTAACAGGCATTGTCCAATCAGGCACGGCAGGTTCGGCTTCAGCGAGTTCACCTCGACGGTAAATCGTGGGCTGATTCGGTTGATCAGCACGATAAACTCGAACTACATCTTCGCTCAATAAGTCTACGTCCCATACAGCCTGTGTTCCTGCGGCAAAGTAATCTGCTCGTTTCGCCGCCATTTCAGCTTCAGCCCGATCGCCATAATCACCCGCGCTCCTGACTTCCACCGCAAAGATGGGCGCACCCTCAAAAAATTTCATTCCGGCAGGTGTACCGATGTGAAAGGCTGCATCTGGACTGAAAGATTTACGACTCGGTAAGTCTACTCTAAATCCTTTATTATCCCCAACGGCTCGCCCTTGCCGAGTTCGCTTGCTATACTCTCTCAACGCCACAAACACTTCATCGCCTGCATATCCGGGGTCATCGCCTGTAGGCGGCATTAGAACGATCGCCCCATTCACAATCTCGGCTTTTTGATGGTCGGGCACCTGATACAAGTCCTCAAGGGTCGCAACTTTGGCAGTCATAGCGCATCTCTCGTTTTGCAAACTGATGACAAAGCTTAGCCATAGCGTAGCGTATTTGCGATACTCAATGACTATATAGCCAAACGTATCCACTCTCCCTGCCATGATGACCAGCAATAATCCAGAACAGTTCGCCAGCGATAACTACTCCGGCATTTGCCCCGAAGCAATGGAATATACCTTGCAGGCAAATTCTGGCAGTGTGCCTGCCTACGGTAATGACGAATGGACTCAACGGGCAACAGATTATTTTCGAGAACTGTTTGAAATTGATTGTGAAGTGTTTTTTGTCTTTAATGGTACTGCCGCTAATTCCTTGGCGCTGGCTTCGCTTTGTCAGTCTTATCACAGCGTTGTCTGTCATGAAACTGCCCATGTTGAAACCGACGAATGTGGCGCGCCAGAGTTCTTTTCTAATGGCTCGAAGCTGTTGATCGCCAAGGGAGAGAACGGGAAATTAACGCCAGCGTCAATTGAGGCGATCGTGCATAAACGTAACGATATTCACTATCCCAAGCCCAAGGTGATTAGCCTGACGCAAACAACGGAGGTTGGGACGATGTACTCCGTTGACGAGCTAGTGGCGATTCATGAGGTGGCAAAACAGCACCAATTTAAAGTTCACATGGATGGCGCACGGTTTGCCAATGCGGTGGCAGCGATGGAGCGCAGTCCGGCGGAAATTACCTGGAAAAGTGGGGTAGATGTGCTGTGCTTTTGTGGCACTAAGAACGGCATGGCAATGGGAGAGGCGATTTTGTTTTTTGACAAAACTCTGGCAGAAGATTTCTCCTATCGTTGTAAACAAGCTGGACAACTGGCATCGAAAATGAGATTTATTTCTGCACCCTGGTTGGGTTTGTTAGAGACAGGTGCTTGGCTCAATAATGCCCGACACGCCAATCGGTGTGCCGCCTATTTGGAGGAACGGCTACTGGCGATCGCCAACGTCGAACTGCTCTTTCCCCGACAAGCAAATGCGGTATTTGTCAAATTGCCTGAGATGGTGCTTCAGCACTTGCAACAGAAAGGCTGGCAGTTTTACACCTTTATTGGGGTGGGCGGGGCACGGTTTATGTGTTCTTGGAATACGACCCAAGACCGGATTGATGAGCTGGTGGCAGATGTGAGGCTGGTAATGGATATTAGAGGGGCGATCGACTCAGGACACGATTAGCTAGGGCAGTATAAGCTAGGGCACGATCAGCACTGGACAAGGCGAGAGATTAATCACGCGAGTGGTGACGCTTTCTGCTGCGCCTTCTTCAGTTAAGCCCAAGCCTCGACAGCCCATAATAATTAGATCGACATTGAGTTCATCAGCGACATCGCAGATAGTAAAGGCGGGTTTACCTTCCCGCTCGATGATTTCGGCTTCGATGCCTTGAGACGAAAAGAGCGCTTTAGCATCTGCGAGGAGTTTGGCGATCGCTTTTGCTGAGGTCATCTCAATGTCGGCGGCTGAGGTGGGAGGCTCTTCGGGCGTTTCAACGACCGACAAAATAACCAATCGGCTGTTGAGGGTTTTGACCACTTCCGCGACTGTCTCTACTGCCTCACGAGATTCGCGGCTTTGATCGATGGGAAACAGGACTGTCTTAAACATGAATCTCTCCATTAAACAGATGTAGTCTTCTTCTCATTATTCTCGTTTATGAACGGAGCCTGTGAACGAGAAATCAGTCATATTGAGGAATCGTCTCTATTATTTTCTCAAATCTGGCGATCGCTGCTACAGAACTTTTCAAAAAGTTGCGTAATTTTTTAAGGTCGTTTCAAATAATGATCCCTGACAATTTACAATACTAAATAAGGTTTGATAGGTAGAAAGACTTATTTAGGAGATTTTAAATGTCGAAGAAAGCTTTAGCCAGTTTATCCGCCGCCGAACTTTTAGGAAAGCGGGTTTTGGTGCGGGTTGATTTTAATGTCCCGTTAGACGAACAGGGTAAAATTACCGATGATACGCGCATTCGGGCGGCGCTGCCAACGATCAAGCATCTGACGAATCATGGCGCTAAGGTCATTTTAGCAAGCCACTTTGGTCGTCCTAAAGGCAAGGTGAACGAATCGATGCGCCTAACTCCAGTAGCAACACGGTTGTCAGAGTTGCTAGGTCAAGATGTGATCAAGTGCGATGATTGTATTGGCGAGGCTGTGGCTGCTGCTGTGGCGGGAATGCAGAACGGTCAAGTGGCGATGCTAGAGAACGTCCGGTTCTACGCAGAAGAAGAAGCGAACGACCCAGAATTTTCTAAAAAGCTGGCATCTGTGGCTGATTTGTACGTTAATGATGCCTTTGGTACGGCTCACCGCGCCCATGCTTCCACAGAAGGAGTCACCCACTATCTAACGCCTTCTGTGGCTGGGTTACTGATTGAGAAAGAATTGGAATATCTCCAAAACGCGATCGAGAATCCTCAGCGTCCTTTGGCGGCGATCGTCGGTGGCTCTAAGGTTTCTAGCAAAATCACTGTGGTTGAGACTTTGTTAGATAAAGTCGATAAGCTGATCATTGGCGGCGGCATGATTTTTACCTTCTACAAAGCCCGTGGCTTAAGCGTGGGTAAGTCGTTGGTAGAAGATGAGTTTCTAGAATTGGCAAAGTCTTTAGAAGTTAAGGCAAAAGAAAAGGGCGTGGCGCTGTTGCTGCCTACCGATGTCGTGGTTGCCGATAAATTTGCCGCTGATGCAAATACTCAAACGGTCAGCGTGGAAAATATTCCCGATGGTTGGATGGGTTTGGATATTGGTCCTGATTCAGTCAAAGTTTTTCAGGAAGCGCTAGCAGACTGTAAGAGCGTCATTTGGAACGGACCCATGGGCGTGTTTGAAATGGAGAAGTTTGCAGCCGGGACTGAGGCGATCGCCCACACACTCGCAGGCTTAACCAAAACAGGCACTTGCACCATTATTGGCGGTGGCGATTCAGTCGCGGCAGTTGAAAAGGTCGGTCTTGCCGACCAAATGAGCCACATTTCTACAGGTGGCGGTGCCAGCTTGGAACTACTGGAAGGCAAAGTGCTACCCGGTATTGCCGCACTGAATGATGCATAACTAGGTTATCGAACTGAATATCCCCGGTTTCTTGAAGAAGCCGGGGATATTTTTATTCTCTTAAGGCTCGATCGCCTCGAAGCTTTTGACCTCCAACACAGGTCCGATCATTGCTATGGTCATCACATCTTCTCGCACTTGTCCTTTGGCTCTGACCTGTAAGCCTTCCTGCAACAAATCTTTTGGTGCACCCTTCAAAATTTCGTAGGTGCTACCATCGCGGGTGATCAGTGCCCAAGTGCCTGTGCCCATGGGCGATCGCTGAATAGTTCCTTCCACCGTCAGGCTCATATTGCTGTCCTTGAATACAGCTAGGGTCTTTATCACCCCTAGCTTGTAGAAAAAAACGCCCTCGCTTATAAAAAAACGGCAGAGTAACCTGCCACCCGATGTCATCTGAAATCCCTTGTCTGAAAACTCTCAGCTAAGTACCATCTCAAAACTACGTCTTCAAAGCTATCCCGCAGCTTGAACAGGCTTTTGCGCCGTCACTGGTTCAGAGGGAGCAACTTGGGTTGCTTGATCAACTGAGGTGAATTCAATGTGATTCAGCAACGTCGTTACAAACGAGAACAGCAAAAACGGTAGAGACAGCACCAAAATAATTCCTACAGTTGCTAACGCATATACAGGTTTGCTAGCGCCCATTAGTCCTAAAGCCGAAGCCAAGCTTAGGAAAATGACAATCAGCCAAACCATAATTTGACCGTAAATATCACCAAAAGTTAGAGTGCAAGCTACACGATACTTTTGCATGTCCATACAGTTACTCCAGCAATTTGGTTATTTAGTTACAAGCTTAGTATCTTATGAAAAACTCTATCCGACAGGTTGAGAAAAGTTAACTATGTCCGACTAATAAGCAGGAATAGGAACCGATAGACCGTGAAATGAACGCCGCGAAGTTCATTAGACTTACCCTAATGGAGGCTCAAAGTGTTGCTACAGGCATAAGATTATGTCTTAACTGTTCTTAAAAAGTTGTTGCAACATCTCTTCATGAACCTTCATGCCCGATCGCCATATTCTTTTTCACAAACCCTACAACGTTCTCTGCCAGTTTACTCAGGAGGGGAGCGATCGCCAGACTCTTAAGGACTACATTTCTATCCCAGAAGTATATGCCGTAGGACGGTTGGATCAAGATAGTGAAGGACTGCTGCTATTAACAAATAATGGATGGGTGCAGCATCAGTTGAGTGATCCAAAATTTGAGCATTCCAAAACTTACTGGGTACAGGTCGAACGCATTCCGGATGAAGCAGCACTGCAAAAACTTCGCCAGGGCATGACCATTCAAAACTATCGAACTCGTCCGGCTCAAGTGCGGTTGTTAGAGAACGAACCCGATCTACCGCCGCGCGATCCGCCAATTCGGATTCGGAAAGCTATCCCGACCGCATGGCTAGAAATAATACTGACAGAGGGGAAAAATCGGCAGGTGAGACGGATGACGGCGACTGTGGGATTTCCGACGCTGCGTTTGGTGCGAGTGGCGATCGCGCACCTTCGTTTAGACGGGCTAGAGCCGGGACAATGGCGAGAAATTACCGCAGAAGAGATGAAACCGTTGCTCAAGCCTGCAAGCAATGCGCGCTAGCTTATGGGACGAACCTCTTGCAAGTGTTTCGCTCTTACCCTGCGTGAACGGTCATAAACCCTTAGTTAGGGCTTTTTAGGTCTTTCGTAGGATAACTTATTGGCAATTTTGGGAACACTGAGTTACGTAAAGCACTCAATCCCGACTTCTTGAGGAGTCATTTGTCATGCCAAGTAATAATAACCCAACTGTATTTGCATCCATCCTCGACCAAGTTGCCACTGAAGATATTCTGTTTGGCATGAACATTAAAGACAACTTTAAGGATCTGGATGGTGATACGCTAACTTTTGCCCTAGATCCACTCACCCCATTACCCGATGGATTGACTCTGAACTCTGCGACAGGAGTCATTGATGGCATTCCCACAAACCCCGCTGTTCGTAATCACACCGTTACCGTTACAGCCAGTGATGGCAAAGGCGGCAGCGTTAGCGATACATTCGTTATTGCCGTTGATAACTCAAATGATGCGCCCACCGTTGCTACCCCTATTCCCAACAGCACGGCAAAGGAAGACTTTGCGTTTACCCTCAACACCAAATCTAACTTTAGTGATATTGATGTCGGAGATACCCTAACATTTTCGGCAACTGGATTACCAGATGGCTTGGCGATCGATGCTGCCACTGGAGTGATTAGCGGCACAGCGACTAATGCGGCAGTAGGAAGCAAAAACGTAACGGTTACGGCTGATGATAGTAAGGGCGGAAAAGTTAGCAGTACGTTCGTGCTAACGGTTGATAATACTAATGATGCGCCAACCGTTACCACCCCGATCGCCAACCGCAGCATTAGCGAAGACACTTTTTTTAGTACCAATATTCGCAGTAACTTTGCTGACATGGATGTCGGCGATAGCCTGACCTTTACTGCAACAGGTCTGCCTGCTGGCTTAAGCATTGCCGCTAATGGAGTCATTAGCGGTACGCCTACCAATGAAGCTGTGGGCAACAAGACGATTATCGTTACTGCCAATGACGGCAAGGGTGGCACGGTTAGCAATACCTTTACTTTAACGGTAACGAACACTAATGATGCACCTATTGTTGCCAATTTTATTCCTGATACAACGGCAGAGGAAGATAGCCCGTTCAGTCTCAATATCACCTCTTATTTCAGCGATGTTGATGCAGGCGATACTCTTACTTACACTGCGATCGGGCTACCGGAAGGGCTAAGCATT
Organism: Elainellales cyanobacterium; assembly: GCA_038204505.1. GTDB lineage: Bacteria > Cyanobacteriota > Cyanobacteriia > Elainellales > Elainellaceae > Timaviella. Next base: position 25,229 of record JBBRCV010000020.1, read on the forward strand.
AACTCGGCAAATGGCATTATTAGTGGCAGCCCCACCAACAATGCTGTAGGTTTGCGGAACATTACTGTGACCGCTAACGATGGCAAAGGTGGAAATATTAGCGACACGTTTGCCTTAACGGTGATGAACACAAATGATGCGCCCACGGTATCAACGCCCATTCCCGATCGCACCGCCACAGAAGACGCGCAGTTTAGCATGAATATCAAAGGCAACTTCGCCGATGTGGATGGTGGAAATACGCTGACTTTTTCTGCAAGTGGTCTGCCCATTGGCTTAACGCTCAACTCCACAACAGGCGTTCTTAACGGCATTCCGACCAATGCCAATGTGGGCACTAACACCATTACCATAACTGCCAGCGATGGTAACGGTGGTACGGTGAGCGATATCTTTGTGCTGACCGTTAGCAACACGAACGATGCTCCTACGGTTGCCAATCCTATCCCCGACCAAACGGCAACTGAAGACTCGTTCTTTACAGTCAGCACCAGCAGCAGTTTTGCCGATGTTGATATGGGTGATACGCTGACTTTTTCTGCCGCAAGTTTGCCAGCCGGCTTAGCAATCGACCCTGTTACGGGAGTCATTAGCGGCACACCAACTAACGCCGCAGTAGGCGTAAAGAACATCACCGTTACCGCTAATGATAATAAAGGAGGAACAGTCAGCGATACCTTTGCGATCGCCATTGCTAACACCAACGATGTACCTACTGTCGTCACTCCGATTGCGAACCAAAGCGCGACTGAAGATGTATTCTTCAGCATGGCGGTTAAAAATAACTTTACAGATGTTGATACGGTCGATACGCTGAATTATTTTGCCAGCGGGCTGCCTGTGGGCTTGGCGATCGATGCGAGCACGGGTGTGATTAGCGGCACTGCCACAAATGCCGGAGTCGGTGCCAACAATATCACCATTACGGCTTCAGATGGCAACGGCGGTACGGTCAACAGCGCGTTTACTCTAACGGTTGCCAACACAAATGATGCCCCCACGTTGATAGATCCCTTATCGCCCCAAACTGCTACAGAAGACAGCTCCTTCACGCTCAACATTAGCAGCCACTTCGCTGATCCCGATAATGGCGACACGCTGACTTTCTCGGCTACAGCATTACCTGAAGGTCTAACTTTTGATAGCGCAACCGGAACCATTAGCGGTTCGCCGACCAATGCCGCAGTGGGAATAAAGAACGTTACAGTGACCGCGAATGATGGCAAAGGGGGAACCGTCAACGGCACTTTCGCCCTGACCGTGATCAACACCAATGACGATCCAAATGTGAAAATGGCGATCGGCAATAGAACTGCGATCGAAGACACGCCTTTCAGCTTAAACATTAGCGGCAACTTTGCTGATATTGATCTAGGCGACAGCCTTGCCTTTTCTGCTGCGGGCTTACCGGAAGGAGTAGAGATTAATCCCAACACAGGCGTAATCAGCGGCTCTGCCACTAACAACGGCGTGGGTACTCACAGCATTACTGTGGTCGCCGATGATGGCGATGGCGGTACTGCTAGTGACACCTTCGTGCTGACGATCACCAACACCAACGATGCGCCTGCGGTGGTGAACCCCATTCTCGATCGCTCCGCCACTGAAGAAACAGCCTTCACGTTTGATGTCAGCGGCAACTTTACCGATGTTGATGCTGGCGATACGCTGTCCTTTGCGGCGCAAGGTTTACCCGATGGGTTAAGCATTGACAGCACTGGCATCATTAGCGGCACGCCGACTAATGCCGCCGTTGGTGCAAAGAATGTAACGGTCACTGCAACAGATAGTAACGGCGGTAAAACCAGTGATGTCTTTACCATTACTACCGCTAACACGAACGATGATCCCACTGTTGCAACGCCGATCGGCGATCGCGCTGCGACTCAAAACGTGCCGCTGAGCCTGAAGCTGAGCAGCAACTTTACAGACATTGATGCAGGTGACATCCTGACTTATGAAGTGGTTGGATTACCGAATGGCTTGAGCCTGGATACCACTACTGGCATTTTGGCTGGAACGCCTACAGCTTTGGGAACCACCAATATTATCGTTACTGCTGACGATGGCAATGGCGGCATTGTCAGCGATGCGTTTGACTTAGCGGTGACTGCCAATACTGCGCCCACAGTGATAAGCGCGATCGCCGACCAGGCTATTAACGCTAACAGTGTCTTAAACTTTGCCTTTGCTGCCAACACTTTCAGCAACGTTGACCCTGGCGATTCTCTCATGTTCACAGCTCAGCTCGATAATGGCGGTGCGCTACCGACTTGGCTCAGCTTTAATGCCACTACGCGGACGTTTTCGGGCACGCCCACCAACGCTCAGGCGGGAGCAGTTAACGTTAAAGTAACCGCAACAGATGGGGCAGGTGTGGCGGTGTCTGACGTGTTTAATCTAAAAGTTAATGCGGTTATAACGCCTCCGGCTCCATCCAGTACTCCCGGTACTTCTGGAACTCCCAGTACTCCGGGTACTTCGGGAACTCCGGGTATCTCCATAACACCGACTAAAGGGGTGGGAGATGATGCCACGATTAGAGGTACGGAAGGACGCGATCGCCTGACGGGAACCAGCAAAAATGAGACCTTGATTGGTGGCGGCAGCAACGATGTGCTCAAAGGCGGCGGCGGTAATGATAAGCTATTTGGCGGTAAAGGTAGCGACCAGTTGTTAGGCGGTAAAGGCAAAGATATCTTTGTCCTGGAAAAAGGCAAGGGTTTTGATATCATCAAAGACTTTGAGGACGGTCTTGATCACTTGGCGGTTCCAGGAATAAAACCTAAGAAATTGGGCATTTCTCAGAAGGGGCGCAACACTGTTATTAGCTTTGGCAAAGATGAGTTAGCGGTACTGATTGGCGTTCAGTCTGACCAAATTACGCCCAAGGACTTTGCCAAGGTCTAAGGTAATTTTTATATCTTTAGAAACCCAGCTTTCCCAAGAAGTCGGGTTTCTAGATTTTGTAGAGGGTTTAGGGATAAATGAGGATTTTTAGAGTTTCTGGCATTGGAGCCACTGCTCGTTCCACTGCCGCCGCCAAATCACTCAAGGGATAGCGATCGCTCACCAGCGCATCGACATCAATTCGCTTGCTAAACACGATATCCGCTGCCAAACTCTGCACCTTAAACGAAGAACTATAGCTGCCCATCAAATCAATTTCTCGACGGTAAAGAATGTTGGGATTAATGGGAATTTCTAGCTCATCAGGAAACTCGGCAAAGAACAAAATCTTGCCACCTTTGCGGGTGCAGTCGAGCGCCTGAAAGAAGGCTTTGTCGCTGGGCACAGCTAAAATTGCAGTGTCTACACCCATGTTTTGAGTCAGGGCAGCAATTTTTGCGGAAAGGTCAGGATCGCGGGCATCGAATGCCGCTTCGGCTCCCACGCTGAGGGCTTTTTCTAGGCGCGAAGGAATGAGGTCGGTGGCGATCGCTCGTCCGCCAAAGTATTTGATCAACATAATAAACATTAAGCCAATCGGTCCAGCCCCCGTCACCAGAACGGTTTGCCCCGGCGCAATCTGTGCTTTCTTGACCGCTTTTAAGCAGCAGTTTGTCGGCTCCACAAAACTAGCTTGCTCATAGGTAATGGCATCGGGAATGGGAATTAAGCCGCCGTGTTCGACAATATGACCCGGCACTTTGACATATTCGGCAAAGCCGCCGCCAGCCGGAGAAAAACCTGCTGTAGTCGTGACGTTTTTGTAAACATCACACATGGAATAGTTTTCGTTGAGGCAGTAACCACAGTGCATACAGGGAATATGATGCATTACCACGACTCGTTGCCCAACCTGCCAATGTGTGACATTAGCGCCAATTGCGGCGATCGCCCCGGCTGTTTCGTGCCCAAAAATTCGGGGTGGCTCATAAAGAGGGTAGCGGATTTTTTTAATGTCTGACTGACAAAGCCCGACTACTTTCACTTGAACCAGCACTTCATCAGCGCCAAGTTCTGGCTTGGGCACTTCTTCGTAGCTAAGCTGGTTAACGCCTCGAAAAACCTGTGCTTTCATGAATCATCCTCTTGTGCTTCCTAGGATGACTGTACCGTATCTTCGAGCATCTTTTTGAGTGGATAAACTGATTAAGGCTGATGATCTACTTGCCGTCTCTAGCATCACTGCTTCTGCTGTCATAGTCATACTCAGATTAGTTAAGACAAGGGGCTTAAGTCCCTTGTTAATCACGTCTCGGTTGCTTCTGCGATCACCGCAATAGTTTCAAAAAGTTCGTGTTGAATATGAACTTGCTCAACATGATCTTGCTCAACATGATCTTGAAACACTGCCAAGTCAAACCAGAAAGTAGTGCCTACACCTTCCTCACTCACTAAATGCACTTCACTATGATGCTTTTGCACAATATTTTGAACGATCGATAATCCCAAACCTGTTCCTTCTAGCGTGTGTACCCGGTTCTCAACGCGAAAAAAGCGATCGAAAATTGCCTTCTGATCTTCTGGATCAATACCGATACCTGTGTCTGCTACTTCTACGCGCACATAGCTGGGTGATTGGTGACCCACCGGATCGAGCAGATAAGCCCGCAACGACACTTTACCGCCGGGTTGCGTAAACTTCAAGCCGTTCCCAATGAGGTTGGAAAAAACCTGCACCAACAAATCATAGTTACCCAATACAGAGGGCAGATCAGGTTCAATTTCGTGTACTAGCTCAATCTCTTTGTCGCGCGCGTTCAAGCGGTGGGTGCGAATGGTTTGCTCAATGGGCTGCATGATCTCAACCGCTTCCAAGGCATAGCGCTTGTTAGACTCTAGTTTAGAAAGATCTAATACGTCATTGACCAAACGAGTGAGGCGATCGGTTTCTCGGTTTGCAGTGTCCAAAAATTCGCGCTTTTCTTGCTCGGTCAGGTCTTCCCCATATTCATGCAGCGTTTCGATAAACGACTTGATGTTAAATAATGGCGTGCGTAGTTCGTGGGAAACATTGCTGATGAACTGGCTCTTGGCTTCGTTAAGTTCAACCTCACGGGTAATGTCTTGAATGGTGATCGCCACACCTTTAACCGTCTCACGATATTGATCCAACACGGTCGTTAATAAAATTCGGACTGTCCGATTGGTCGGCTCTGGTAAAAATAGGCGGAACTCGGCACCCTCACGGAATTCAGCAGGCGGCTTGCCCGAAGCCATTTGGTAGAGCGGACGAGTCAGTTCAATTTTGACAGAATCGGGCAGATGGTAGAGCACATTTTCGCCAACCACTTGATCGTTTTCCCAATTAAAGAGGCTGCGCGCTGTGGGATTGGTTAAAATTACCCGCATATCCGTATCTAGCAAAACGGCTCCATCGGCGATCGTTGTCACCAGGGTTTCTAGCTTTGCCTTTTCTGCGGTCAGTTCTTCAATATTCTGCTCGTCGTAGGTTTCTAGACGTTCTGCCATTTCGTTGAAGTTGAGAATCAGCTCTGCCAATTCCCCGCCCAATGGTAAATCAATGCGCTGGTTAAAGTTTCCAGCGGCAATATTTTTCACTCCTAGCAGCAGCTCTTTAATGGGTTGAGTAATGGTCAATGCATTAAACACTGCCCCCAAAATTACCATGACCCAAATCGACACAAATACGGCGATCGTCACGTCCCGCGTTAGGTGAGACGAGTTAACCACGGTGGGATTGGGATTAATGCCGATCGCCATCACGCCTAAGTACTGGTCAGCATGATGCAGCGGCACAAATACATCAGTCACCTCGCCATCGGGGGTCATGTGCTGCCGCACCATCGGTTCATCTAAATTTTCGCCATAATTTTCGGGTAGCTGCATCCGCCGCCGAATCGTTAGGGAATTTTGTACCTCAGATTCGGAAAACGGAATTCCAAAAAAGATATTGCCGTCTTCATCGGCATAAAGTATGTAGCGAACGCTAGAGGTGCTGCCAAAAAAACTTTGGGAGAATCGCGCTAGCTCTGTGCGATCGCCCGTTCCCACTAAGGGAGCAACGTTAGCCGCCAGCAATAGCCCCAAATCTCGCCCAAAGCGAGTGTCATTGAGGCGAGTATCTTCCTGGATCGTATTAACCGCCCAGAATGTAAGTCCGCTCATAAACAGCGACACGACTAAGGTTGCCGCTGCCATCAGCCGAGTCTGGAGGGTAAACTCTGACCACCAGCGGACAATAATCTGTTGAAATTTGTGCAGCAGGTCTAACAAGGGATTCAGTAAAAGGGTTAACTCAAAGGACTTTTAACTTTATCTATAAATTTGGATACCTATATTTTCACTGAGTTGTATTAAATTGGGCAATAGTGAATTTGGACAATAGTGAAAGGCATTAGCTGAGAGGGTCACTAAATCTTAATCTAACGAACGAATCGTTAAGAGTGAATCTGATGTCCGATGTCTTGACGATAATGCATTTCGTCAAACTGAATACATTTGACCGCCGCATAAGCTTGGGCGATCGCCTCCGCCAAACTCTCTCCTACTGCCGTCACGCCCAGCACCCGTCCCCCATCAGAAACGTACTGCTTCTGCTTCAACTTTGTCCCCGCATGAAAGACCATTGCCCCAGTTGCCTCTGCCAAGTCAATGCCATCAATAACGGCTCCTTTCTTGTACCCTTCTGGGTATCCGCCTGCCGCCATCACCACGCAAGCCGCTGCCCCAGCCTTCCACACCAACGGCGGTAAATCTGCCAGCTTTTGCTGAGCACAAGCCAACAGCATCGTTTCTAAGGGCGTTTCTAACAGTGGGATCACCACCTGGGTTTCGGGATCACCAAACCGACAGTTAAACTCAATCACCTTGGGATCGCCCTCTGGCGTAATCATTAGCCCTGCATACAGCACGCCTCGGTAATCAATTCCCCGTTGGTTCAGCGTGGCGATCGCGGGTTCCAACACCTCCTGCTGAATGCGTGCCATGAGCGCGGACGTGACCCATAGCGCAGGTGCATACGCTCCCATGCCCCCCGTATTTGCGCCCGTATCGCCATCTCCAATCCGCTTATGGTCTTGAGCAGGCAGCAAGGGGCGAATCGTCACGCCATCCGTCACGGCTAACACCGAAACCTCTTGCCCTTGCAAGCATTCTTCAATCAAAACCTGATTGCCCGCTTCACCAAAAACGCCGCCAAACGCCGCCTCAATTGCCGCGATCGCCTCTGCCACCGTCGTTGCCACAGTCACCCCTTTCCCTGCCGCCAAGCCATCGGCTTTAACCACAATTGGAGCGCCTTGATCTTTGGTGTAGACGATCGCTTCTGCTGCATCGGTAAACGTCGCCGCCTTCGCCGTCGGAATTTTTGCCTCCAGCATCAACGCCTTCGCCCAAGCCTTACTCGCCTCAATCTGAGCGCCCGCTTGAGTAGGACCAAACACCGTTAAACCCTGCTCTTGCAAGTAATCGGTAATGCCAGCCGCCAGGGGCACTTCAGGACCCACCACCACTAACGCAATGTTATTAACCAGGGCAAATCGAGCAATGCCTTCAAAGTCTGTTACACCCATACCCACGTTGTGGCAACCCTTGAGTGTTGCAGTCCCGCCATTTCCCGGAACACAAACGACTTCCTGAACCTGCACAGATTGCAGCAACTTCCAGGCAAGCGCATGTTCTCGACCACCACTTCCAACTACCAAAACTTTCACGCCTCGCCCGCCTTCTAGTGAAGTTTGTTTGACCTTAGCTTAGCCAAATTATGCCAAATTATGACTGAGCCGAACAAAAATGCAATTTAGAATTATGTCACAACTGTCTAAAGGAGTGTCAAAAACAAAATAATGGGAAATACTTAGAGCAACAGGTTAAGAGCTTAAATTTATGCGCCCCTCCCCTATGCCTTTCCTCAACTATCCCTTTTATCTCACCCATTCTACACGCCAACTAAGAGGCGCATTCTTAGCCCTTAGTATGTTTTTGGTTTTGAGCTATCCAGCCTCTGCTGCGCGCCAGCCACAGGCGATCGTTAATCCGCTTGAAATGACCGAACCCGACCCATTAGTGCCCGTCATGGTGATCGATCGCCCCCTCAGCCCTCAAGAGCAAGAAGTCCTGGGCACTGCGATTGGCGAGCTACGCAATCAAGCAGAGGCAAAGTTTCGTGCCGGAGATTTACCGGGAGCCTTCGAGATTTGGAACCGAGAATTACGTCTACGGCGTGTGCTAGGCACTGCTCAAGAAGTAGAATCTTTGAGCCGCGTGGGTGAAGTGGCATGGAGCCAAACCCAAACAACTGAGGTGCGGGTCATTACCCAACGGCTTCAGGTCATTGAGCAAGACTTGCAAAAGCAAACTCCTCCCAACTACGATCTGCTGATGCAAATTGCGGAGGCGTACCAAAAAATGCGGGCACGGACTCCAGCCGTGGCTCTTTACGAACAACTGTTGACGCGGGCACAGCAGCAGAAAAGTATTCCTCAGCAGCGAAAAATTTTGGCGGCTTTGGGCGATCTGCACCAATCTTGGTTTGATTATCCCAACGCGATCGCCGCCTACGAAAAGCTTTTAGCCTTAGCTCGAACTAAAGCCGATGGAGCCGCCGAAGAACTTTACCTGCAAAAACTGGCAATGCTTTACCAAGAAAACAAGCAGCCCGATCAGGCGATCGCCATGCAGCAAAAACTAGTCGATATCTATAAGCGCAAGCAAGAACTCAACTTAATCCCCAGCTTAAAGATGGCCATGGGCGACTCTTACCTCGCAGCTAAGCGCCCCGATGTTGCCGCTACCAGCTACCAAGAAGCTTTTGCTGTCTCTCGCTCCATTCAGCAATACGGTTATGCCAGCGAAGCCCTGCAACGCCTTGCCAGCCTCTACCGCTCCCTCGATCGCCTGGACGATGTGCTCGTAGTTTATCAACTGTTGCTTGATGTGCAGCAGCAGTCCTACGACACGCTGGGTATTATGAACACCTACGACCAAATCGGACAAATTCAACGCACTCAGGGAAATAAGCCCCAAGCTGCCGATTCGTTCCGTCAAGGGTTGAAGCTGGCTCAGCAGCTTAATTACAAGGTGGGATATTTCCTGACCCAGCTTCAAGAAGTTAGCCCTTGAATACATACCTTAAATTTTGCCTAAAATTTTGTAGGATAGCCACCTCAGCTATCCTACGGATTTAGAAAATTAAGGCTATTGAAAGACTGCTTTTAACGCTGGAAACATAGTTCCAGGGTCGTCAGTGATAATCTGTAGGGTCGAACCCGAAGAAGCTTGGGGAGGTGGATCTGAGCCAATTCTCATCACCAGAAAAAGCATACAAGTAATAGTTACGGCTTGAATAAATCGATTGCCCATGATCTTTTACCCCTTCACACTTGAACTCATTGTTCAATAAGGGGTGTCACCCCGCATCCGTACTTTACGGGCTGATTTGATGAAAGTCAAAGAATTGGGCGATTTTGTGACCGTGTTTGTACGGTTAATAGACTGAGTGCATCTGCTGAAGCAGAAGATTGTAGAACTCTCCCGCTCAAGTCTTGAAGTTGAGCCGATTCAGCCTTTCTGGTAGGTTGCCTTTCTGGTAGGTTAATTGAGTAGGGAGATTTCCGAATCAGAATATACCCGTGGGGCAGGCATCTTGCCTGCATACTGCTTTCAATGCAGGCAAGATGCCTGCCCCACAAAGGGATTTTAATTGATGGAAATCTCCTAGAGTTCTACTGAATCTCTAAAACGCAAATTCCTTGTGGCTTTCTTATGACTTCATCCCCCTTCAAAACTATTAGTGTCACTGAACTTGCCAAATACATGGCAGCAGGGGAAAAGATCCAGATGATTGATGTGCGCGAACCCGAAGAATTGGCGATCGCCAGTCTTCCTAATTTCGCTAACCTGCCCCTCAGTCAATTCGCTGAATGGTCGGAGCAAATCGCCACACAGCTTGATCCTGACGTTGAAACCATTGTCATCTGTCATCACGGCATCCGTTCTGCCCAAATGTGCCAATGGCTGATCCAGCAAGGTTTTACTGATGTAAGTAATGTGGTTGGGGGCATTGAAGAATACGCTGCCAGGGTAGATTCCGACGTTCCTCGGTACTAAGAGGATGAGAACGCAGAATGCAGAAACCTCTATTATTCGTTAATCTAGTCTTAATTCTTGCTCTCTAAACGCTATGGCAATCCAGCTTAATCCCCGGCAACAACAGGTGTTGGGGGCAACTATACGCCACTATATTGCTACGGCTAAACCCGTTGGTTCAGAAGCATTGCTCGAAGATTTTAATCCTAGGGTCAGCTCTGCCACGATTCGGAATGCTATGGGATATCTGGAAAAAGCAGGGCTACTCTATCAGCCTCACATCTCAGCAGGGCGGGTGCCTTCGGACTCCGGATATCGGATTTATGTTGACCAACTCGTGATTCCATCAGAAGCGATCGCCCGTCAGGTCGATCAGATGCTATCAGCACAACTGAATTTGGAAGAACGTAGCTTCGAGACAGTGTTGCGGGGAGCCGCCCAAATTCTCTCCACCTTGAGCGGCTATATTACCCTGGTCACGATGCCCCAAGCTAATACCGCTTCCATGCGGCACCTTCAGCTTGTCCAGATTGATCCAGGGCGCGTCATGCTGATTGTGGTGCTCGATTCCTATGAAACTCAGTCGATGCTGGTAGACCTGATGCCTGCGCCTGATGAAGAGGTGCCACCTGCCGAACAGCTTGATCGAGAATTGCAGATTCTTTCTAACTTTTTGAACGATCGCTTGAAAGGGCGATCGCTCAGCGAAATTGCCAGACTTGACCAACAGGAGCTGGGGCAAGAGTTCGAGCGCTATCTCAATCTTTTGCGTAAATCGTTAATTGACCTGAGCCAGCGTACTCAAACCTCCTTTTCAACCCAAATTTTAATCAATGGTGTTGCCGAAGTGCTGCGCCGACAACCTGAATTTGCCGAGCTTCAGCAAGTGCAAACGATTATGCAACTGCTCGAATCTGAACAAGAGCAGATTTTGTCGTTGATTTTTGAAGCGGCAGAACCGGGCGGTAAGCGGGTAACTGTCAGAATTGGCGCTGAAAATCCTTTAGAACCTTTTCGGACTTGTACCCTGGTGTCAGCCACTTACCAACGCGGCTCGGTGCCTGTGGGCAGCGTTGGAATGCTGGGACCGACTCGCATGATGTATGAGAATGCGATCGCTCTAGTAGAAGCCACCGCAGACTATTTATCTGAAGCGCTGAGTCAGTCTACCTGAAGGCGTAATCTACCTGAAGGCGCAATCTTCGCTATCTTAGATGCTTATCTTAGATGCTATAGAAGCCACCCACTCCATACTCCTCTGAGGCAACAATGGCGATCGATTTCAGTGGCGCATTACCTACCTTTGTCATTACCCTTCGTGAAGGCGTAGAGGCAGCTTTAGTGGTGGGAATTGTGTTGGCTTATCTCAAAAAAGCTAATCAAACCCGCCTTTATCCTTGGGTCTATGCCGGAATTGGGGTCGGCATTGGAGCCAGCGTTTTAATTGGGATTGTGTTCAGCAGCATTCTACTGGCATTGGCGACTTCTGATCAGCCCTATGCAGCGGTGCTCAAGCCCTTGTTAGAAGCAATCTTTTGTACTGTGGCGATCGCCCTCCTCAGTTGGATGCTGATTTGGATGACCCAACAGGCGCGCTTTCTCAAGACAGAAGTTGAGGGAGCGATCGGGCTGGCTCTTGAGGAAAAGCAGGGAACTGGCTGGGGCGTATTTGGGTTGGTGGCGATCGCTGTTCTGCGAGAAGGCTTTGAGACGGTTTTATTTATTGCGGCTCAATTTCAGCAGGGGTGGATGCCTGTCCTAGGAGCCATAGCTGGCTTAATTGGCGCAACAGGCATTGGCTTTTTACTCTTCCAACTGGGTGTAAAAATTAACCTGCGCCGCTTTTTTCAGGTCATGGGAATCTTACTGCTGTTGATTGTTTCGGGGTTGGTGGTGACGGCTCTACGAAAATTCGATGCGGCGATCGGGGTCTTGTCACATGTTGATCCACAGTTTGCCTATCTTTGCTCTAATGCCAACTCCTCCTGCATTCTAGGTCCGCAACTATGGGATGCTAGTGGCGTTTTGCCCGATCGCCAGTTTCCAGGGATTTTGCTTAAGGCATTCTTTGGATATACCCAAAAGCTTTATCTGGTGCAGGCGATCGGTTACGTTCTATTCCTAGGAGCGGTGGGGGGATTATATTTGCGTAGCATCACGGGTTGGACTTTATCGCCTGCAAAACAAGCGACAGAAACCTAAACTCTGTGCCCAATTCCTACGCCGCAGCTTTCGAGTTCGTCGGCAAATAGCCCAGTTCTTTGAGCCGATTTAGCACCTTTTCGGTACTTTCCTCCAGCGTCTCCAAATCTGTTCTGCATTCAACTTCAGGCGAAAGCGGCGCTTCATACGGATCATCAATGCCAGTAAACTGCTTCAACTCTCCAGCCCGCGCCCTTTTGTATAGCCCTTTTACATCCCGTTCTTCACAAACTGCTAAGGGTGCATTCACAAAAACTTCCACAAAATCACCAATCCGTCCCCGCACTTCATCGCGGATATCGCGGTAGGGTGAAATTGCCGAAACCAGCACCATTACGCCGTTGCGAGTTAGCAAATTAGACACGAACCCAATTCGCCGGATATTTTCGTCTCGGTCTGCCTTGCTAAACCCTAGCCCTTTGGTTAAGTTTTCCCGGACAATATCGCCATCCAAAACTTCGACTTTGTACCCTTGTGCGCGCAATGTTTCCTCTACAGCCATCCGAATTGTGGTTTTACCTGCACCACTTAAACCTGTAAACCAAATTGTCACACCACCCATGTTTTCTCCTGTCCGTAGAATAAATATTTAAAACTGTGTTAGGCTGTCGCGCTCATAAGTCACGAGAAAATCTCAACCAGTTGATCATCTTCCCAAATATAGGGATGTTTTGATCAAAACTTGTTGAGAGACTGTTGATTACACGTAATCTTGGGAGAAGTCACTAATCTATACAGTTTCCAGCAGGGGGCAGTTTCCAGCAGGGGTTCAGTTTAAGTATTCTAATAAAGTTTTTGCGGCAGCATTTGCCGAAAGCCCCGTAACGTCAACGGGTTGAATCACGACCTTTCGCCGCTGTAGATCATAGGTATAAGTTTTGTCGTAATAACCTAGAGCAATATCAAAGGCTTCAGCGATCCGTCCCTGGTGTAACAACTCTACTGCTTGCTGAGTCCGCAGTCCGCCTAAGCGTTTGTGAATTCTCTCAGTTGCTGCAACTAATTCTGCCCGATCCATCGCTCCATACAATTGCACGATCGCCGCTAATCGTTCGGAGCGAGGACGACTAATTTCAAGCACTTTTGCTGCTTCCATTTGTTGAAAAAGCGGCTCCGGAATTCGGCAAGTCCCAATGCGTTTACTTTCTGCCTCAATCCAGACAGGCTGCTCAGGCTGAAACTTTTCCCACTGCACTGCAATTAAGTTCTCGAAGTGTTCGTTGGAAGGCTGGGGAGGTAGCCCTATGCCTCCGTAGCTGCTACCCCGATGATTAGCCAAATTTTCTAGATCCAAAACCTGTGCGCCCTGCTGGGCTAATGCCGCCAAAATATCTGTTTTGCAGGTGCCCGTCATGCCGCCCAAAATAATGGCGTTCTTGGGGATTAAAAATCGAGATTGTGCCCAGTTACGAAACGCTTTATAGCCCCCTATCAGCAGCGATACCTTCATACCTGCCATTTCTAACACCCAAGCCACTGATTCGCTTCGCATTCCACCCCGCCAGCAGTGAAGGCGGATCGGTCGATCGCCCCCTAACTCTCTCGCCTCTGCAATAAAGCCCGCAAATTTTGATCCAGCGATCGCGAATCCTAATTCCACCGCCTCATTTCGTCCCCGCTGCTTGTAACAAATGCCAACTTGCGATCGCTCATCATCATTGAACAACGGAAAACTTATGGCACCTGGAATATGTCCTTGGGCAAATTCTGCCGGACTACGCACATCTAGAAGAATGCCAGGAGCGTTGATAAACTGGTCAATGGGCAGAAGGTAGGGCACAGTGAACACAAACTTACAAAATGAACCAACTGTCTCTTAAGAATATCAGTCTAGGATAATAGTCACAGGCGGAAACTGCGACAGCGGCACAACCTTTCCCACAATCCGGCTTGCTGCATATCCGGCTACGTGCAGTGCATTTAGACAAGCGCTAGCTTGCTCTATGGGAACCGTCGCCAACAGTCCGCCCGATGTTTGCGGATCGAACAGCAGTGGGTACAGGGGATGACTGGCAGCCTGACTGTGATTGTGAATAAAGGAAGCAACCTGCAAGTTTTGGGGATGCAGAGAACTGAGAATGCCTTTTTGAATCGTTTCCTGTGCGCCCTGCAATACCGCGATCGCCCCCATCTCCAATTCCACTGCCACCTCAGAAGCCCGCACCATTTCTAATAAATGTCCCAACAAACCAAACCCTGTCACATCTGTACAAGCCGTCACTCCATGCAGCCGCAAACAATCTGCTGCACCGTAGTTAGAAAGCAGCATAGAGGCGATCGCCCCCTCAATCCATCGCCCCTTTGCCTGTAGCCGCATATCCGCCGCAAACAAAGTTCCTGTTCCCAAAGCCTTAGTCAAAATTAAAACTTGTCCAGGTTTCATGCCGCTTTTGCGCCAAAGTTTTCCAGGATCAGCCAAGCCGTTGCACGAAAGACCTAAAGAAAGCTCAGTTCCCTCTGTCGTGTGTCCACCGATTAGCATTGCTTGAGATTGAGTGAGGACTTTAATTGCGCCTGATAAAAGCTGGTAGAGCGTTTCTTCTTGCTTAGATTCTGAGGCATAGGGAAGGGTAGCGATCGCCAATGCACTCTGCGGCGTTGCTCCCATCGCAAACAAATCACTCAAACAATGGTTAGCGCAAATCTGCCCAAATAAAAACGGATCATCGACCAACGCCCGAAAATGATCGACCGTCTGCACCATCACCATTCCTGCTGGAACCGTGACCACTGCGCCATCATCCGCCGCTGCCAATCCCACCAGCACATCATCCCGCTCAACTTGCCCTGATCCAATCCGCGCTAGCACTCTTCCCAGAACTGCCCCCCCTACCTTAGAAGCACACCCTGCACAGTGCATCTCTGAGGACGGCTTATCCTCCATGCCCTTCATAGTCAAATTCCGAAACTGATCCATAAACTTTTGATCAATGTCATCCTTCCAGCGCCAAAGCAACGGATGGGGTGATAGTCTCAACGCGCCACGGGAAGCTAACGCTTGGCGATCGCCCGTTCCTAGCAGAATCAAAAACTCCTTCTGCGGCACAAAAGATTTTAAAGGCTGAGATAGGAGCGATCGCCGTAAATTCTCTGTCAAAGGCTTGCCCTGTCGCACTGCAAACACTCCAGCTTTTGGTCGAGCCTGATGAATCATCGTTGCCACATCACCCGCCGCAAAGATCTGGGGATGAGAAATCGACTGAAGCTGATCATTGACTAAGATAAAGCCCCGCTCATCTGTAGCTAACCCAGAAGCTTTCAGCCAAGGAGCCGCTGCCGCTTGGGTGACCCAGAAAACGCGATCGCACGCCACCGTCAAACCCGATTCGCAGTGAACCGATGCCGCCTTCACCTCTATTACCGACTCCTGCAAATGAATGTGAACGCCCCGCTGTGCCAGTAGCTTTTGGACTTGACGACTGACTCCTGGATGACGTTCTGGTAAGAGGCGATCGCCCCGATGAAACAAATGCAATTCTAAGTGAGAAGCAGGCTGCTCCGCTTGGCTCAAAATTTTCAGCAGCCTCGCCTGGATATTAAACGCCAACTCCACGCCCCCGGCTCCGCCTCCCACGATCGCCACCGTTATCGGACGCTCAGGAACCTGAGTGATCTCCGCCACCATTTGATCCCAGTAAGCTAAAAACTGCGAAATCGGCTTGACAGCGATCGCGTGTTCCATAGCGCCTCGAACTTCCACTGTTGCTGGATTACTGCCAATGTCAATAGAGAGCAAGTCGAAGGCGATCGGCGGATGCTCTTGCAACATCACCTGATTCGTCACCCCATCCAATCCCATCGCTCGATCCACAATCATCCGCACTTGCCCAAACTGGGTCAGCGGACGCAGATCAATATGGCAATCATCAAAGTCGTAT
>JBBRCV010000021.1:0-39898 GCA_038204505.1 Elainellales cyanobacterium
CATGGGCAAAGTCCATGTTGCGTACATTCCCAATCAAAAGGTAGTGGGGTTAAGCAAACTAGCACGAATCGTAGAAATGTACAGCCGTCGCTTGCAAGTTCAAGAACGCTTAACCCGCCAAATTGCTGAAGCAGTTCAAGTTATTCTTGAACCTCAAGGCGTTGCGGTTGTGATGGAAGCCAGTCATATGTGCATGGTTATGCGGGGCGTTCAAAAGCCAGGTTCTTGGACGGTAACCAGTGCCATGTTGGGCGCGTTCCAAGAATCGAAAACCCGCGAAGAGTTTTTAAGCTTGATTCGTCATCAGCCTTCTTTCTAGGACATGATACTAATCCTTTAACTGAGAGCTACAAATTGGGGGTAAGGGGGCAACGCTTCCTTGCCCCTAGTTTATGGTCAGTTTTAAAGGGGGTGGTGTTGGCGGTTCGAGAGGCTCTTGTCTACAGTTTGATGGGTTTAGGGAATATTACAGAAACGACCCTCCACTCTCTAATTCTCAATATGAGTCAGTCACAAGTTTCTGTTCCCGCACTTCCCCGCAGTCTGACTTCACCGGAGACGTGGGGATTTGGGTTTAGCGGTTTGCTTTTGTGGCTAGGCACTGCTCCTGCCATGCACGCGGCATTGGGTTCACAAGCCATTTGGGTGTGGATACCTGGAACGATTGTGGGTATTTTGCTTAATTTGCAAGTTAAACAGTTGGGGAAATATTTTCCCGATGTGGCTGGCGGTACACCTAACTACACCACGCGCCTGCTCCAGCAGTTTCCAACGTTAGCTCGCTATAGCGCGATCGGCTATGTGCTGGGTTGGGTTTCTGTACCGTCGATTAATGCTATTATTCTGACCGATTTGATTAAAGAGAATCTGAACCCGCTGGGCATTGGATGTCCGGTCGTGCTGCTCAGAATTGGGTTCGCAGTACTGCCGTTTGTTGTTGCCTTCAGCGGTACGCGTACCTTGGGAATTTTGCACACGTTTTTTGTGTTCCCGGCGATCGGGTTTCTCATTACTTTTTGTTTGCAGGGCATTGGCTGGTTAAGTTTTTCTCCTGCCAGTCCTGGATTGCTACCAGAGACCTGGACAGGTATTTCTGTCATTGATTGGATGAAGTGGTTCTTTATCGCGGTCTATGCTGTCTATGGCTGTGAGACTGCCTCTTCGTTTGTTGCAGATAGCCGTCAACCGAGTGTTACACTGCGTTGCCTGAGCGTGACGGCAGGATTCATTCCTATTGTCTATTTTTTAGGGTCTTGGGTTGTCATGCGGTTAGCAACTTCCTCTGGCTTAGGGGATAGTGCCTATCTTAATTTGGTTGCAGCAGCGTCTCCTTTTTGGGGCACATTAGCACCTGCGCTCGTCACATTTTTGATTACATCAGGCTGTCTACTGAGTTCAGCAACAGCCGTTTCTAACTGTCCTCGGATTTTGTATCAACTGGCGATCGATGGCTATTTACCGTCTGTATTCGCTGTCATTTCGCGGCGCGGCGTACTTGAGCCTAGCTTAATTTTTACGTTATTACTAAGCCTACTTTGTTTGCTGTGGGGAGACGTTGCTCGCGTTGTCATGATTACAGGAACAGGCTATTTGCTGTCGATGATGGCAATTCATTTGGGGTTGTGGCTGGGTCGTAAGCGACCAGAAACCCGCTGGTCTTGGTTGTCGCTCGGCTTCTTTAGTATTGAGGCTGCCGTCCTGATAATTGGAGGATTGGCGTGGGGTTGGCAAGATTTATTAATCGGGGTATTGCTGCCGTTCGTCGTCGGTTTAATAGGTACGTTGCTACCTCGTCTGCGCTTTGCGCCGTTCCATCCGGCTTGGTGGCAAAAGCGGTATCGCCAGCGAACGTATAATCCTACAACTGATTGGATCGCTTTTCAGGTCACGGTTCTGATCGTGTTGGTGTGCGGTGCTGTCAGCATTGGCTGGCTAGTCCGAGCCGGACTGGAACGCTACAGCATGGGGAGCCATATGGCATTGTTTAGCATTTTGCTGATCACGGTGGCATTTGTTGGCGTGGCGATCGCCTGTTGGACGAGCCTACCGCAAATTGCCGCTATTACAGAAGCTAGAGAAGTAGTCGAACGGACTCTCGATGATTTACGGCAGGCACAAACGCAATTGGTGCAGGCAGAAAAAATGTCGAGCTTAGGACAGTTAGTGGCAGGAGTTGCTCACGAAATTAATAATCCCATCAACTTCATTTGTGGCAACTTAACCTATGTGCAGGAGTACGCTGAAGATCTGCTAAGTCTGGTGCAACTCTATGAACAGCACTATCCAACCCCCATACTCGAAATTCAAAATAAAGCAGAGGAAGTGGATCTGGAGTTTTTGCAAGGTGATCTGATTAAAACTCTCGATTCTATGAAAATGGGAACCGATCGCATCTACCAGATTGTGCTGAGTTTACGTAACTTTTCTCGGTTGGATGAGGCTGCGTTTAAGGCAGTCGATATCCACGAAGGAATTGACAGTACCTTGCTGATTTTGCAACACCGTTTGAAAGCGCTATCCGATCGCCCAGAGATTCAGTTAATTAAGGACTATGGCGATTTACCCCATGTAGAATGCCATCCCGGACAGTTGAATCAGGTGCTGATGAATGTTCTGGCAAATGCAATTGATGCCCTGGATGAAAGCAATGCTAAACGGACGGTTCAGGAGATCGAAGCAAAACCGAACCAGATTACAATTCGGACGATCACCATCGATTCGCAATGGGTAGAAATTGCGATCGCTGACAATGGATCTGGGATGTCAGAGGAAGTTCAACAATGTATCTTCAATCCGTTCTTCACAACTAAACCGATTGGCAAAGGAACGGGTATGGGCATGTCTATCAGCTATCAAATTATTACCGAAAAACATGGTGGTAAATTAAAATGCTTCTCTAAACCTGGAGCGGGAAGCGAGTTTGTAATTCAAATTCCAATTCGGCAAGTAGAGGCATCTTCTCTATCACATTGAAAACTTTTTAACATCACAGGAGAATCTAAGTCTGTTGTCCACGGCTAAATCGCGCAGGTCAAGCCTCCAGCTTTTTGGCTAAAGCGCATGTTTTCCCGGTAATCCACTGGGCAATCGATGATAGTAGGGACATCTTGTGCCAAAGCTTCTTTTAGGATGGGAATAAAATCGGCGGTTGATTCGAGCCGATAGCCCTTTAGTCCCATGCTTTCGGCGTATTTAACAAAATCGGGATTGGTGAAGCGAACGAAGTGGGATTCTCCAAAATAACTCTGCTGTTTCCACTCAATTAAGCCATAGCCGCCATCGTTAAAAATGATGGTTACAAAGGGAGTTTTTTCGCGGAGCGCTGTTTCCAGTTCTTGGGAATTCATCATAAAGCCTCCGTCTCCAGTCACGGCAACGACTTTGCGATCGGGCGCTACTAATTTTGCAGCGATCGCCCCTGGTATAGCAATTCCCATTGCCGCGAAACCATTGGAAATTAAGCAAGTATTAGGACGTTGACAATGGTAGTGGCGCGCCATCCACATTTTGTGTGCTCCTACATCCGAAATGACGATATCTGCTGCTCCCATGACGTGCCGCAAATCGTAAATTAGTTTTTGCGGCTTGATGGGAAACCCATCATCGTGAGCATACTGCTCATAGTCTTCTAAAATTTCTGAACGCAGACCTACTGCGTAAGGTTCGGGGCGATACTGGCGATCGCTCCGATGCAAAATCTCAGCTAACGAATCCGAAATATCCCCAACTACTTCTGCCAACGGAATGTAGCTGCTATCTATCTCCGCAGACATTTGCCCCACATGAATAATTGGCGTTTTTCCATCCGGGTTCCAGCGCTTCGGTGAATATTCAATCAGGTCATACCCTACCGCAATCACCAGGTCAGTATGATCAAACCCACAGCTCACATAATCGCGCTGCTGTAGCCCCACCGCCCACAGCGCTAAAGGATGCTCGTAAGGAATTACTCCCTTTCCCATAAACGTGTTGGCGACCGGAATATGCAGCGTCGTCGCAAATTCTATCAACGCAGCACTGGCATTGCCGCGAATAGCTCCATTCCCCACCAAAATAATCGGGTTCTTAGCTTGCGAAATTGCTGCCGCCGCCCGCTCAATGCTCTGGAAAGAAGCATAGACTTTTTCTCGTGCATCCAGCCTGAGCGGGTCACCCGTAGCCACCATTGCGGCAATATTTTCTGGCAGATCAATATGCACCGCGCCAGGTTTTTCAGACTGTGCCACCTTGAAGGCGCGCCGGACAATTTCTGATGTGTTGCTGGGGCGAACAATTTGGGTGCTCCACTTGGTGACGGGTGCAAACATCGCCACTAAATCTAAATATTGGTGGGATTCAATGTGCATCCGATCGGTGCCCACTTGCCCCGTAATGGCAACCAAAGGCGCACGATCTAAATTGGCATCCGCCACGCCTGTCATTAAATTGGTGGCTCCAGGTCCCAACGTAGAAAGGCAAACCCCCGCCTTGCCCGTCAGCCGTCCATAAACATCCGCCATAAACGCTGCGCCTTGCTCGTGACGGGTAGTAATGAACCGAATTGAAGAATCTTTGAGTGCCTGCAATACGTGCAGATTCTCTTCTCCAGGTAATCCAAAAACGTACTCAACGCCTTCATTCTCCAAACACCGCACTAATAACTCTGCCGTATTCATATCGTTCCTTTCTTTGACCTTTCTTCAATCACTCAATCTACTTTACCCACACCGTTTTCACATTCACAAACTCGTGAATTCCTGCCGCACCTAACTCTCGCCCATAGCCCGATCGCTTCACTCCGCCAAAGGGCAAGCGCGGATCAGATTTGACCATACTGTTGATAAATACAGACCCCGCTTCAATTTCTGAAATCAGGCGATCGCGCTCCCCATCCACCTCCGTCCAAGCACTTGCCGCCAATCCAAACGGCGTATCGTTTGCCAACCGAATCGCTGCATCCAGATCTGGCACCCGAAACACCATTGCCACAGGTCCAAAAAACTCTTCCTGGGCGATCGCCGCATCGGTCGCAATCTCCGCCAAAATCGTCGGCGGGTAGAAGTTACCGTGCTGAAGATCGGGGTTTGATTGGAGCAATGCTGAGCGATCGCCTCCAATCAAAACCTTGCCGCCTTGCTGAATCGCCTTCTGCACCTGCGCCTCTAGCTCATGAAGAATCGTTAGGGTCGCTAGCGGTCCAATATCTGTTGCCGGATTCATTGGGTCGCCCACTTTAAGCGCAGCGTATTTTTCTACCAACTTTTGGATGAATGAGTCGGCGATCGCCTCCTGCACAATAAACCGCTTCGCTGCAATGCAAGACTGCCCGTTATTAATCATTCGTGCCGTCACTGCCGTAGCAACCGCTTCCTCCAAATCTGCACTTTCCATCACCACAAACGGATCGCTGCCTCCTAACTCCAGCACCGTTTTCTTAATTAACTTCCCGGCAGCACTCGCCAAACTTGCCCCCGCTGGCTCACTTCCCGTTAACGTCGCCGCCTTCACCCGCTCATCCGCCAAAATATTCGCCACCTGGTCTGCTCCCACCAGCAGCGTTTGAAACGCGCCATTAGGAAACCCTGCTTTCAAAAAAATCTCCTCGATCGCCAGCGCTGACTGCGGCACATTAGAAGCGTGTTTCAGCACCCCCATATTCCCCGCCATTAGCGCCGGAGCCGCAAACCGAAAGACTTGCCAAAACGGAAAATTCCAGGGCATCACCGCCAATACAATGCCAATAGGCTGATATTTAATAAAGCTGTGGCTGGCATCGGTGGCGATCGCCACATCCGCCAAATGCGCTGCCCCCTGCTCTGCGTAGTAGCGACAGACCGAAGCCGATTTTTCCACCTCCGCGATCGCCGCTTTAATCGGCTTACCCATCTCCAGCGTCAGCATCTCACCAAACCGCTCCTTCTCCGCTATCAGCAAATCTGCCGCCCTAATAAGCCAGGTTGCCCGCTGTTCAAACGAGGTATGACGGTACTGCTCAAAGGTGGTCTGGGCGATTTTTAGCTTGTGAGCGATCGCCTCACTTGTCAGCGGCTCAAAGGTTTTGATTAATTCTCCGGTGGTGGGGTTAATTGTTGCGATCGCCATTAGCCTTTCCCCTTTAGTTGCAATATTCCTCCAGCGTAACCACTCTATTAGCCTCCAAACTGATATTCCATCAATGTTTTAACAGTGCGTCATTACTATTTGCATATCCTTACAAAGGCTCAAAAAGTCGGGTAAGAATCTCAGAAAGGCTGGGCACAATAAAAGCGCCTTCTATTTGTGGTAAACCTATGGTTCGCAAAGACCCAACCCAACAATTTGTCATTGTGCTGTCTACTCTGTTATTTCTAGGGATTATGAGCGTGACTGCTGCCCACAGGTTTGCCACGGCTCCACGCTTGCCCGACCCGATCGCCACTTACGGGATGGAAGAGAAATAGTGAAGCTGACTTTTCCTTAAACCACCCCACCCCTTTTTAAGATGCCAACCTCTCTCTCGTGTTCCTATGTTGATACTTACTGGCAATATGTGGCGCAAACGGGCGCTGACCTGAGCCAACAGTCATTACCCCGATTAGATACTGATTTGAAAGCGATCGCCTGGGAGGAGCCTGAATCGGCGATCGATCTCAATAACCTGGCGGTACTAGCGCTGATTGAAGCCGAACAGCAAAATGATCCGCAGATGCGGGCGATGCACCTGGAGATGGCGATCGAAGCTCTCCAGAGTGGTGTTCAGCAACAGCCGAGTCATCCCCTCTGTGTGGCACATCTGGCGCTGGTGCACAGTATGATTGGCGAGAGCCAAGCTGCTTTAGAACTCGCTTTTTCAAACCTGCTGAGCATACTGCAGTCTGTCTACACTGTGCCTGGTTCCCTACCCTTAGGGTTAGTCTACCTACCGCCTATGCGTGACCAGACTCGCCGCGAATGTCTGCAACAAGTGCTACAAGCCGAAGATGGATTTGCCCAAGCCCTGCACCTGCTGACCGAAGTGTTGTGCCAAGCCCAGTTGGTCTTTTACAACAGCAGCGGTATGAGGTTTCTGCACTTAGCGCAACAGCTTGCCCCCTATTCCGCTGACCTGCACCTCAAATTGGGCATTACCAATATGATGCATGGCAATTGGGAAGGCTTGCTCAATCTCCAACAAGCTCGAAAGCTTGCGCCGCAGTATCCGCCAACATTACAGGCGCTTTACTTGGCATATCGCAATCTGGGAAGGCTCGATATTTCAGAATTTTGGCTTCAGTCTGCTCGTCATTATTGTCAGATTCGACCGGATAGTCTCGACTGGCGTTGGTCAAACCTGGCGTTAGACGCTCCCTTTACCTATATGCCGTTTGATCAAAATCTGCTGCTGGCAGTTGAACCTAACCTGAATAGTATTGTCACCACTGTTCTTTTGGCTGAAGCAGATTGGTTTGAATCAGAAATGGAATTCTGGCGCAATCAACTTCAGAGGGGAATGACTGTAATTGATGTGGGTGCCAATGTTGGGGTCTATACCTTTAGTGCTGCTCAACAAGTTGGGGCTACGGGTCGGGTTATTGCTGTAGAACCTTTTTCGGGTTGCGTTCAATGCCTGCGGGAAACGATTCGGATTAATCAAATGGATTGGGTGACGGTATGCGCTGGGGCTGCTAGCGATCGCCCTGGAACTGCCCGTCTCTCTCTGAATGCCGCAAGTGAGCTAAACGAGTTGGTTACTGACGAATCTCCCGCATCAGGAAACTTTGAAGAAGTGGCTTGCTTGACGTTAGATAGCTTGATTGAACAAGAAAACCTGACTCAGGTTAATTGGTTGAAGGTAGATGCAGAAGGGCATGAGTTGCAAGTGCTGATGGGAAGCGATCGCCTCATTAATCAATTTGCTCCTGGCATTCTCTACGAAAACATTGCAGGCAGTAGCGGTAGCAATCTTCCGGTAGCAGAATGGCTCCTCTCCAAAAGCTATCAACTGTTTCGCTATCAGCCCTATGTCCAAAACCTAATTCCGGTGAGTGCTCTAGAAGAGTTGTCGGGCACCTTAAACATCATTGCGCTTCCTCCTAATCATCCCCTTTTGTAATAAGAAAATCAATCCCCTATGCCAATTTTTCTGTCTAGCCTTAAGAAGAGTGGTCACCTTGACCGAGTTCACATTACCATTTGCAATGTCGGCTCACGGAAGTTGAGTGAAGCGGATGATTACGCTACTGGTGGCTGGGGCATCTTTGCTCCCAATCTTTCGATTTACGGATTTGATGCAGATGCAGATGCTTGTGAGGCTGCAAATACTGACTTGGAAATGCGTCAGGTGAACTGGACTGAAAAACATATTCCTTTAGCTTTAGGTAAAACCACTGAAGAAGCTACTCTCTATGTAACGCAGAACCCCATGTGTAGCTCTTTGTACGCTCCTAATGAGCCATATTTGGCAAGATTTGCCGACCTTCCAGAGCTAGTTAATCTAGATTTCACAGTTGAGCTAGAAATGACTACGCTGGACAAGTTTTGTGAACAGGAAAGCATTGAAACTATCGACTTCTTACAGGTGGATGTTCAAGGAGCAGATTTATCAGCTTTACAAGGCGCAGAAGGAATTCTCAAAACAGTGTTAGCTGTGCAAACTGAGGTTGAGTTTTCTCATCTCTATGTTAATCAGCCTTTGTTTGCAGATGTAGATACTTATCTTAGAGCACAAGACTTTACGTTCTTTCATATGACAACTGCCTATGTACCAAGAGCGCGATCGCCTATTGTCTCTAGCACCCACTCTGGACAACTCCTATGGGGAGATGCATTTTACTTTTGCGACTTGCTCCAAAACGTAGAAATGCTACATAGTAAGACTCCAGAGCAAATCTTTAAGCTGGCTTGCATCGCCGATGTGTTAGATTTCCCTGATTACACTTTAGAGCTACTGGAGTATCTAACGGTGAACTACGGTAGCAGCGATCCGGCATATAACTTTGCAGATAACATTGTCGAAGGTTTGAGCCAGTTTCCTGCCTTAGTGGAAGAAGGTCTAATGACTTTGCCTGTTATACAGAATATTCAAGGCTGTTTAACAGTTGATCTCAATTCAATTTAACTAAGTAGGAAACAAGGGTTCCTGACGAACCCCTTGTTTCCTACTTAGCTCTATCTAAATACAACTGCCACATTTTCTCATAGGCATTTTCCATTTCACGGGCAAACTGTTTGGCATTCCACAGAGGAGATGAGTGCCTCGATTGCCTGAGTTTCCAAGCGACTTGTTGCCTTAGAGCAACATCTTTCCCTAATCGCACTCCCCATTCTAAATACTCGTCATCTGTCCAGGCAATGCCCTCAGTCACCCCTACATTCATCATCATGCCGTAGCTGTTGCGAGCTGCAAATTGTTGCCCAACTTTAGTGACCAGTGGAATACCCATCCATAGAGTTTCTAGGGTGGTGGTGGCACCATTGTAGGGGAAGGTATCCAAAACAATATCCGCTATTTGGAGATTGGCGCGGTGAGTTGGTTCATCGGGGGCAAGGGGTAGAAAACGGAGGCGATCGCCAGCAACGCCCTCTAACTCTGCCATTTGTTCAAACTTTTCTTTAAGCAGTGCTTCATCGGAGTACCCTTTAATTAAGAGATAGCTGCCAGGAACTTCTCGAATAATTTGAAGCTGTAGACGGATATTATCAGGATGGCGCTTTTGTCCTTGCTGAGCACTTAAATAAACCACTGCATCACTAGGAATACTCAAATGATCGCGTCGTAGCGTTGGAGTACTCACTTCAAAACCATCTACGGCAATATAGGAGTGTGGTAAACGCCAGATCTTCTCAGCATAGTAGGACTGTGCATCTTCTGGTAAAACATAGGGATCAGCCATGAAGTAATCGATCGCAGGCAATCCTGAAGCATCGAGTCCCAGCCAAGTGACTTGGATAGGAGCAGGTTTTAATGCCATCACCCCACAAACATGATCACTGGTGAGACTATCGAGATCAATTAAAATATCAATGTTGTCGGTTTCGCTGATGTGTTCTGCAATTCCAACAATGTCGCCGTCAAATTTAGCAGAGTGATCTGCGTTTTTTATGAACCAGCGTTCTGTGAAGGGGCTGAGAAAATTTTGATAAATATGATAGGTAAAAATTTCAAAGCGATCGCAGTCATGATGTTCAAATAACCAACGTGATAACCAACCTACAGAGTGTTGTCGAAAACAACGAGAAATGTAAGCAACCTTCAACCGTCGATTCGGAACTCGCGCGATCGCAGCATGACGTTTTTGGAATTTGCTAACGAACTCCTTAGCATTGTTTTGCAGCCCATCCTGAATTAATTGTGCCACCTGATTTTGTAAGGTACGGCATTCAAGCGGTGAATCTTTAAAGTAAAAAGATGCAAAAAATGATGTACAAAGAATGCCATGGTTTATGGGCGGTTCAGACTGTGGATCATGCTCTTTAACCCATCGTTTAAGCATATTGATCTGTTGCTCAAAACGTTCTGTTGCCTCATTCCATTGCGAACCTGTCCTGAGTAAGCGACTGATTAAAGTTCCGTTACCACCCAAGATGGCAGGTAATGTTTGACATAAATCTAGATATCGCCTCGCCATCTCAATCGCCTCGGCATGTCGGTTGCCGCTGAAGTAGCAGGCAGAGAGATAATCTAGTACCTCAGCACGATGAGAATCATAGCGTAAACAGACTTCTAGATAATAGGTAGCCAGAAGGTTATAACCTACAATGTTCTCTCGCCAAAATTTGATTGCTTTTGGCAGCAAGTAATCAATTAAAGCATCAGGTTCATCAACATGCTGAAGACAAGCTTCAGCAAACTCCATCACAGAAGTTTTTCCAAATTCAAACTCTAAAACCTGCTCAAATACCTTCAACCAGATGCCTTGTTCTAAACCGTGAGAAGCTTCAGACTTTAAGAGTTCAATGATCTGGAACTCGACTAAATCTTCAGGTTTGAATAACCCAAGCTGAACCGAGATCTGAACAATTTGGAGCAAGTTGACAAGATGGTTAGGCGCAATTTCTCGAATGTGCTGACGAATTAACCAGGCGATCTGAACTTCCTCGCCTAATGCTTGTTTGTCAGCTTCAGTGTTTAGGATACTCACTAGCTGATCAGTCCAAAGTTCTGCTTGTTCAGGCTCTGCTTCAGACATTGCCATCATCCAGGTAAGTTGACCCTCTGTCTCATATCCGCTCAAAAGCTGAACTAAGCCTAAATGCCAGTAGTTTTGAATGTGATCGGGAGCGAGGGCTGTGAGTTGCTCGTAAAGCTGGATAGCTTGGGTGTAGTTATGCTGGTCAGTGGCAGCTAGTGCCTGTTGTTGAAGTGCAATTGAATTGAGAGATGAAGAGAGTTGAGACACCATACAGTCCACACGCATCTTGTAAATAACTTGTACTTGTAAATAACTCGTAATTAAAAAGGCTACCAGGAGCAGAATTATCTACCTGGTAGCCTTGATTGATGCTTAACTATGCAAGCGTAGTTAAGTTAGACCTAGTGCATCAGGTGCAGTTAGTGGTAGGGGTAGCAGTCTTTTTGCACAGACGAGCAAAGGTTGTACTGACGTTACCGTTACCGTTACCAATATAAACAATACCGCTGTAAGGCTTGAGGGAAGAGGTACCAGCTTGAGTCGCAATAGAATTAGCTGATGAACTTGTACCGCTACCAGCAGTGCTAATCGTGTAGGTATAGTTAGCAGTGTCTTTGATACCCAATTCTAAGGCTGCCATGTCGGTGCCGAATGCATTGTTTTCCAGGTAGTAAGCTTGCTGACTACGGTTCATGGAGCCAATATAGGTTACAGCTTCAGATTCGCGGGCTTTGTTGGCTTGGTTCAAGAAGGAAGGCAAGGCGATCGCCGCCAAAATACCAATGATGATGATCACCACCAAAAGTTCAATCAGGGTGAAGCCTTCGTTACCTTTCTTTTTGCTGAGCAAATGTTGTAGGTATTTTGCTTGTAGTTCAGTTTTCATGGCTAGTAAATATTTCCTTGAGTTGCGGGATGCGGGATTTCTAACTCCTGGTTATAACTTGCCCAACCTATTCTGATTTCATATCATCCTCTGTTAAAAAACTTTTACCCCAGGTTTAATACGTTACTCGTTGACCTGTAGCTCTCTTGACCTTAGATCGCCCAGAGTAGAGGTCTTTCAAGCTGTTCGTCAAGGTTTTTATACTCCGTAATCTTTCGAGTACAGTCAGGTTTTTAGCAGTTACATAAAGCACTTAGATGTACCCGTAAGGCTGAAAATACTGAGTTAGATGCACTTCTAAAAGCAAGTAATGGCGATCGCTTAATCCAAAATCATTTTAGGTTATGGAGATTGCTAAAGGGAGAAAAGTATTCAGTCTTCTCTGGCTTGCCTACGGGTTCAGAGTGCCCAGGCTTCGGTGAGATCTGCCAAAGGGGGCAAGGGACAGATGAGCGAAAGAGATCTGTTGTAGCGGTTGATGCAATTGGCGAAGAGAAGAAGGATTAAGGTGACCCCAAAAGCGTTAACATGAGTAGGTTATCGCTATCTTATCGGAGCGTTAAGCGTAAGTCATTGGTTGCACTCCTAAAGACAGAACTATCGAATATTGATGGGTTTGGGGCGTACCGTTGCCAGTTGGCAAATGGGCTATCGGTCATTCACCAGCAGGTTGTGGGCGCGCCTGTAGTAGTAGATGTATGGGTGAAGGCTGGGGCGATCGCCGAGCCTTGGTCGGGAATGGCGCATTTCCTTGAACACATGATTTTTAAGGGCACCGATCGCTTGCCTCCAGGAATGTTCGATCAAATTATTGAGAACCGGGGCGGCATGACGAATGCGGCAACCAGCCACGACTATGCCCATTACTTTATTAATACGGCTCCGACTGATTTCCCCGACACGTTACCCCATTTAGCAGATCTGTTGCTGAACGCCACAATTCCAGATGACGAGTTTGATTTAGAGCGGGATGTCGTGCTGGAAGAAATTCGGCAGTCTCAGGATGACCCGGATGGAGTGGGGTTTGAGGCGTTGATGGCGAGTTTGTATCCGCAGCATCCTTATGGTCGTCCAGTGTTGGGAGTGGCGGAAGAGTTGATGGCGCGATCGCCCCAAGAGATGCGTTGCTTCCATCGCGCTCATTACCAGCCAGAAAATATGACGGTGGTAGTGGTCGGTGATATTCCTCAAGAGCAGACGTTGGCATTGGTGAACGAGGCTTTTGGGATGTTTCCGCCTGCGGCTATTTGTCCGCGCCCTCTAGTGACCGCTGAACCGCCAATGACTGAAATACGGCGGCAAGAGATGGAGCTGCCTCGGTTGGGGCAAGCTCGGCTGATGATGGCTTGGACTGCGCCTGGAGTTGAAGATTTGCGAGGGGCGTATGGGCTAGATTTGCTTTCGGTGCTGCTGGCAGGAGGGCGGACATCGCGCTTGGTGCGGGAGCTACGGGAAGAGCGGCAATTGGTGTATGAAATTGGCGGAAGTTTTTCGCTACAACGGGATTCTAGCGTCTTGATGTTGACGGCTTGGTTGGAGCCAGAGCATTTGGGGCAAGTCGAAGCAATTATTGGCGATCGCCTTTCCCATCTTGCCAATACTCCCATCACCACCGCCGAGCTAACTCGCTACAAACGTTTGCTCAAAAACGACTATGCTTTTTCGATTGAAACAGCTAGCCAAATTGCGGGGCTTTACGGCTACTACAACACCATTGCCGAAGCCGAACTATCAGCGGTTTATCCGGCGGTGCTTCAGTCGATTGAGGCGGAAGAGTTGCAGCAGTTGGCAGCACAATATCTCTCGCCACTGCGGTATGCGGCAGTAGTGATGCAGCCGTGTTAGCATTTCTCAACGACCTTATTCCATCCTGAAATGCCCCACATCACGACTCTAACGCTACAAAACCGGACTATCCACCGCACTATTTTAAGTAACGGCATCACGGTATTAGCCGTTGAGAACCCGGCAGCGGATATTGTTGCCGCGCGGTTTTTTCTGCGGGCGGGCGGGCGATATGAAGCGGCAGACAAGGCGGGAGTTTCTCATCTGCTATCGGCGGTGATTACGAAGGGAACAGAACGGCTGTCGTCTCAAGAGATTGCCGAGCGGGTGGAGTCGGTGGGAGCAAGCTTAGGGGCAGACTCGGCAGCAGATTATTTTTTGATGAGCCTGAAAACAGTTTCGGCTGATTTTGAGGAGATGCTGGAGTTGATGGCAGAGGTGATGCGATCGCCTTCTTTCCCTAATGACGAGGTGGATTTAGAGCGGCGGCAGGCAGTGCAAGGAATTCGTTCGATGCAGGAGCAGCCTTTTTCGGTAGCAAATGCTCAGTTACGGCAAGCGATGTTTCAGAATCATCCTTACGCCATGTCGAGTTTAGGAACTGAAGAGACGGCTTCGCATTTAAGCCGCGAGGATTTGCTGGAATATCATCAAACTTTCTTTCGTCCTGATAATTTGGTTATATCTGTGGCGGGACGAATTGCGCCGGAGCGGGCGATCGCTCTACTAGAGCAATACTTTGGAGATTGGCAGGCACCGCAGGATGAACAGGTCGTGATGCCTCTGCCAAGCTTGAATTTACCAAAAATTGCGGCTCAGCCAGAACGAGTGGTAACGATACAAGATACGCAGCAGGCGATCGTCATGTTGGGGTATTTGGCAATCCCAGTGAATAGTCCTGAACACATTGCGTTGCGGTTGTTGAATACGTATTTGGGAAATGGGCTATCGAGTCGATTGTTTGTCGAGTTGAGGGAAAAAAGAGGGTTAGCGTATGAGGTGTCGGCGTTCTACCCGATGCGGTTGGATCAGTCGCAGTTTGTGGTTTATATGGGGACTGCACCCGATAATGTGGCGATCGCCTTAGAAGGATTGCGGCAAGAGGTCGATCGGCTTTGTTCGGTTTTATTAACGGCGGATGAGATGCAGGCAGCAAAGAATAAGTTGCTGGGGCAGTATGCGTTGGGGAAACAAACGAATGGGCAGATTGCTCAGATTTTTGGGTTGTATGAGACGTTGGGGTTGGGGATTAAGTTTGATGAGCAGTTTCAAGAATATGTGGCAGGCGTAACGGCTGAGGGAGCGCGGGAGGCAGCGCAGGATTGTTTTACCGAGCCTTATGTTTCGTTGGTAGGTCCGGCGATCGCGGTAGAGTCGGCAGGTTTAGGATAGTGAATTAGAGCAACTTGGGCAGATTGGCAGCGGCACAGGTCATGTACTAGTCCGGAAGTCTGTATAAAAATAGGCGTTGCTGAATGAAAGTATGAATTAACCCTCAGTACAGGACAAAGCTTGCAAAAAGGTACAGAGAGAAGGTTTCATGAGAGTTACCACACTCAAAACACAAAACCCTCATGCCACAGATTACTCTAATCCAGAAAACATTGCAGCTTGCTAACCAGTTTCTGATAGTTCTCAACTTTTTGTCCTGTACTTAGGAAGCCGACTAATGCATTACTGCTTTGATGTCTGCGATGGAAATAACCTGGTCTGTGAGGGAAGAAACAACCTGGCGACGATTCTGGCAGAGCAGGGAACGTTTTCTCCTGCTGACATTTGGCAGGTTTTAGAAGACTTGCTGCCCGTCATTCAGGCACTTCATGCGCGTCAGATTATTCATGGGGACATTCAGCCAGAGAGAATTCTGCAAGTGGGCGCTCTCAGCGAGATACCCGCAAGGGGTCGCCCTGCTCTTGAGCAAGTGATCAAAACTTTTGCTGCCCGATCGCCCACTAGAATCATCAGTCCTGACTATGCAGCTCCTGAGCAAATTCTTGGAAAACCTGGCTTTGCCAGTGATCTTTATAGCTTAGGAGTTACTTGTATTTATCTATTAACAGGCATTCATCCCTTCACGCTTTTTGATGCGGTTAATCATTGCTGGATCTGGCAAGATTACTGGATTGTTGACGAGGAGGATGCTTCTAATTACAAGCGATTAGAACAGATTCTTAATCAACTCGTTGAACCTAATTTAGAACAGCGCTTTGCATCAGCCGGAGACGCGATCGCTAAGATACACGTCCTTAGAGGAAAGAAACCTTTAACAGCTCCTTTAACACGTATTTCTCACTGGCGATGTACGGCTACACTTTTAGGAAACCAAAGCTCCTTAGCGGGTATTAATGCTGTTGCGATCGCCCCCAATAATCAAACTATAGCTAGCGCCAGCGACGACAAAACCATTCGCCTCTGGGATATCGAAACAAAAGCATCGCTGTTTACCTTGGCAGGGCAAGCTCGGTTTAATGCGATCGCTTTTCATCCTGAGCAGGTTGATTTATTGGCAAGTGGCAGTCACGATCGCACCATCAAACTCTGGAACTTACAAACAAAACAGCCTCAGTCTTTAAGCGGACATCGATATGCCGTTAATGCTGTCGTGTGGAGTCCTGATGGAGAAGTTTTGGCAAGCGGCAGTGCCGACAAAATGGTGAAGCTATGGGGCGCTACGGGTGAGCTAATCACGACGCTGGAAGGACATCGCTTGGCGGTGAATGCGATCGCCTTTAGTCCAACAGGCTCCATGGTTCTTAGTGCCAGTGCCGATTCATCGGTGCGAGTTTGGAATGCTCAAACGTTTGAGTTACTGCAAGTGCTTACCGGACATACTGGGGCTGTGACTGCGATCGCTTTTGCTCCAAACGGTCAGCTATTTGCAACAGGCAGCGAGGATCGAACGATTCGCTTTTGGAATACGGCGTGGGAATGCGTGGGTACGTTGCCAGGACATCCTTGGCTAGTGTCTGGGCTAACATTTTCACCTGACAGCCGAACGCTGCTGAGCGGCAGTTGGGATCAAACCATGAAGCTTTGGGATGTGCAGACGAGCGAGGAGATGGAATCGCTGGTTGGTCATACGGATTCGGTGACGAGTGTGGCGATCGCGCGGAATGGAGGGGCGATCGTCAGTGGGAGTAAGGATAGAACGGTCAGGGTATGGCAGCCGTGGGATGGGTGAGATTCTTGAGAGAACAATATTTCTATAGTCTCATTTGGGTAATAAAATGCAGCGGCTCAAACTGCGTCTGAGTCGGACTTATGGCGATCGCCCGTCTTATTAGTTTCATTTTGCTAATTTGAAGTGAGAGCGTCCTTGTTTGAAGTGAGGGCGCTCTTGTATTTAAGGGGAATAGCCTCGGTTAGGGTAGAAAACTTGAGGTTTGGGAAGAGGCAATCGGAGGTTGAAGTGAGGTTAGCCTGATTGAAAATGACGATGATGAGGTTTTAGGGTAGGTTGTTCTCGTTAGATTGATGAATATGCCCCTATTGACTAGGGATGTGCCACAATTTGATAGAAATTGCCTCCGCTTGTCCGCATGAATCCTCTGCCCGAATCAGATCTTGCGAAACCGTTTGACGTTTTTCTTTGCCACAACAGCCAAGACAAGCCAATGATTCGAGCGATCGCCCTTCAACTGAAGCAGCGAGGTATTTCGTACTGGCTAGATGAAGAACAATTGCCGCCAGGTTGCTTTTGGCTAGAGACTCAGGAGCGCGATATGGCGCAGCTTAAAGCGGTAGCTGTCTTTGTGGGACAAAACGGCATTGGTAAGTGGCAGCGTTTAGAAATCTCCATATTTTTGCAAGAGTTTGTTGCACATCAGATTCCCGTAATTCCGGTATTCCTAGCTGATGCGCCCCAAGAAACCGATCTGCTGAAGTTTCTGAAGCTGTTTACTTGGGTCGATTTTCGGCTTACCGACCCAGACCCGATGGCACAGTTGATCCGGGGGATTACCCAGCCTCAACCGATCGCCAGTCCGGGCTTCATTGCAGAAACTAAAAAGATTATTGAGGCTGAAACCCAGGCAAACATCCCCAACAACCTGACGCAACAAGGGGCGATCGCCTTTGTGGGAAGAGACGCAGATCTCGATCGCTTGCATGACTTGTTGCAACAGGAAACCCCGGTAGCGATTTGTGCGATCGCGGGGATGGGAGGTGTGGGCAAAACAGAATTGGCGTTGCAATATGCCTATAGGGAGCGCGATCGCCAGGCTTATCCAGGAGGCATTTGTTGGCTACCCGCCCGACAAGACCTCAAAATTCAACTGGTCTTGTTTGCTCAGACCCATCTGGGATTACATCCGCCCACTGCCCTAGATCTGGATGCCCAACTGCAATGGTGTTGGCAGCATTGGGGTACAGAGAAAACGCTGCTAATTTTAGATGACGTGCAAGCCTACTCGGATGTGGAAGCGTTGGGGATTCCAGGACGATCGCAGCTCAAAGTTTTAATGACGACGCGATCGCACTTTGGCTCCTCGGTGCAGGAGTTGAATTTGGAGGTGTTGAGCGAGGCAGCGGCGCTGGAGTTGTTGCGATCGTTGGTGAGAGATGGACGGATTGATCGACAACTCACAGAGGCTCAAGCTATTTGTCAATGGTTGGGCTATTTACCACTGGGAGTGGAGCTGGTAGGGCGCTATTTAGCCCTAGATGAGGATTTGTCAGTGGCAGAGATGCGGGCAGAACTGCACCAAAATGTCCTTGCCGCAGAAGCGTTGTTGACGACAGAGCCAGGGATGACTGCCAAGTTGGGTGTGGTTGCAGCGTTTGAACTAAGTTGGAAGAAATTATCGGCTGAGGCTCAGCAAGTTGCGGCAATGCTAAGCCTGTTTGCCCTCGCGGAATTCTCCTGGTTTTGGGTGCAAGCTTGTTTGCCAGAGATAGACGCAAAGACATTGAAGCGGATTCGAGTCCGGGAGTTATTGGGGTTCTACTTGCTGCACCGCAAAGCAGAAGGTCAGTATCAACTCCACCAACTATTACGAGAATTCTTTGCAGCGAAGCGACAGCAAATGGCGCAAACCGAGGCTTGGCATGAGACTTTCTTTAATGTTATCTGTGTGGAAGCCGAGAGAAGTTTTAAAAGACCAACCCGATCGCTTTTAGAAGAGACCACAGTAGTCATTCCCCATCTGCAAGCCGCTATCGAGCAAGCCGAAACCACTCAACAGGAACTCAATGTCGCTCTTGGAAAAGCTTGGATGGCAGAGGTATACAAATCGCAAGGGCGCTACAGTGAGGCGGAACCCTTGTGTCTCCAAGCCCTGGAAATCAGACGATCGCAACTGGGGCATGACCATCCAGACACCGCCACCAGTCTCAACAATTTGGCAGCGTCATACAGGTGGCAAGGGCGCTACAGTGAGGCGGAACCCTTGTATCTCCAAGCCCTGGAAATCAAGCGATCGCAACTGGGGCATGACCATCCAGACACCGCCACCAGTCTCAACAATGTGGCAGGGTTATACGGGTTGCAAGGGCGCTACAGTGAGGCGGAACCCTTGTACCTCCAAGCCCTCGAAATCAGACGATCGCAACTGGGGCATGACCATCCAGTCACCGCCATCAGTCTCAATAGTTTGGCAGGATTATACGAGTTGCAAGGGCGCTACAGCGAAGCAGAACCTTTGTATCTCCAAGCCCTCGACATCAGGCGATCGCACCTCGGGCAAGACCATCCCGACACTGCTACCAGTCTCGACAATTTAGCAGCGTTATACGAGTCGCAAGGACGCTACAGTGAGGCGGAACCTTTGTATCTCCAAGCGCTTCAGATCCGTGAGCAGAAGTTAGGGACAGATCATCCCAGCACAAAGATCGTGCGGAAGAATTTGGAGATTTTGCGGCAGTCGATGGAGTGAGCCTGGAGTGCGATCGCCGCTCTAATCATCCCTTCACCCAATCCATTCTTCAGCAATTGAGAACACCGTAAAATCATGGAGTAGCGATCGCCAGTCTTCTTATTTGATAAAGTATGATTTAGAAGTTTTCTCAGATCTTCCCTCATGAGTTCTACCAAAGAAGCGATCGCCAATCTCCTTAACAAACTTCCAGATGATTGCACTCTAGAAGATATTCAACATCACCTTTACGTACTTGCTAAAGTGCAACAAGGATTAGAAGCAGCCAAAACTGAAGGAACAATTCCACAAGCGATCGCAGAGCAGCACTTGAGCAAATGGCTTATTCCGTAGTTTAGTCGCCCAGGGCGATCGCCGATGTAGGCAGCATTGCCGAATATATTGCTCGTGACTCCGCCGTTTATGCAAGCGCTGTCGTGAGTAAAATCTTGAGTGCCACTCGTAGTCTAGAAAACTTTCCTCTCTCTGGGCGAATTGCGCCAGAGTTCGACGATAAGACCATTCGAGAGAAACTGATTTATAGTTACCGCATCATCTACCGCATCGAAAACGACACAGTAATGATTATCACTGTGATTCATGGGAAACGAATACTGTGAAACGCACTTAATATCGCTAAACCCATCACTAGAAGCAGAACAGGGCGATCGCTTCTCCAATTATCCCTTGCCCCAAGCCATTCTTCAGCAATTGAGGACACCGTAAAATCATGGAGTAGCGATCGCCCAGCCTTCTCCAGTTACATATAATGGAATAAATTTTATATTGTTTGAGGCGATCGTCATTGTGAAACTAACCCAGATCGAATTTCCCGAAACCTTGAATTCAGCCTTAGAACGCCTCTCTCATCAAACAGGGCGATCGTCCATTGAGTTAATTCAAGAAGCCGTCGAGATTTACCTCTCTCAGCAAAACTCTCCCCTCCCCTCTTCAATTGGCATGGGAGCCAGCGGCAGAAACGACCTATCCCAACGAGATGAAGAACTACTGTGGCAAGACCGCTGGCTGGCGCTGCTCCAGCAAGTGGCAGAATCAGAACAAGACTACGCCACAGGTAACACCCACAGGGGAAGCGTTGCAGACTTAATAGCAGAGCTAGAAAACTAAAACCCTTAGACTAAATAGAGAATCTGTTTTAGAGCGAAGTTAAAATGCAAGTTAAAGATCTCACTACCGATGAACTCAAAGAACTCATCAAAGAAACCGTGGCAGAAGCGCTTCAAGAACTTCTACCAGATCCCGACGCAGGAAAAGAACTCAAAGCAGAAGTAAAACAACAGTTGCTCGACATCCAGCAGCGCAGAGCTATTGGGGTACGCGGAATTCCAGCCGCAGAAGCACTCAAAAAGCTGGGCTAAGACAATTCATGAGTTATTCAATTGAATATGAACTAGAAGCGATCGCCAGTCTAGAGAAATCAAGCGCCACCAACCAAAAACAAATTATCAGTGCCCTACGACCGATCGCTTAATGCGACTCAAAAGATCTTCAAACGGTTGCCAGTTGTCTTCCTGGGCGATCGCCTCCCACACCGCTTCAATCTCAGGTCTAATCAAGACCGTCGTGGGATTATGTTGCGCCAGTCGATGTGCGATCGCGCCCATTTCATCCGGCGGAAAACTATTTAAGATTTGGTGGTAGAGCGATCGCCATTGCTCAAAAGAACCAGCTTCTCCGCTTAGAGTTCCACTGATTTGCTCAAAAATTTGCCCCTCATCCTCGCGCCAATCTGCCGCAAACTGCTCCCTCAACCTCATAAAAAAGTCGTGATACCCCGCCTTGCTTTCCCACAAAAGCTTCAACGTCAGCTTCAACAACTCATCCCCAACTGCTTCGGGCACAGCATCAAAACCAATCTCAAAACCCAACTTACGTAACATCCGTTGCCGATAAATCGTTTGAAAATGGGGATAAAACCCTGCTAAAGCAGACTCCATTTCCATAGGATCAACGATCGCTTTGAGGGGAGCTTGCAACATTTGCAAATTCCAAACGCAAACTTCGGGCTGGTTGCCGTAGCAATAGCGTCCATAATAGTCAAAATAGGCGGCGGTAAATTTTGGATCGTACTGGTTGATAAAAGCGTAGGGTCCATAGTCAAAACTTTCGCCCGTAATGGACATGTTATCAGTGTTCAAAACGGCATGACAGAACCCGACCGACATCCATTGAGCGGCAAGCTCTGCAACACGCTGGACTAGCTCGGTATAGAAGCGAACGTAGGAATTTTCCTCATTTACTAAGTGCGGATAGTAATACTGAATGACGTGATCCAACAGGATTTTGATCAGATCTTTTCGCCCCAAATAATGCAGCCGCTCAAACATGCCAAAACGAATGTGCGATCGCGAAAACCGCACCATCACCGAAGATCGAGTTGGCGAAGGTTCATCGCCTCGCCACAGTCCTTCTCCTGTTTCCACCAAGCTAAGACACCGAGAAGTCCTCACTCCCAGGCGGTGCAGAGCCTCAGCCGCCAACACTTCCCGAACTCCTCCTTTCAGCGTCAGCCGTCCATCGCCACTGCGAGAATAGGGCGTTCTGCCCGAACCTTTGGTGCCAAACTCGTACAATTCGCCATCTGTGCCCCGCACTTGCCCGTACAGAAAGCCCCTTCCATCGCCTAGTTGGGAGTTATACTCACCAAACTGGTAGCCGTGGTAGCGGAGGGCAAGGCAGGACTGCGATCCGGCAAAAGCGCTAAAGGCTTCGGTAAAATGATCATCAGTAACCTTCTGCGGATCTAGCCCCAAGACAGGCAGAATGTCATCATTGCGAAAGCGCAGGGTATGTTGGGGAAATTCTTCGGCGGTGACGCGATCGCCATAATCTTCGCCCAAGCTTTCTAAAGCAGGCTCGTAGGAGAGCAAAAAAAACGGGTTCGATGCAGTGGGTTGGTTCACGTTATAGCAGATGAAGCATTCTTATCTAGCAATTCTTATCTAGCATAAAGGCTGAACATCGCTGATTGTGACTGGCTCCATGCCAATTTCCGCTACAGCTTGCTAATGACCTAAAAATGGGTGTAAAAAAGGGAGAGCCGTTTGCAAACTCTCCCAACCATCAGGGTGCATCTACAAAACAGATTATGGCACTAATGGGGTGAGGGGTGTAACCCCCTAATCTTAAAATTATGGAAAATCTTTGATAAAAAAGTGGGTTCTTGAGTAGGTTTTGTAAGTATTTGTCTATCGATCGCTTCTCATCCCCCCTTCAACATAAGTCTTTGAGCGCCTTTTCCGTAATTTTACGACTTCATATATTGTTACAATCTAACTAAACGCGCTTCGGGGAAATGCAATGTATCTGACCTGGCTAGACAGCAATTCTTGGCTCATTGAAATGGGCGGAAAACGGATCTTGTTGGACCCTTGGCTCGTTGGCTCTCTGAGCTTTGGCAACCTAAGCTGGCTGTTTGAGGGCAAAAAAAACACCGATCGCCCTATTCCCGAAAACATTGATTTAATTCTACTGTCGCAAGGTCTACCAGACCATGCCCACCCGCCAACACTAGAGAAGCTCGATCGCGCTATTCCTGTTGTTGGTTCACCCGGCGCGGCAAAAGTGGTTGAAAAAATGGGCTATACCCAGGTCACAGCGCTTGCCCACGGCGAAATATTTACTCTAGCAGAATTACAAATCCGGGCATTCCCTGGTTCTCCCGTAGGACCGACGCTCGTTGAGAATGGCTATCTGCTGACAGATCTGGAGCAAAATACCAAGCTCTACTATGAACCCCACGGCTACCACTCCCCTATGCTCAAGGACGTGGCTCCGGTGGATGTGGTGATTACGCCTATTATTGACCTGAAGCTACCGCTACTGGGTTCGGTGATTAAGGGTAGCGCTAGTGCTGTTCAGGCGGCAGAATGGCTGCGACCCCAAGTAATTTTGCCAACGGCAGCGGGCGGTGATATTACGTTTGAGGGGCTGCTGCTATCGGTGCTAAAGGCTGAGGGTGGAGCGGATGAGGTGCGATCGCTCTTGGCGCAAAAGCAACTTTCGACCCAAGTTCTCGAACCCGAAGCTTGGCAACGGTTCGAGGTGAAACTAGGTGTGTCGGTCTGAGCGAACTTGCCTGCTCTAGTTTAGGCAGGCGATTGATCAGAATTTGCGGAATGGGCTAAATCATGTCGCTCCATAAATTTGGCTAGCGGTTCCAGTGACCGCTCGGTCGAATGTTCCTATGCCAGTGGTGGGATTGATGATAATTTGCAGACGATTGGACGTGTAGCCGTAGAGAGTGCCGTTGGCGATCGCCAATCCCCAAACGCTATCAAAACCAACATTACCAATCACTGTAGCGTCGCCACTTAGCCCAATTGAGTACAGAAAATCTTTGGTTGGGTATGGAGCATCTGAGGTTGCCAAAAATCGACCAGAGGCATCATCGTAAAGCAAATCGCCGCTACTTTTGAAGCCTGGAATATTAGCAACGAGTGAAGCTGCCCCAGTCTCAGTGTTAATAGAATAGAACCCTGCGTTGCCTGCTGCGTAAAGGTTACCAGAGGATGTAAACGCTAGTGACTCCATTTTTGTAGAGATGCCGAGGCTGCCAATTCGGGATGAGTTTCCTGTCGCTGGATCAACTTTGTAGAGCGAATTAAGTGAAACTCCAAACAGATCGCCGTTTGGGGCGGATGCGATGTCGTTGTACGAGGTGCTGGCGTTAGCTAGGGGTGAAAATATACCAGTGGTTGGGTCAATGGAGCCGATTTCTGATGCACTGGTCGAGAGCAAGCGAGAGGTGAAAGCCGAGACA
The DNA here is from genome assembly GCA_038204505.1 of Elainellales cyanobacterium. Taxonomy (GTDB): domain Bacteria; phylum Cyanobacteriota; class Cyanobacteriia; order Elainellales; family Elainellaceae; genus Timaviella. The sequence goes on from JBBRCV010000021.1 coordinate 24,376, forward strand.
ATGGGCGGTGTGTCGGAGCCGACTTCCGACAGACTGGGAGCAGGTAAGGGAAAGTCAACCGGACTGGGAGCGGGTAAGGGAGAGTCAACCGCCGAGGCGATGGGCGATGCGCTTAATTTAAGACGATATTTGCTGTCGTTACGACCGGGATAAACCCGGACATGGTAAGTTCCAGCTAATAAAGTTGTGGCGATCGCTTCAGATTTCTTCCCAGATCTTGCTGATTTCAGAATCGTCTGCCCTCCTTGAATCAGAGCAACATTGACATCAGCTTTTAACTGAGACAGATTCAGACTAAAGCTACTGCTCCGATTCAAAGTGAAGGTATAGAAATCGTTTTTATCTTTGCGACCGACAGAATCACGAAATACGTTCAACCCATTGAGCGCACCAACATTGCGCGCTTTCGCAAAACTATTATCTTGTGGCATAGGAAGGAATTGCCGGACTTAAAGAGGACTAGGTAACTATTTAGAGTACCCAGAAGCTAAAGTCCGTTCTTCTAACGCCCCAATTTTTTCTAAAAGCTGGCGATCGCTATCTTGATCAGGATTTGCTGTCGTCAGCAGCTTATCGCCATAGAAAATCGAGTTTGCCCCCGCCAAAAAGCAGAGAACTTGCGCTTCATCTGATAACCGCGATCGTCCTGCACTCAGCCGCACTCGCGCTTTGGGCATGAGGATACGGGCAGTGGCGCACATCCGCACCAGGTCAAACGGATCGACGGGCGGCTGATCGGCGAGAGGCGTTCCGGCAACAGCCACGAGGGCATTGATAGGAACGCTTTCAGGGTGGGGTTGCAGGGTGGCGAGAACTTGCAGCATTTGAGCGCGATCGCCCCACGTTTCGCCCAAGCCAATAATGCCGCCGCAGCAGACTTGAACGCCTGCTTGCCGCACATGGTCGAGGGTTTGGAGGCGATCGTCATAAGTGCGAGTGGTAATAATATTGCCGTAGTTTTCGGGGCTAGTATCCAAATTATGGTTGTACGCCGTCAAGCCTGCCGTCGCCAACCGTTGCGCCTGCGATTCATTCAACATTCCCGCAGTCACGCAAGCCTCTAGACCCAGATGCTTCACGCCCTGCACCATTTCTAGCATTTGGTCAAACGCTTCGCCGTCCCGAATTTCCCGCCATGCCCAGCCCATACAGAAGCGACTTGCCCCCAGATCCTTGGCTTTTTGGGCAGAGGCTAAAACTTCCGCTACTGGCAAGGTTGGCTGCTTTTGAACGGAGGTTTCGTAGTGAGCAGACTGAGGACAGTAAGCGCAGTTTTCGGCGCACCCGCCTGTTTTGACGCTGAGCAACGTAGCGAGCTGGATTTGGCGATCGCTATATTGCCGATGCAGGGTTTGGGCGCGGTAAACCAAGTCTAAAAGCGGTTGTTGCAGCAGGTCTTGAATTTCTGCGGTAGTCCAGTCGTGACGGATATCAGCCATGGGGAATCGTTTGAAGAGATTTTGCGGAGATGTCGCTACACATCATACCGTTTCATACCGTTTCTAAAATGGCGGTAATGCCCTGGTAGGCAAGTGCGAGTTCGTCTGCGGTGATGCAGTAGGGAGGGAGCAAATACAGAACGTTTCCGAGGGGACGTAGAAGGAGATTGTGGGCGATCGCCTGTTGCCGAATATGCAGCGAAATTGGGTTTAAATATCCCGGTTGCTCAGAGATAATATCCATCGCGGCAATGGTTCCCATGATTCGCAGACGCTCTAGCTTAGGATGATCCAGCAAGGGTTTTAGGTGCGTCCAGTGCAGTTGCTCCATTTGACGAAAAGCTGCCTCATTTGCGGTGAGTAACTCCATCGAAGCCAGTGCCGCCGCACAGCCTAAAGGGTTTGCTGTGTAGCTGTGCCCGTGATATAGCGCTTTTAAGGGATCATCGCTGTAGAATGCATCATAAATTTTTTCAGAACAAACCGTCACTGATAGCGGTAATGTTCCACCCGTTAAACCCTTGGATAAACAAATGATATCAGGCGTAACATTCGCTTTCTGACAGGCGAACCAATCCCCTGTTCGCCCAAATCCTACCATCACTTCATCAAAGATTAATAGGATGTTAAATTCGCTTGCAATTTTTCTAAGACTCTGAATGAATCCAGGTCTACACATTCGCATTCCGCCTGCACCTTGCACCAGTGGTTCAATAATAATTGCAACATATTGTTCTGGAGAATGATTCAGTTTTTCCTGAAGCTGCTCTAAAATAAGTTCTTCTTTCTCCGCAATTAAGGTATCTCCAATATAGGTATCAGGAAACGGCAAGTATTCTACATCAAACAACAGCGATCGGTATACATCTGAAAAAAGCGATCGCGCTCCTACCGACATCGAACCCATGGTATCGCCGTGATAAGAGCCTTCAAAAGCAAGAAAAGTCTGTCGTTTTTGGTTGTGGTTAACCCAATATTGATACGCCATTTTTAGCGCAACTTCTACCGCCGTAGAACCATTATCACTAAAAAAAACTCGGCTAAAACCTGGAGGCAATTTGGCAATTAAAGCCTCCGCTAATTGCTCGGCTGGATCATGGGTAAATCCTGCAAAAATAACGTGCTCTAACTGTTGCGCTTGTTTATAAATAGCTGCGGCAATTTTAGGGTGAGAATGACCATGGATATTAACCCACCAACTTGAAATACAGTCCATGATCTGAGAGCCGTCTTCTAGCTCTAGCCAGATACCTTGGGCAGATTTGACTTTAATTGGAGTAAGGGCGGTTTTAGCTTGAGCGAAGGGATACCAAATGTTGGGATGAGACATGGAGGAACGAATAGGATAGGAATATGCCCCGTGTACATCTAAAACAATTGATGAAATACTGTTTTGAGTGTCGTAGGGGTGATGATGGTAAGTGGCTCTAGTTCAGCGAGAATCGGAACTTTGCCATAGTGGGCGATCGCCTCTCGATTAATTTGATTCTTTTGCCCATTAATAATGACACCTAAAATTGGAATTTTAGCGTGTTGGAGGGTGGCGATCGACATAAGAGTATGGTTAATAGTGCCAAGTGTACTGCGAGTGACGAGGCAAACAGGGAGATTCAGCGATCGAATTAAATCGATCATCAAATCTTGACCATTAAGCGGCACCATCAATCCGCCAGCACCTTCAACAATTAAACCCGGTTTGTCGGTTGAGGGAAGTTGAAAATCGCTGAGGGCAATCCTAACACCATCAATTTTTGCAGCAGCGTGGGGCGAAAGGGGCTGAGTCAGACGGTAGCGCTCTGGAATAAAGTAGGAGTCATCTAAGCCTGTAGCAGAGCGGACAAACTCGGTGTCGGTAATGGGGGCTAAGCCTGATTGGATGGGTTTCCAGTAGGCATAGCCCAAGCCCAGAGTCAGCATGGCGGAGACGACGGTTTTACCAATGTTGGTGTCGGTTCCGGTGATGAAGAATTGAGTAGGAAAGGTCATGGGGGGAGGAAGGCGATCGCATTCTTTGTCACTAATTCTACAGCCCATCACCAGCAGAAGTAATCCTTGTTTCTCCTCATTCAAACTCCAAAAGCTCACTCAAACGGTTCGGCAACTTGGGCGACAAGTTTTCATCAAAAAGTAATTTCATGTGGACAATGGAGCGGTCATAAACCGACGCTCACGGTCAGCGGCATAAGCAACGCAGGCTTTTAAATCTTCTCGCGTCAGATCAGGAAAATCGTCGAGAATTTCTGCTTCGGTCATCTCGGAAGCCAGGTACTCAAGCACTTCATAAACCGTAATTCGCCAGCCGCGTACACAAGGCTTACCACCGCGTTTATTGGGTTCGATCGTGATGTAGTTTCGGTAGTTCATAGTTAAAATTATCGTCATTGTGTTCTCTCAGATTTCTTGACAACGCCCCGCTTTGAATTTGAAACGTAACTCTCTCATCAAGCGATCGCCTCCAAGCGAATTGTTGTGCCGCATCTTTAACGATCGCGCTACAATTACAACTCCTCGATAGTTACGAGTCCGCCCTCTGTAAATTGCACGACCAATTCATGCCCATCCAGCAGTGCTGTTCCAAGCAAAGGTCTTAATCCTGTCGCTAGCACACGAACATCTTGCTCCTCTGAATTCCACAGAATGGTAGCCGTATGAACTCGAACAGCAACATTGCTGTTGTCAGCGAGATTGACTCGCATATTGTACTCAAAAGGCAAGCCTAGAACTGATACAACCTCTAGAGGTAAGCAGAGAAAGTCTGTAAATCCTGTGTCAATCGCAACATCGAGTCGATCTGGCAATCGAAAACGAACAGAAACCGTCGCGTGTAATAAATATACAATTCCAGAAATCACGCCTCAGATCGCTCCATCACACCGCCGATCGAAGCTGCGACCTTATATCCAATCCGAATGCCGAAAAACCGACCATTAGGATTTTTCTCGCGCAGATGTCTGACCGCTTCTAAGCCTGTTTTATCGACTTCGTAATCACTTGTCTCAATATCAATAATTACCATTTTGCCAATATTCTCTTCTCGTTCTACTTCTTGGCGAATTCGCTCCTCATAAAGCTTTTCCGCTTGCCTTGCCACTTCTTCGCTGGGCAGCATAATAACGTTTTGCATACTCCACCGCCTCGATCGCTATTCTCATTACCATTTTACTGCCAAGCTGCTAAGGGTAGGATAAATGCAGACGCGCAGATAAATTTCCCCTCCATTCACCCTCGGATTAGTCCAAATCGATGAATCTGAGGTAAAAATGCTAGAGGCTTAGAAAAAATCTAAGCGAAAATCTGACTAATCTGTCCCTTAACCTTGTCCCTCAACCTAGTGCGAAGTAAACCCATGCTGGAGAGAAATAAGAAGCAAGCGGTTGTTACGGGTGTCAGCTTAACCGCTTTGACGCTAGGTGCAGCAATATTTGTCCTACCCTCTACAGGAATGTTGACAAAACTGCCTGTAGTTGGGCAATGGTTCCAAACCTTGCCTAGTTCTGTAGTGGTAGAAGCCGATCCAACCGATCGCACCTCTAAAGTTTTAGCCGCCGCCACATTGCCAGCGGTACAGCGATCGCCCATCCTTCAGGCTGCCACCCAGCAAGGTTCTGCCCTCGATCGCCAGCGCGCCAAATATTTACTGGCGAGCGATTTAATTGAGCAAGGCAAAGGCGGCTCGGCCCTGCCTCTGCTCGATCGCCTGGAAAACGATTACTCTGTCTTAGCTCCCTATGTTTTAATTAAACGAGCGCAGGCTTACACCCAAACGGGCGACACAGCAAAGGCTGAAGCCACTTGGCAAGCATTGGTCAAAAACTATGGGAATGATCCAGCATCGGTAGAAGGTTTATTTGTATTAGGTAAAAAGAATCCGCAGTTTTGGGATCAGGCGATCGCTCAGTTTCCGACTCATCCTCGCACTGTTGAAATTGCCCAAACCCGCCTTAAGCAGAATCCTAAGCAGCCTCAGCTTCTGCTAATTGCCGCCCAGGGACTGTATGCTCCTGATGTTGTCTCGGTGCTCGATCGCCTGAAAACCGAGTACGCAGCCCAGCTCAAGCCCGCAGACTGGGAGGCGATCGCCTTTGGCTATTGGGAAAAGCAAGCCTACGCCAAAGCCGCCGAAGCCTACGCCAAAGCCGCCGCTACGCCGCTCACCCTTTATCGGACGGGGCGAGGAATGCAGCTAGAAGGCAAAATTACCGCCTCGGTTATCGCCTACCAGCGGCTCCTCAAAACTTTCCCAGATGCTGAAGAATCAGGAACCGCCTTGCTGAAATTGGCAGAAATGAATGCTCTGCCCGAAAATGCTTTGCCCTACCTCGACCAAGCTATCCAGCGCTTTCCAGCAAATGCGGCTGACGCACTGGCAGCCAAGTCGAATATTTTGCAAGAAATGAATAGCCCTGACTCGTCCATTCAGGCGCGGCAGTCTGTCCTGAGTCAATATAGTTCGTCGGCAGCGGCGGCGGAAATTCGCTGGAAGCAGGCAGAGGCAAACTCTAAAAAAGGCGATATTAGAGCTGCATGGGAATGGGCAAGGCAGTTGGCACAAGAAAATCCTACTAGCAAACTCGCTCCCAAAGCCGCCTTTTGGGTGGGCAAATGGGCAGCCCAACTGGGGCGCAAGCAAGATGCCGCCGATTCTTTCCGATACGTGCTAGCAAACTACCCTGAGTCTTACTATGCTTGGCGATCGGCAGTTTACCTGGGTTGGGATGTGGGCGACTTTACCACTGTCCGCCAAAAACTCCCCCAAATTGCTAAACCTCATGCTCACGCCATTCCCCCTGTTGGCTCTGCTGCCCTGCGCGAACTTTACCAGCTAGGGCAACACCGAGACGCTTGGACGCTCTGGCAAACCGAATTTAAGAACCGTCAGCAACCCTCTGTTGCCGAGCAATTTACCGATGGATTAATGCGGCTAGGCGTTAATGACAACCTGGATGGCATTTTTATGATTTCTAACCTCGACGAGCGAGAGAAGTCTGCCGATCGCCAAGCCTACGAGCAGATCAAGCAACAGCGATCGCATTGGGAGGCGTTGTATCCTTTTCCTTATGAAGAGGCGATCGCCCAATGGTCGCAGCAGCGCCAAATCAATCCGCTTCTCGTGACCGGACTAATCCGTCAAGAATCGCGCTTTGAAACCAAAATTCGCTCAGTTTCCGATGCGGTTGGATTGATGCAACTGATTCCCGATACGGCTGATTTTGTGGCTGAGAAAAACGGCATGAAAAAATTTAACTTGGAAGACCCCAGCGATAATGTCAAACTTGGCACCTGGTATTTGGGCTACACCCATCAGAAGTATGACAATAATTCGATGTTTGCGGTCGCCAGTTACAATGCGGGACCAGGTGCAGTTGCCGGATGGATTGAAGATTTTGGATTTACTGATCCTGATAAGTTTGTCACGCAAATTCCCTATCCCGAAACGCAAGGCTACGTAGAATCGGTGTTTGAAAATTACTGGAATTATTTACGGCTTTATAACCCAGAGGTTTCGGAAAAGCTGGCACAGGTTTCGCAAAAACAGGCGGTGTTAGGAAAAACGCAATGAAAAACAGGGGCGATAAACTGCGAGAATGAAATGCTGAGCGGTTTGCGATCGCTGAGTCCCTTATTCTTTGAAAGCCTTATTCTGTGAAAATTAATTAGCTCGTGCCAAATCCTGCGATCGTCGTCTTAAATCAACAGAGCGTTTCCTTAGCCCGTCGAATCAAAGCCGTTCTGCCCCATGCCGTCATCTATGGTTTAGCCGATCGCACCACCGAGGTTGATATCAGCTTTACCCAATTTGGTGAAACCCTGCGCGAACTATTTACCCAGGGCACGCCGATCGTTGGCATTTGCGCCGCCGGAATTTTGATTCGTACCTTGGCTCCTCTGCTATCCGACAAACGGCAAGAACCGCCCGTTTTAGCAGTAGCCGAAGATGGCAGCGCCGTTGTTCCTCTGTTAGGAGGACTGCATGGTGTTAATGATCTGGCTCGTCAAATTGCCGTTATCTTTAACGTGTCTCCAGCAATCACCACTACTGGAGATATTCGGTTTCGGACTGCGTTACTGGCTCCGCCCCAGGGATATCATCTTGCTAATCCTGATCGGGCTAAAACATTTATCTCTGATCTGCTATCTGGAGCAAGCGTAAAGATAGAAGGAATAGCGCCCTGGTTGCGTGATAGTCAGTTGCCGATCGCCATCAATGGAGCGTTAACAATACAGGTCACAGAGCGATCGCTTTCACCATCCCATAATTGTTTAATCTATCATCCTAAAACTGTAGCGATCGCCCTCAATAATACTCTTAGTCCAGATCCCGAAACTGCGATCGCCTTCATTCATCAAAAGCTTCTAGAATTCCATCTCGCCCCCGCTGCGATCGCCGCTGTTTTTGCCCTCGAACTTTACGCCGGACATCCTGGAATTACCGCGATCGCCCAAGATCTCAATGTTCCCACTCGCTTCTTTCAACCTGATCAGCCCGACTTCTGGACAGTCGAAACAGTAGCGATGGCGGCAGTCGGGGCATCCGGTCAACTCGTCTTAAACGAGATGGAATGCGCGATCGCCATCGCACCTTTACCGCTCAATGTGAACGCGATCGGACGAGCGCAAGGACGACTGGCGATCGTGGGAACGGGACCCGGCAGCGCTCAGTGGATGTCGCCGCAAGTGAAAGAATTGCTGAAAGCTGCGACCGATTGGGTGGGATATAGCACTTATCTCAACTTAGTGGAGCCACTACGACAAGGACAGCAGCGCCACGAGTCTGATAATCGGGTGGAGTTAGACCGAGCGCGGCAGGCGTTGGACTTGGCGGCAGAGGGGCGATCGGTGGCGTTAGTCTCATCGGGTGATCCGGGTATTTACGCGATGGCAACGGCAGTTTTTGAAGTGATTGAACAGGACGCGAAACCGGAATGGCAGCGGTTAGATATTCAGGTTGCTCCTGGCATTTCGGCAATGCAGGCGGCAGCGGCACAAGTAGGCGCACCCATCGGGCATGACTTCTGCACCATTTCGCTATCCGATATTTTGAAGCCGTGGGCGGTGATTGAACAACGCATTCTAGCCGCCGCTCAAGCCGATTTAGTGATTGCTTTTTACAACCCTATTTCTAGCCAACGAACTTGGCAGTTGGCAAAAGCGAAAGAGCTGCTGTTGCAGGTGCGATCGCCCCAAACTCCGGTCATTTTAGCGCGTAACTTAGGTAGATTGAAAGAGGCGATCGCTGTCACCACTCTCAACCAATTTCAGCCTGAAGTTGCAGATATGCGAACAATTATTTTGATAGGTTCAAGCAAAACTCGGATCATTCAACGCCCTTACGGAAAAGTTTGGGTTTACACGCCGCGTTGGTATGAGGATTAAGCTTTAAACATTCAGTTGTACTACACTTTGAAGCAGACCCGCTTTGAGACAGAATAGAGAAACCCAATGGATTGACCCACCATGAGCCAGCGACCTTATTCCATTCCCCAAACCGATCCGCCGCTTTCTCCGCGAGAAACGCTGCCCACCATGTACGACTTGCCCAGCGAAGACCCGGAGGAACCTGGTTTGCCCGACGAATTTCATGATCTTCAGCCTCAATTATTAAGTGCAACGCTGCGTCTACAAAATTACGCCAAAGATCAAATTTTTACGGGTACAGATTTAAATCTGTACTACAATGTCCGCCATCCCCTGTGGCACAAACGCCCCGACTGGTTTTTAGCTTTGGGTGTGCCCCGGCTTTACGATGGAAAAGATTTGCGGGCTAGCTATGTGGTTTGGCAGGAAGGGGTCAATCCTTTCGTTGTAGTGGAATTGCTGTCGCCTGGAACCGAGGATGAAGATTTGGGTAGGTATGCTGAACTCAGCACTGGTGGCGCATTAGGCGAATCCGTCCCGACGGTTGAACCCGAAATATCGCCGTCAAATGGACAATCCACTAAAGCTGTTCCTCCTGGCAAGTGGCAGGTCTACGAACAGATTTTACGGATTCCCTACTATGTCGTTTTTAGTCGATATGACAACCGCCTCCGAGCATTTCGTCTTGTGGGCGGGCACTATCAAGAGCAAAGCCTTGATGCCAGCAATCCCCGCATTTGGATTCCTGAGCTAGATTTAGGTTTAGGCTTGTGGGAAGGTGAGTTCGATGGCATTGAGCGGCTGTGGCTACGCTGGTATGACACTCAAGGAAATTGGGCTTTAACCGAGGCTGAGCATCAGCAACAGCGTGCAGAGCGCCAACGCCAACGGGCGCTGCAAGAGCAACAACGTGCAGAGCAAGAGCAACAGAGAGCGGAACAACAGCAACAACGTGCAGATACAGCAGAAGATCAACTGAGGCAGGTGGTGGTGAATTTGTTGCAAGCAAACCTGTCGATCGCTCAGGTGGCGACTATGACTGGGCTGACTGAGGAACAAGTCACACAGTTGACTAGCTGATGACTGCTGATCAGTTTGCGTTTATGCAGCAAGCCCTCGAACAACGATCGCCAACTCAACGGCGATCGCTTCATCCGCTCGTTCCTCAAGATGCTGTGCATATATTGCAAGAAGGGCGATCGCTCCTTAACTTTAGTAATAATGATTATCTGGGTTTATCTAAACATCCAGCTTTAATCCAAATGGCTCAGGAATACACGAGTCAATATGGCACGGGTGCAACTTCCTCTCGTTTAGTGGCAGGAACTTACTCTATCCATGAGCAGGTTGAGCAACAATTAGCCGCTGCCTATGGGCGAGAAGCTTCACTACTATTTAATTCTGGATTCCAAGCGAATTCTACAATCTTGCCTTTGTTGGTCGATCGCCAGTCGTTAGTGTTATGCGATCGCTTGGTTCACAACAGTATTCTTCAAGGCGTTCTTTTCAGTAAAGCAAAACTTATCCGCTATCATCACAACAACCTGTGCCATCTAGAAAATTTACTTCAACAATCTCGTCAAGAAATCTATAATCGCATCCTCATTGCTTCTGAGACAGTCTTTAGCATGGACGGTGATATCAGCGATGTAGATGGATTGGTTCAACTCGCACAAAAATATGACGCTATCCTTTATATTGACGACGCTCACGCCGTTGGAGTAATGGGAACAAATGGCATGGGTTTGGCGAGTCATCGTCCTGAGATCGATGTGGTTATTGGCACGTTTGGTAAAGCGTTCGGATCGGCGGGAGCTTACATTGCCTGCTCTCATCTTATTCGTGATTATTTGATTAACTTTTGCCCTGGGTTTATTTACACAACGGGTCTGCCGCCCGGAACTGTGGGCGCGATCGCCGCTGCCCTCACTCTTATTCCCACCTTGGATTTAGAGCGCCAACACCTTGCACAAACTGCCGCATCTCTGCGATCGCAATTGCATCAGATCGGCTTCGATACTGGGGCTTCTTGCTCCCACATTATTCCGCTAATAATTGGAGATGAGGCGAAAACGCTGCGACTGGCGCAATGGCTGAAAGAATATGGGATGCTGGCGATCGCCATTCGTCCACCCACGGTTGCACCTGGAACATCGAGGATTAGGCTGGCGTTGTCGAGTGCCCATACCTCCAACCAGATCAGTGATTTAATGACTTGCCTGGAATCGTTCAAGGGATAAGGATGCCGACAACTATTATTGCGTACCATGGCTGGGGTTTTGACCGGAATTGCTGGCAACCATGGCAAGATTTATTTTCTCAGCGGGGAGAAGATTTGCTTGTGAGCGATCGCGGCTACTTCAACTCCTCATCTCTGCCTATCGCATCGCCTATTAAAGACCACAGGACTATTCTTCTCACTCACTCTTATGGGCTGCACCTCTGCCCCTCTGAACAACTCCAACGGGCAGATCTATTAGTACTCTTCAGTAGTTTTCTTTCTTTCCATCCTCAGTCGGAATCAAGAAGACGGCGATCGCTCTTAAGGCTTTCCCAAATGATGACTCAACTTGAAGCTAATCCTCAATTCGTTCTAGAGACATTCAAAACGAAGTGTTATTATCCTGTGCCGTGGGAGCGATCGTCTGATTTTAGTAAAGCTTTCAATACCGAATTGCTGTTGTATGATCTTAAGGATTTAGATACTTGTTCCTTAAATATTTTCCTGCTGGAAAAAATCTCTAAAGTTCTAATTTTGCATGGTGCTCAAGACCGAATTGTTTCAGTTGAAAAAGGACGAGAACTTTCCAAGCATCTGCCCGATAATAGTCAATACATTGAAATTGAGCAGGCAGGACATGGACTGCCGTTTACCCATATTGATACCTGTTGGTCATGGATTTGTCAAAGGTTGGACACAGAATGAATGATCAGTCTGAGAAACTAAAAATTGCTCAAAGTTTCGGACAAGCTGCATTAACTTATCACCTCCAGGCATCATTACAACAAGACTGTGCAACAAAGCTTTTAGCACTGCTGGAATTATGGGAAGTACCACCCGGAGTAATTTTAGAGATAGGCTGTGGAACGGGTTTTTTAACACAGAAATTATGCGATCGCTTTCCCCATCACCCTTTACAGGTCACGGATCTCTCAGCCGATATGCTGCGCTTTTGTCAAACTTATTTGCAAGTAACGCCCGATCGCGCCCCAATTTCGTTCCGACAAATGGATGGTGAAACGCTGGAAGATAATGAATCCTATGGATTAATTGTGTCGAGCTTTGTGATTCAGTGGTTTAAGCAGCCTGTGAAAAGTTTATTGAGTTGGCTAGAAAGATTGAAACCTAATGGAATTCTGTGCTTAGCGTTCCCGACCTGTGGTTCTTTTCCAGAGTGGCGGCAGGTTTGTGAATCTCTCCAAATTCCGTTCACAGCAAATGCATTACCCGATCCTCAAATCTTGATGCAAACGTTATCTAAGTTTCCGCAAGATGTGTATCTTCAAGAGGAGATACTCTGCACAACTCATCGAAATGCGAGTGATTTTTTTAAAGGATTAAAGTCGATTGGCGCTAGTGTAAATACTTCGGGACAGAAGTTATCTGCTCCCCAAATGAAGAAATTAATTAAGTATTGGGATAACTGTGTTGAAAAAGATGGTGTTTTACAGGTTCATCATCACATCGCTTTCTTATTGATTCGACGATGATCTAACAGTTCGTAATCTTGATTGCTGAGCTTCGTCATTAGCTGTAACTTTCAGCCTTCGTGCCCTAGGAATTTACTGTCTCTCTATAGTTGATAAATGAAATGTGATCGCCAATCGCTAAACATGAGCATCTTTGCCTAAAATATTGGCGCACGACCATGAAACCCATGTTCTTTAGAATCGCATGACTGAATAGTTGCTTCAAAATTTGTGATTTGAGCAATACTGATAGCTAACCAACACTTAAACTTAGGTCATACAGAAATGGAAGTACGCGGTATTGGCACACCCCGTCTAGAGTGGACGGGCGATTGTCTGGTCATCGGCTTATTTGAAGACGCGATCGCATTAACCGAAGATTTGGCAGAACTGGATCAAAAGCTTGCAGGCACTTTGGCAGAACTGATTGCTGAAACAGAGTTTAAAGGTAAAGAAGGCAGCAGTGCGATCGCCCGCGTCGGCGGCGGCAGTCCCATCCGCAAAGTAGCGATCGTCGGATTAGGCAAGCCTGAAGCGCTCAAGCTAGAAAGTTTGCGAAAAGCAACGGCGGCGGCGATTCGTTTGGGCAAAAAAGAAAAATGCAAAACCCTGGGGCTGAGTCTGCCCATCTGGCATAACGAGCCAGCCCTGACAGCTCAAGCATTAGCTGAGGCGATCGAACTGACCCTGCACCAAGACACCCGCTTCAAATCTGATACAGAAGATAAAGAAACGAAGCTAGAGCAAATTGATCTGCTGGGGTTGGCTGGGCAAGAAGATTCGATCAACCTGGCGCGGCAAATCTGCGCTGGCGTTGTTTTGGCGAGAGAGTTGGTCGCGGCTCCTGCCAATGTCGTCACGCCTGCGTTCATGGCTGAAACGGCAGAGGCGATCGCCCATGAGTACGGACTGGAGCTAACCGTTTTGGAAAAGGCGGACTGTGAAAAGCTGGGGATGGGAGCATTTTTAGGCGTGTCGCTCGGCTCTGACCTGCCACCTAAATTTATCCATCTTGTCTATAGACCGAAGGGCACGCCTCGCAAGAAAGTGGCGATCGTAGGCAAAGGCGTTACCTTCGACAGCGGTGGCTTAAACATTAAGCCCACGGGCAGCGGCATCGAAATGATGAAAACCGACATGGGCGGAGCGGCTGCGACCCTAGGAGCAGCTAAAGTCGTGGGTCTGCTAAAGCCAGATGTGGAAGTCCACTTCATTAGCGCTGTGGTCGAAAACATGATTAGCGGTCGCGCCATGCATCCTGGCGATATTTTGACGGCTTCTAATGGCAAAACCATTGAGGTCAATAATACTGATGCTGAAGGTCGCCTGACTCTGGCAGATGCCTTGGTGTACGCCGACCAGTTGGGATTGGATGCGATCGTGGATTTGGCGACTTTGACGGGAGCTTGTGTGGTGGCATTGGGTGAAAACATTGCGGGAATGTGGACTGAAGATGAGGCGATCGCCACTCAAATCGCTCAAGCTTCTGAACTCTCCGGCGAAAAGTTTTGGCGGATGCCGATGGAAGAAAAATATTTCGAGGGTTTGAAATCGGTCGTTGCCGACATGAAAAACACAGGTCCCCGTCCAGGTGGAGCCATCACTGCTGCCCTATTTTTGAAGCAGTACGTGAAAGATACCCCGTGGGCGCACTTAGATGTTGCGGGTCCCGTTTGGACAGACAAAGAGTATGCCTACAACAACGCTGGGGCAACTGGATTTCCGGTTCGCACTTTAGTTAACTGGGTGCTGAGTGAGGGATAGGCGGCAGTTTGTGCCTCACCAATACCCTCAAAAAATGTCTTAAAGATAAAAGAGGAGTGATACAATCTTCACTTTCGCGTCTAAAATAAGAGACTGACCAGATATAGAGCTGTACAACACAGTTCGCTAGCCATTCACAGGAGCAAGATTTTTAAGCATGATTAAACTGCGCTTAAAGCGGTTCGGAAAGAAATTTGAAGCGAGCTACCGCATCGTTGCCATGAACAGCGACACCCGCCGCGACGGTCGCCCCCTTGAAGAACTCGGTTTTTACAACCCTAGAACTGATGAAGTTAAATTGGATGTCCCCGGTATCATCAGACGGCTTCAGCAAGGCGCACAGCCCACCAGAACGGTGCAAAGTATCTTGCGGAAAGCGAATGTGTTTGAACAGTTGAAGGGTGAAGATACGAATTCCGTCGCAGATACGAATTCTGTCGCTTAGTTGTTCAGGTAACCGTCTTGTCAGAAACAGAAACTCCTCTCTCTCAACCCAGTACCATCAGTCCTGACTACTGCGGCTTAGTCACCTATTTGGTGAAGCCGTTCTTGGAATCGCCCGATTCCTTGAAAGTTGACTGCGAGGTTTCACCACGCTCGTCGCGGGTTCTGGTGCGGGTGGCTTTTGAGGGCGAAGACAAGGGGCGGGTATTTGGACGAGGTGGACGCAACATTCAAGCCATTCGGACGGTGCTACAGGCGATCGCCCAGGTTGCGGGGCAAACTGCCCATCTCGAAGTTTTTGGCGGACAGCCTGAGCATGAAGAGGGTGCAGACGCTCGAAGAGACGATCGCCGACCAGACGACCGACAAGATTCATCGCCGCCCCGCTCCACTCCCTCCCAGAGTCCACCTAAACCCCGTCCCCGCCTTAAAGAATAATGTTCGAAAATAATATTTGAGTTCCCCTCGTAGAAGGTTGAATGGGAACATCCCTCACGATTGAGTTTCCTAGCCCTGATAGCGCGATTGCCATGACAGGCTTTCAGGAAGAAAATCTTAAGCTCCTGGCTCAGCAAACCGGGGCAAGTATTGTGCTGCGTGGGCAGGCGATCGTTATTTCAGGAACTGAGAACCAGGTGGATCAGGTGGATCGATTGGTGCGATCGCTCGAATCTTACTGGGGACGCGGAAAGGCAGTCACCGGTGTCGATATTGTCACGGCTCGACACGAGCTCAATACTCAGAACCAGGATTAGCTTCAATAGCTGCAACGAGACGTAATTGCCCGCACTCGTCGAGGCGAAGAAATTCGGGCAAAAACTTTTAAGCAG
>JBBRCV010000022.1:0-39865 GCA_038204505.1 Elainellales cyanobacterium
AAAGATCTAAAATTACCGGGTCTCCGAATGCTATGAACCATCCGGGAGCTAGAGAGTCGGTTATGATGAGCAGCTGTGAGCAGCTTCAACAAGCAGAGCAGGTACTATAACAGATTTTTTCTGGTATTGACGCTCAGGTCAAGGAAAATCTTCGACGAGTTTTAACAGCCTTTCGTCGTCATCAGGTGGGAGTGCACCATTTTGCAGGGGTTTCGGGCTATGGACACGATGATTTGGGGCGCGAAATTCTCGATCGCATTTTTGCCGAAGTCATGGGAGCAGAGGCGGCGGCGGTGCGGGTGCAGTTTGTTTCGGGAACCCACGCGATCGCCTGTGCCCTTTATGGAGTGCTACGTCCCGGCGATGAAATGCTGGCGGTGGCGGGTGCCCCCTATGACACATTAGAAGAAGTGATTGGACTGCGGGGATCAAATCAGGGTTCCTTAAGAGACTTCGGGATTGCTTATCGGCAGTTGGAGTTGACAGAGGCAGGGGCGATCGATTGGCAGGCGTTGGCAACGGCAGTACGCCCTGAAACTCGCCTTGTTTTGATTCAGCGATCGTGTGGGTATGCTTGGCGATCGAGTTTGGCGATCGCGGATATTGAAAAAATCGTTTACCTCGTCAAGCAACAAAACCCCAACACCGTTTGCTTTGTTGATAACTGCTACGGCGAATTTGTCGAAGACCAAGAACCTCCGGCAGTCGGCGCAGATTTGATTGCCGGATCGTTGATTAAAAATCCGGGTGGCACGATTGTCACAGCGGGCGGGTATGTAGCAGGGCGGGCAGATTTAGTTGAGATGGCAGCTTGTCGCCTCACTGCCCCCGGTATTGGCAGCGAGGGCGGGGCAACCTTTGATCAGAATCGCCTATTGTTCCAGGGGCTTTTTCTGGCTCCTCAGATGGTGGGCGAAGCGATGAAGGGCAATCATTTGGTTGCCCATGTGTTTCAGGGGTTGGGTTATCCAGTTAATCCGCTGCCTATGGCTCCTCGGCGCGACGTGATTCAAGCGATTAAGCTGGGTTCACCGGAGAAGGTGATTGCCTTTTGCCATGCGATTCAGCAGTATTCACCCATCGGTTCTTACCTCAGCCCCGTGCCTGCAAATATGCCGGGATATGAGAGTGAGCTAGTGATGGCGGGAGGAACGTTTATCGATGGCAGCACTTCGGAGTTTTCGGCAGATGGACCACTGCGGGAACCATATGTCGTTTTCTGTCAAGGGGGGACGCATTGGACGCATGTGGCGATCGCCCTAGAAGCGGCAATTGAGGCAGTAGGGCGCTGTGAAACGAGGTGAGGTGGGACGTGAGGTGAGACAGTCAGAGAAATCGGGAACAATCAGTTTCATAGTCGTATTTTCATAGTCGCATTTATCCCAAATATCAACACTGGTGATGGTTCAACAGCAAGATCTGCAAACCTGGTTTTCTCAGGGTAATACGCTCTTTAGTATCAAGCGCTACGGCAGCGCGATCGATCGCTTTGACAAGCTGCTTGCCTGTGAGCCTGAGCATTTCCAAGCCTGGTGCTGGCGAGGGTGTGCACACTATGAGATGGGGCTTCATGAAGAAGCGATCGCCAGTTTTGAACAAGCTTTGAAAATTCAGCCTAAGTACAGTCTGGCGTGGCATGGCAAAGGTGCGGCTCAGGTAAAGTTAGGTCAGCCGGAAGAGGCGATCGCCAGTTTCAATAAGGCACTTAAGTTTGATCCCAAAGATGCGAAAGCCTGGTACAACAAAGGGCATACGCTCTCTGCTCTCTACCGCCATAGAGAATCTTTACCTTGCTTCGATAAAGCTACGGCATTGAACCCCACCTACTATCGGGGTTGGTTTAGCCAAGCGGTAGCTCTAGCGTCTTTGCGGGAGTATGAGAAGGCGCTAGATAGTTTAGACCAAGCCGTGAAGCATAAGCCAAGCTGCTACTACGCCTGGAACTATCGGGGCGTGGTGCTGACTAAGCTGAATCGCCATGAGGAGGCGATCGCCAGTTTTAATACCTCGCTCCAGCACAAAACTGACAACCCAAGTGCCTGGTATGGCAAGGCTTGTTCTTACGCGCTGCAACAGAATGGAGAGATGGCAGTGAAGAATATCCACCGCGCGATCGTCCTCAGTCCCCATCTTTGTCGCGTGATGGCACACACCGATGCTAGTTTTGATGGTATTCGAGACAGTAAGGCGTTTCGGGCGCTGCTAGGTTAGGGAACTTAAGCAAGCCTAAATTCAATCAGAGGGGTGATAATTTTGCCCACCCAAGCATCGTTATGGTCAAACTCTTGATGTGGGCGGATCTCTGCGTCCTTTCCTAAGACAGGACAGCGGTGTTCACATTTCATCCCGTGTATCCCAGGGTTGAAACTCTCCCAGAAATGATACCCACCATCCCTCATTCTGTAGCAAAACCGTAGCTTACCTTCGGATATCCGAAATTCACCTTTCTGCCAAAAATCAACAGATTCTCCTGGTTCTAGAACGCAGCAATCATCAGATTGTGGGAACCAAGTCCCGTTGTAGTTTGCGCCCAGGTAGGGGATTGGGTTCCATTTGTTGCGATCGCGTTTTAATCTAAAGAAAATAGGCTTCAAGTAGAACAGTACGAATCTCTGTGCAACCGATGATTGATTCGTGATGCAGACACCAAAATTAAGTTCAACAGTTGAAGCTGATGGTTGGCTGCGCTCCCGAAGCAGAGTCTCGAATTTAAACTGATCGATTTCTACAAACGGATGTTGTTCTTTGTGCAGATTCATGGAAGTCTTTTGCTTTATGTGTGGGGTTAGGGTCATAGCGATCACCCTTTAAGCGAATAGAGCAGCTTAGGCTGGGGTTTGCGCCAGCAGTTGAACATGGGATGAATCTGCCAGACAACTGGTTTTAGTTTACGAGAGTTAGATTAAGCAGCCGGAGATTTTATGGATTGTTTTTAGGTGAGATGGGGGGCGATCGGGAACGTAAGAGCAGCAGAGGGGGACAACGCCATAATCAAGCCAGCTTGCTCTGTGGCGCAAAGAGAGAAACATAGGAGACAGCGATGCTCAAAGCTTATGAAATCATGCTCGAAAATGGTCAGATCAAATGGCTAAAAGAGCAACCCATCGTTAAATCAGCGCGGGCAATTCTGACCCTGTTGGAGGAAGATAGCGTGATAGCTGAAAGACCTGATCTCCTCATAGACCATGAGCCAACACTAGAAGAATTGGGTGGCTCTGAACCGCAAGCCCAAGACATTTCCCGCCGCCGCTACGACATCTAGAAGATCGTCAGGATTTTGGCTGACACCTCGATTTGGATCGATTACCTGCGGCAAGGAGAGCCATTGCTAACTGAGCAACTCAGCCGTAAGCAAGTCTTGATGCATGGCATGGTGCTGGAAGAACTGGCGATCGGTCTTTTCAAAAATCGCCAGCTTCTACTTAACGTGAGTTCGGGATAAGAAATCGCTGGAAGCCCCGATTTCTCGTTGCTCAGCCCTGCATACCTTCTAGAACCATTATCAACAAGCTCAATTGTTGAGGATATTCTCAATAGCAAGGCTTATTGAGAATACAGTGTTAGCCCACAAATGATGTAATGCTAGATTTTGCAGGCTTTTCAGCTTCCGGCTTAACCCGAACTCACGTTACTTAGGCGTTGGAGCGCTTTGCCGTTTATTCAATCAGCGACAGATGTTCAAGTTTTAGAATTTTTAGAAACCCATCAGTTGATGGGTAAAGACATCGGTTGGATTGATCTTCACCTACTAACAGCCGTTTCTCTAGCCGATGAAGTGCAGTTATGGACGCGGGACAAACGATTGGGAGCGATCGCCGAAATTCTCAACCTCGTCATTCAGTTGCCCTAAAGCAAATTCCTATCTTCATGTTGATGGCTCTTTAATAGTAAGGTGTTGGGTTACGCTTTGCTCCACCTAACCTACGCAGCTAGGCTACAACCACCTCACCGAACCCATTAGAGTCTGCGATCGCGTTGACCTTATAATGGGCAGAGAACAGACATACAGGAAGCGTCATCATGCTAGAAACCGCCATCCTAGACAACCTGGAGAAACTGCCCG
The DNA here is from genome assembly GCA_038204505.1 of Elainellales cyanobacterium. Lineage (GTDB taxonomy): Bacteria > Cyanobacteriota > Cyanobacteriia > Elainellales > Elainellaceae > Timaviella. The sequence continues at coordinate 4,064 of JBBRCV010000022.1, forward strand.
AAGCTCTCAAAGAAGATGTTCTGCATTATGTAGAGTCTCTAGTTGCTCAGCATTCAAAGACACTTGCAGCCACAGAAAAACCCGCGAAACGGGGTGGGTTTGGGATTTGGAAAGGGAAAATTAAGATTGCCGATGACTTTGACGAACCGTTGGAGGATTTCAAGGACTACATGTAACGATGAACTTACTTTTGGATACTCATGCTTTTCTCTGGTATTTACAAGGTAACCCTAACATCAGTCTGGAAACTAGAGAATTACTGGATGCGACAGAAAACAACTTGTATTTGAGTATTGCAAGCCTCTGGGAAATTGCTATTAAGGTTGGGCTAGGCAAGTTAGAGCTTGAGTATTCATTTCAAGAATTGCCCGATGTCTCTAGACAACTCGACATCAGAATTCTGCCGATCGCATTTGAGCATACAGAGCGTTACCTTGCCTTACCTCTACATCATCGAGATCCGTTTGACCGAATGCTTGTTGCCCAAGCCATTCGCCACTCTTATATTTTAGTTAGCCAGGATGTAATGCTTGATGCCTACCTAATTCAGCGCTTATGGACATGAGTTTTGAACTTCAATCGATTGGAGTACAGCAATTATGACGAGTGTTATCTCTAATGCTAAAACAAGGCTCAATCATCATTTAAGCTGCACTCCAATCAACTCCTAACGATCGCCCCTTAAGTAATCACTGTCGGCTGTTCGCGCCCCGTAAACTCTCGCACTTGGGCAATCTCATTGGCGATCGCAATCAATTCTCCTAACGCCACCTGTGTCTCCTGGGTTTGCTTTGCCACATTCGGCTCATAGCTCTCGACGTAAAGCCGCAAGGTTGCGCCCTGTGTGCCCGTTCCCGATAGGCGATAGACAATTCTAGAGCCGTCGGTAAAGCCTATCCGAATGCCTTGCTTCTGGCTGATGCTGCCGTCGATGGGGTCGGTGTAGCTAAAGTCGTCGGCAAATTCGACTTCGTATTTTCCGTATTTCTTGCCCTTGAGATCGAGTTGTCGAAGGCGAGCGACTAATTGGTGAGCGCGATTGCTGTCTACACCTTCGTAATCGTGCCGCGAGTAGTAGTTACGTCCGTAGTTTTGCCAGTGACTCTGGGCAATTTGTTCCACCGACTCTTGGCGCACCGCCAAAATATTGAGCCAGAACAGCACTGCCCACAGCCCGTCTTTCTCGCGGATGTGATTTGAGCCTGTGCCAAAGCTTTCTTCGCCGCAGAGGGTAGCTTTGCCTGCGTCTAGCAAATTGCCAAAGAACTTCCAACCCGTCGGCGTTTCGTAGCAGTCAATGCCGAGCCGTTTTGCGACTAAATCGGCGGCTTGGCTGGTGGGCATAGAACGGGCGATGCCTGCCAATCCAGAACTATAGCCAGGAACCAGGTGGGCGTTGGCGGCAAGAATGGCGAGACTATCGCTAGGGGTGACGAAGAAATTGCGACCGAGAATCATGTTGCGATCGCCATCGCCATCAGAAGCTGCCCCAAAATCTGGCGCGTTCTCTCCAAACAGCACTTCTACCAACTCATGAGCATAGACCAGGTTGGGGTCAGGATGTCCGCCACCAAAGTCTTCCAGGGGTATACCATTCATCACCGTGCCTGCTGGCGCACCCAATCGCCCCTCAAACAATGCGATCGCGTATGCACCCGTAACGGCGTGCATGGAGTCCATTTTCATGCGGAAATCTCCAGCGAGGAGTTGCCGAATTTTATTGAAGTCGAAGAGAGACTCCATCAGTTCGGCATAGTCTACAACCGAGTCGATCACCTGCACGGTCATTTCGCCTAGTTGGGCAGTGCCGATCAGGTCGAGATTGATGTCTGGGGCTTCTAAAATTTTGTATTGGGCGATCGTCAAAGTTCCGGCATAAATTGCCTCGGTCACTTTTTCGGGTGCAGGGCCGCCATTGCCAATGTTGTACTTAATGCCAAAATCTTCGGTCGGACCACCTGGATTGTGGCTTGCTGATAGGACAATGCCACCAAATGCTTGATTTTTGCGGATGATACAAGAAACGGCTGGGGTCGATAGAATTCCGCCTTGCCCGACTAGGACTCGCCCAAAGCCATTTGCCGCTGCCATTTTGAGAATAATCTGGGTTGCCTGACGGTTGTAGTAGCGTCCATCGCCGCCCACCACTAAAGTTTGACCTGAGTAGCCTTCCAAGCTATCGAAGAGGGCTTGGACGAAGTTTTCTAGATAATTAGGCTGTTGAAATACCGTTACTTTTTTGCGGAGTCCAGAAGTACCGGGCTTTTGGTCAGCGTAGGGAGTAGTGGGACGAGGGGTGATGTTCATAAAAATTTTAGAGGAAGGACGGTGGGAGGCTCAGTAAGATATTACTTGGGTGAGGGACTGGAGAGCTAGAGTTCTAGGCTACGATGGGCGGCATGATTCGTAAAAAACGGCGTGACCATTGACGAGTATCTTGAAGAAGATGTTGGCAAAGGGATTAATTTGTAGAAGTTACTGTAGTATTTAGAACTTAGAATTTCGTTAGCCGAAATCAATTACTACATCTAGTGGCTGGGTCCGTTGTCTCTCTAGAAAAACGCCATTCTCAGCACTTGTTCAAACTCTCAACCATCCATGGGTTCCCTGTTGTGAATCAACCCCTCTCTAAGCTCCAACTAACTCAGTTAGTTTTCATTGCCTTCTTGTTGCCCGTTGGAGCCGTTGCTTTGGTGGGCATCATTCAGGCTTGGGTGGGAGGAAAGGGAGTCGCGCCAGGAGCGATCGCCCCTGCACAAGCAGACACCACGCCCGCTGCTGCTCCAAAAGTCGATTATTTGGCAAACAAGCTCAATGGTAGACCCCAACTATCGCCGCTGCCTGCTGCCCAGGAGACCTGGGAATGTGAGGTGGCGATCGTGGGTGGGTCATTAGGCGGTGTTGCAGCAGCGTCCCAAGCCATGTACTCAGGCGCAAAAACCTGCTTAATTGAGCTATCTCCCTGGCTAGGCGGACAAATTAGCTCCCAAGGCGTATCGGCGCTAGACGAATCAGTCACCATGCGACGGGAGGGCAACGCTTCGAGAAGTTGGACAGACTTTAAAGAACTTATTAAAGACCAAGAAATCCAGCTACCAGCCTGGACGAATATATCCGAACCTTTAAAAGTCTCAGAGATTAATAGCTGCTGGGTTGGTAGCCTTTGTTTTCCGCCCAAAGCCGGAGCTGAAGCCTCTGCCCAGCTTCTAGAAACAGCAACAGAAAATGCACCTGGCAGCCGCTGGCAGACCTCAACGGCATTTAAGGGAGCAGAATTTGATAAAACAGGCAAGCAAATCACCGCCATTTACGCCGTCCACCGATCGCCGCTCAATCCTAACTATGTGCCCGAAGGTCGCCCTTCAGTAGAACTGCCGCGCTGGTATAGCTGGGACTCTGACGAAACCTTCAACAAAGTGCCGATTAAGCTGCAAGCTCCTCCCGGCAAAAAAATGATCGTCATCGATGCGACCGACACGGGTGAACTAGTCGGCTGGGCGGGTATTCCCTATCGCTTGGGTTCAGAGGCAAGAACGACTACCAGCGAATCCTTTGCATCCCGGCAAGATAATCCTGACTGCACCCAGGCATACACCTTGCCCTTCGTTATGGCAATCAAAGACGACCAGAAAGTTAGCCAAAAGGCACTCTCTAAGATTCAGCCTGATTTTCCTAAAGAAGACCATCGCCGCGAGTTTAACTTAGGTAGATTTCCCATGTTTGAGGGCGGCAGTTTCTTTCACTATCGCCAAATTGTCAGTACTCAGCAAAGTGATGGGGGCGATCGCTTCCCATCGTGGGGCGACATGACTTTGGTCAACTGGAACCAGGGCAATGACTGGATTTGGATGGACCCACCGTTAATTTTAAATGAACAAAAAATTTCTAAAACCGGGCAACACCAAAACTGGATGGGTGGACTGTCGATGGAGTCGTTACGCCATGCCGAAAATCAGTCCTTCTTGTTTGCTGAATGGCTGATGGAAAACCACTCCCAGCCCGGATTGCCACTAGCGTACCTGTATGGAGCCGATGAGCCGATGGGAACGGTTTCTGGACTCAGCATCATGCCCTATATTCGGGAAGGAAGGCGGATCTTGGGTCGCGCTGCTTACGGACAAGACCAATTTATGATGCGAGAGCCTGACCTGCGGAAAGATATGCGGGGTAGCCGTGACTTGAGCGCAACGGCGGTAGGAGTCACGCACTATCCCATTGATATGCATGGTTGCCGTTACCGCAATTCCGACTCCTCTTGGGAGGCAAGCAGCGCTCCAGTAGAAGACGACTCAAAAATTAAGCCTATTTTTATTCCCCTTGAAGGCCTGGTGCCGCAAGGGGTGGATAATTTGCTGATCGGGGGTAAGGGCATCGCGGCAAGCCATATTGTCAATGCTGCCACTCGCGTTCACTATGGCGAGTGGGTGATTGGCTCGGCAGCGGGTGCGACTGCGGGCTGGTTAACGACGAAGGAACCGAACTTGATGCCTGCGGCGATCGCCACTCAAAAGCAAATACCTGCCCTGCAAGCCTACATCGAAGCGCAGGGGGGACGCGTAGAGTGGTAACTTAGCGCGGGGCTGGGGTGGCTGGAGCCGGAGTCACGGTTGGGGCGGCAGGTTCTGGGGCTTGCTGTACCTGGGGTGGAGCGGCTCTGAGTTGAGAGATTAGGTCGCGGATTTGAGGGAGGGCGAGGAAAGTTTTAGCTTGAGCGATGATCCGATCGCCCCACAAGTTCTCTTGCAAATACTCAATATCACCATAGCGGTAGTCAATTTTTAGCGCCGACTGACCAAAAGTTAACGCCTGGGTCTTGTCGCCCTTAGCGTTGAGGGCAACCGCGATCGCCAGCTTAGATTCTGGCTGAGTGTCATCAATGGCGATCGCTTCTTTCCACTTTTTCACCGCCTCATCGACTTTGCCTTGTTCAAACAGCACTAAGCCAATGTTATTGATGGCAGGCCAAAACTTGGCATCGAGCTTGACAGCTTTTTCGTACTGGGCGATCGCTTCGTCGTAGCGAGTCAGCTTGTAGTAAGTATTGCCTAAATCAAATAGTGCCCCAGGCATTTCGGGCTTTAGCTTTAGCCCTGCCTGAATGTAGCGGGCGGCAGTTGCGTAATCTTGCTTGCGGAAGTATGCCGAACCCAGGTTGAACATAATCTCGGCGTTGTTTTTTTCCAGCGAATCTGCCTTCAGTAAGGCTTGAATCCCTGGATCAATCTGTTTAAGTTGCAGGTAAAGCCCGCCTAACAATGCCCAAACCTGAGCATTACCTGGAACCAGTTGAGAGGCTAATTCGGCTCTGGCAAGTGCCAAGTCAAACTGCTGAAATTGGGCTAGCTGAAGGGCTTCTTGTGCCAGACCTAAACCCTGTTGCTCTAGCTGATCTTGATCGAGCTGTAAAACGTGGGGAATGAGTGCCTGGGCATTGACGGGTTGAGCGACACTCCACAGACTGGCGATCGCCATTAGAGAAAGCAGGGAAAAACGTTTGGACACAGTTTATAGTTCGCAAAGTACAAAGGGCTGACAGCTAGCTTAGATCATTTGCCTTAGATCAGGGTAAAAACTTTACCAAAAACGGTCAGCCCTACTTATCGCTAGCATAGTGCCGCAACCGACTTAGCCCCAACAATCCCATCAATTGCCCCGTACTATAGTCCTCCGTAAACTCCTCACCAGGTGGCTTATGCGGCTGGAGCATTTTCTATAGCTATAAAGGTTGACCGTCCTACAAAACCATCGGCAGGCAGCCGATTTGCCTCTTGAAAGCGCTTCACCGAGTTACGAGTGATTGTGCCAAAGTACCCCGTTGAAGGTCCTGGAAAGTAGCCCGCCCGTCGTAACAGGTTTTGTAACTGCGTTACACTAGCGCCACTATCGCCAAAACCTAGATCTGTACTGCCCACTCCTCCAGGACCGGGATTGATAGGTGTAATGGGAGCAATAGGGGTAATAGGTGTGATGGGAGCAATAGGATTGATCGGAATAATCGGATTAGTAGAAGTGCCAGAGTTTTCTAGCGCCTGAAACGTGTGGAAGCCCGCTACACCATCTACCTCTAATCCTTGCGCTTGCTGAAAGTCTTGCACTGCTGCTTCAGTAAAATCGCCAAAGAATCCAGTCGTGGCAGCAGGAAAGTACCCAGCGTTCCGCAACAGATCTTGCAGACGAGTCACATTAGCACCAGTATCTCCCCGCCAAATTGTTGCCGCCTGAGCCGCACTCGCAAAGTTGACCGCACTCGTTGAACAAACGATGCCCAGTAAGGTCAATGCCGCAGGGTTCGCCCATTTCAGATTGATTTCTTTCTCTTCAGGATGTTCGTACTCCTGAGCGGCATGAAGGTAAGCAAAAGTTTCCATTGAGTATTCTCCTCACACTTGTTTGTTCTAGGATTCAATATTTTTAAGTTGCGCCTAGCGCCGAAATCGAAAATTAGTTGCCTAATTATAATTGCCTAATTATATGGAATAACTGCCCTAAACTGCGTCAGGACGATAACAAGGCAAGATGACTGTAAAAGTCGTGCCCTGCTGAGGAACGCTTTCAACCTGAATGTGTCCATGATGATTTTCGGCAATGACCTTGGCGATCGCCAACCCCAGCCCCGTCTCCGATCGCCCTTTTCCCCCCGATCGGGCTGGATCAACTCGATAAAAGCGATCGAACACCTGCGGCAATGCCTCCGCCGGGATTCCAATGCCCGTATCTTTAACTTGAATTTGCCACTGTGCGACGTTCGGAGCTTTCCGCTGAAGAGTCACCTCGACCTTGCCACCCACAGGCGTATACTGCACGGCGTTACTAATAAGATTGGTCAGCAGGCGCGTTAACTGATTACGATCGCCCTGCGCCATCTCTCCCAAAGTTTCAGGCAGTTGCAGCGAGAGAGTTAAACCTTTTTCAGTGGCGATCGCTTTTTGTTCTTCGATCACTTCCTTCAACAGTTCATCTAAACGTATTTCATCCAGTTGCAGTGGCGTTATTCCACTGTCTTGCCTTGCCAAAAATAAAAGGTCATCGACTAGTCGCCCCAACCGTCTCGTCAGCCGTTCAATTACCCGTAGCTGATCTTGTTGCAAATGTGGATCAGGATCAGCCAATGCTACCTGCACATTTGTTTGAATCACGGCGATCGGATTCCGTAACTCATGGGAAGCATCCGCCGTAAACTGCCGCAACCGTTGATACGAATCTCGCACCGGAGCCATTGCTAATCCCGATAGGAACCAACCGATCGCCCCAACCGCTACAGTCATCAACCCCAGCCCTAGCGCCAAATCTCGAATCAACTGACGCGTCGGTTTCGTCACCTCAAACCAGGGATGGCTAACTCGTAAATATCCTAGAACTTGCCCCGCACTGACAATTTGTCGAGTCGCCTGTCGTAATAGCTGATCTCTTGTCACCGACACCGTTTCTTCAACGTTCTCAGGACGCAGCGGAATGCTAGGTGAAATGAAAAAGGTAGACCATTGCAACTCGCCCGCAGCGCTAAACCATTCCAAATCAATGTGATCATCTTCCACCGCCTCGAAATTGCTGCGAAAGCTGGCATCTAAATTAACTCGCAGCGAATCATTGGGGGCAGATTGAATCACCAGCGATCGCTCCACCACTTCCACTACATGACTCAAAGTATCGTCAATACGTTCAACTAAAGTGGTACGAACGTAGGCATAAAAACCAATGGCAAACAGTAGCAACAGCACCGCTGTCACAGTTGTATACCACAGGGCAAGGCGGCGGCGAGTCGTCTGGAACATGCTGCTTAAAACATCAGGTCTTTTGATTCCGAGATTTGAACCGTCCGGCAATAAAATCTCTTTTGATGGCGTGCTTCGTTTGCCTGCCCGTTACCCGCGATCGCCACATTCTAAAGCTCGAAGCCTTCATTTCGCGCCGCATCAAGGCAATCACCTGCTTCTCTTGCAGCCCAAATTGCAGCTCGATCGCCTCAAACGTGGTTCGATCTTCCCACGCCATTTCGACAATGCGATCGATGGTTTCAGCATCTAAATCTGGTAATTCCATAAGTTTTCCAAAATCCTGTCCAAAATCCTGTCTAAAAACAGTCATGCTTTATTAATGGTAAATCCAAACGACTTGTCTCGCAGACTCCAAACTCCCCACAGCGGCTACCACTGGGACGGGAGCGACCGCCGCTTTTTTGAAGGCTGGTACTACCGCGTCACCTTGCCCGATCGCTGCTCTCCTGGCAATCCACAAACCTTTGCCTTCATGTACTCCATCGAAGATCCTAGCGGCGGCAGTCCCCATAGCGGCGGCGCAGCCCAAATTCTTGGCGCAAACGATGAATATCTCTGCCGCACCTTCCCTGATGTCAACCAGTTTTGGGCGTGGCGGCACGATCTAGGATTGGGGCACTGGCGCAAAACCAATCTATCCCGAAAGCCTGCCCAGAAGCCCAATTACCTAGAGCCTGAAGAGTTCGATCGCCATATTGCCGAGGGCTACCAAGCCACCGCCACCTGGCATCAAGGCAGCCTCCACGATCCAGGTAGTGGACAGAGTGCACGCTGGCAGTACACCATTCAGCCCGTGTATGGCTGGGGCGATCGCGTTCAACAATCTACCGCTGGCTGGCTCTCGCAGTTCCAAATTTTTGAACCGGGCTGGCAAATTTTGATGGCGCACGGCTCGGCAAGCGGATGGATTGAGTGGAACGGCGAGCGATACACCTTCATCAATGCCCCAGCATACAGCGAAAAAAATTGGGGTGGCTCTTTTCCCCAAAAATGGTTTTGGCTCAACTGCAACGCTTTCGACTCAGAACCCGACCTTGCTCTCACCGCAGGCGGCGGCAAACGCAGCGTCCTAGGATTCATGGAGTCACTCGCAATGGTCGGCATTCATTACCGGGGTAAGTTCTATGAATTTGTCCCTTGGAACGGCTCTGTTCATTGGGAAATTGATCCCTGGGGATATTGGCACATGGTGGCACAAAGCGATCGCTATGAAGTCATCCTATCGGGCAAAACCACCTGTCCCGGCACTCCCCTCCGTGCTCCTACAGCCCAAGGACTCATCTTCTGCTGTCGAGATACTATGAGTGGCGAACTTACTCTTGTCTTGCGCGATCGCCAGTCTGGGCAATTAATCTTAGAGGCACACAGCACTCTCTGTGGACTAGAGACAGGCGGCGGTCCTTGGACAGAAACTTGGGTGCACTGACTCTGTTGCCAAGACAACTGCTATCATGATTTTGATGCTCTGGGGCTGTAGCTCAGCAGGATAGAGCGACCGCCTCCTAAGCGGTAGGTCGCGCGTTCGAATCGCGCCAGTCCCGTCCCATCTGAATAGGAAATATGGCAGTCCTTACAGAAGCCCTGACGATTGACATTTCTACCCTACATCTTACAGAAGCGCAGTTTTATGCCCTGTGCCGCAGCAATGAAGCCTTGCGGTTTGAACTCACCGCTCAAGGAGAACTCATTGTCATGTCACCCGTAGGCGGCGAGAGCGGCAATCGTGAAGCTGGACTCAATGCTAAAGTCTGGAATTGGAATGAGCAAACCCAACTAGGGCAAGTCTTTAGCTCTTCGACAATTTTTCAATTACCTAGCGGTGCGAAACGCTCTCCCGATGTTGCCTAGGTTGCTCAGGCTCGGTGGCTAAGTCTTACGCCTGAACAACGCGAAAAATTTCCGCCGATCGCCCCAGATTTTGTTATTGAACTGCGCTCAAAGACAGACGATTTGGCAACATTGCAAGCTAAAATGCGCGAATATTTAGACAATGGTGTGCGGTTGGGCTGGTTGCTAAATCCTCAAGATCAACAAGTGGAAATTTATCAAGTTGGCTCTGAAACTAAAGTATTTAGACTTCCGGCTCAGTTGTCGGGAGAGGATGTTTTACCTGGATTTGTCCTCAACTTATCGGAGTTTTAGGTTTAGGGTTGGAGGGGCGACCCCTCGCGGGTATCTTTGCGTCAATTACTAACATCAGGGAAACTTCATCTTCCCCTTGAACTATGGAGGAGGTAGCCCAACCTCATCATAAATTTGATCTAATATCATTAACGTTTATACTTATGTTTAAACGTGTAGTTTTTAGGTTGTTGTGATGACTGAAGTAATACTCGATCTTAAAACATGGGGCAATAGCTTAGGAGTCCGCCTCCCTGCGGCGATCGCCCGTGAAGCTAACTTACATGTCGATCAACCCGTACGGCTTTCCGTGGTCGATGGTAACGTTATCATTGCACCAGTCCTTAACGAACCTCTTACGCTAGAGCAACTCTTAGAAAGGTTTAACCCAGAATTACACGGTGGCGAAGCCATGCCAACAGCGCAAAGACTAGGCGCAGAGCAATGGTGAAGCCAGCTAGCGTATGGATGCCCGATCGCCAACACATCATTTGGATCGATTGCAATCCACAGGTTGGGCAAGAAATGCGAGATATTCATCCCTTCTTAGTTCTGTCCCCACGCCTTTTTAACAATAAGACTTCCCTAGTGATTGGTCTACCCATGACCACAGCAGAATATAACGCCGAAAATCCTTTCGCTGTGGCAGTAGGCAAGGCATCGGGGCGGAAAGCCTCAAAAACTAGCTATGTGCTTTGCCATCAGCCAAAATCCTTTGATTGGCGGATGCGTGGCGCGAAATCACATCCATTAGGCAAATTAAACGAGGATTTGTTTCTACAAGTATGCGATCGGCTCAATAAAATCATTCAGCTTACCTAACTAGAAAATATCCCCACGATGTAATTCGTAGCAGCATTCAGATGACGCGGGTAGCCACTCATTGAATTCGTCAAATGTCACAGACCGTTGTAGTGCTTGAACCATTCGTCACCTGCGATCGCTTTGTCAATTGCCCAGTTCATTCATCAATGATAATTATCGCAAATAACTCGCCCCATTCACATCCACAATCCCTCCCGTCAAATACTCCGATTCTGCCGCCGCCAGAAACAGAATCGTGTGGGCAATTTCCTCTGGACGTGCCACCCGATGCAACGGGCTTTGTTGCCGGATCGCCTCGCCTACCGAACTTTCCAAACTCGGACGTGCCATGTCAGTGTCTACCCAACCGGGTGCAACTGCCGTAACCGCAATATTGTAGGGTGCCAGGTGCTGTGCCAACGACTGGCTAAAGGCGTTCAAGGCTGCTTTGCTGGCTCCGTAGGCAGAGCTATTCGGTTCACCCCGGAAAGCACCCCTTGATGTAACGTTAATTATTCTGCCTTCTCTGCGTTCCATCATGGATTGAGCAACACAGTAAGAAAGATTTACCGCACCCATTAAATTAATGTCGAGAGTCTGTTTCCAAATTTGTTGCCAATCTTGGTAATTAGTTTTATCTAAAGGATGCTCTTGATAGATCCCTGCATTGTTCACCAGAACATCAATTTTACCTAAATAGGCGATCGCCTCTTCCACCATCCGCTCTACGGCGATCGCATCGGCAATATTCGCCTGAACCACGCAATGCCCTGTACCTGGTAAAGATTTTTCCACAGATTCAGCCGCCACTTGATCTTGGCTGTAGTGAACGGCAACACGGGCACCCGCTTGGGCAAAGGCGATCGCTGTAGCTTGACCAATGCCGCGTGAAGCGCCTGTTACGAGAACAGCTTTTCCTTGAAAATCAAACATTCTTTTCTCCGAAGCTTACCACCTTACCTTGGAAAGGGGCGTAAGAATAATGTCACCTTCCTTCATATTCAGGGTTATGCTCCTTAATTAAAGTTAGAGAATAGGTGGGTTCGTTGTCACTGTAAGCCTCAGCTAGGTTTTGAGCAGAGAGAGCATACCAGGATTCTTGCTCGGCATCTGGAAGCGGAACGACTGTAATGATCAATTGGGTTCCAGGCTGAAGATCGAATGGTTCGTTAAGCAGAATTTGCTGACCGTCGAAGTGGGCTTGTAAGGTAATGGGAGACATGGTTCTGTGGGTTGAGGATAGTTTCTAATTATATAATCTGATAACTACGCATAAATTTTTTGTTCGACTGCCTGCAATAATTCTCTCAGGCAATCTTCTAAGGTTGCGCCTTGCCCCATCTCTAGGTTGATAGTTTTCATATCGTAAAGGGTGGCAGTAAGGGTGTCGATGATGGCTCGTATTTTGGTATAGAGATTGAGTTCTGCTTGTGCTCTAGGAAGATTGGCTGAAGATTTTAATTGTTTCAGTTTAGTGTCTAAGGCTTCAATTTTTTGATCCCAATAGCTAACATAGTCCATGCTGTCGATAACGTCATAGATTTTAGCACTGGGTAACACAATGGGGAAAATGCGATCGCGCAAAGCCTCATTGTCGTGAGCATTTTCAGCAATATTTACCAGTTCATACATACAGTTTCTTTTTCTCAAATAGTCATCACTAATGACGGTAATAATGCATTTTCCTCGTCCTAACCATTCCATAAATTCTCTGGCACTAGCTTTGAATTTAAGATCGCGGATATCGCGGATAATCGTAATACCTTGAGACTGGAAATATTGGTCGAGAGTGTGAGCGATCGCCTCGCTTTCTCCTTTATCCCAAGCGTAAGAAATAAATACTTCGCGCTCTGCCATTCGGCGATCGGGGATACCCAGATTCCGAAAATTTTGGAGATTTCGGGGATCTGAAACACGGCGTTCTCTTCGCTCTTGAATCGGCTCGACCCCATCTAGCACTTCTCTTAAGTTGACTCTGCGTTTTAGTTTGCCAATAAAATACGTCTGTTCCCCGGCTTCTTCAGCGCTAATCAAATCCTCGCAGTTCAGCAAGATAGGTGGGTCTTCTTGGTAGAGCAAATATTCGGTGATGCCCAAGCGGGGAATGGTTCTGTGGATTTCGTCAAACTGGCTACGAATGATACTTAAAAAGCTGCGACGGGTCGCTGGAGTGCCTTTTACCTGAATAGAGATGAGTTTGTCTTCTCGGTCAGCGCGAATTAGGGCAGGGTTATCCCGCTCTTTGAGAACAACGCCGCTACGCCAGTAGGTACGGTGGCTAATTTTGCTATTCATACGGACAATGAAGCGAGAAATGATGCTGGGTGGCAACACGTTGTAATGATATTGAAAGGTGAGAGATCCTTGCCATTCTCCGGTGTAGGGTTCTTCTTTGGGAAGCAGACCGGGAATAAGAAATTTCTCATTGGAGAACCCATCCAAGTCGAAGCACAGATCAAACTTACGCATGATGCCAATGAGGAAGCTGTGTTTGTCGCGAGGATAGCGATGAGAATCGAGAATGTTGAGCAAATGAGATTGATTGAGGATGCCGTTGTGAACGGTGAAGAGTTCGCTGTTGTTAAGGATTTTGTAAACGCCATTGGTGACCCATTCGGGATTGAGGACGTTGGTATCAGAGAATTCTGGGCTGAGGCGAATGTCGTCTTGAAAGTTGAGGACAATGCCGAGGTTGTGGAGCAGGTGGAGCAGGTCGGTTTGGCTTTGGCTATCGAGGATATCAGCTTGAACGCAGACTTGCTCGTAGTCGTAGCGTGAGAGAAAGTCTTGAGTGCGTTTTTCAAGTTCTTCTTTAACGGTGAACCAGGTTTGGGGCAAAGGTTCGTGGAGGTGGGGAAGCTGGCTAAGTTCTTGGGTAAGGGTGGCTTTGAGGGTGTCGATGCCTTGGTTGGCTTTGCAGGAGGTTTCGATGATGGCGTGGAGGTTGGGGTATTTTTGGCTTAAGCCGCGTTGGTCAATGTCGAGGGATTGGTGATCGCATTGGTTGCCGACGAGAATAATGGGCGAGTCGCCGCCGAAGCTGGCGATGATTTGCAGCCAATATTCAAGCTGGTTCTGGACTTCGCTTTGGCGACAGTCGATGACGAGCAGATAGAGGCTGCGTTTGCTCAGAAAAAACTGATGGGTGGCGTGCATGATTTCTTGTCCGCCGAAGTCCCAAAGGTTGAGCTGCACGGTTTGTTGATTGACTTCAACGTTCCAGGGCTGGATGGTAATGCCGGGGGTTTTGTCTTGGTAGGGGTCGAAGCTATGACCCAGGAGTTGGCGCAGCAGGGAGGTTTTGCCAACATCGCCTTCGCCAACTATGAGGACTTTGGCTTCATTGAGAGGGCGGCTAGGTTGGGTGCGGAGTTGGAAGTAGTAGTTGAGGATGGTGGTGGGATCGCCGAAGTTGCCCCAATTGCCTAAAATTTCGGGCGGAATGGATAGCTCTGGATTGGCTGTTAAGTCAAGTTTTTCCAACTTGGAAAGACTGCGGATATCTGCGGGCAAGCTGGTCAGTTGATTTCTGTTGAGGTAGAGCGTTGTGAGATTGGTGAGTTGAGCGATCGCATCTGGCAAACTCGTCAGGTGATTGCTACGAAGATGAAGCGTTGTGAGATTAGTGAGTTGAGCGATCGCATCTGGCAAACTCGTCAGGTGATTATTACCGAGGTAAAGCCCTGTCAGATTGGTGAGTTGAGCGATCGCATCCGGCAATCTCGTCAGGTGATTACCGCCAAGGTAAAGCTCGGTAAGATTAGTGAGTTGAGCGATCGCATTCGGCAAACTCGTCAGGTGATTTTCGCGGAGGTCAAGCACTGTCAGATTAGTGAGTTGGGCGATCGCGTCTGGCAAACTCGCTAGTTGATTTCTGTTGAGCCTAAGCTTTGTCAAATTAGTGAGTTGAGCGATCGCATCGGGCAGGCTCGTTAATTGATTACTGCTGAGGGAAAGAATTGTGAGATTGGTGAGTTGTCCGATCGCCTCTGGCAGGCTCGTCAATTTGTTACTGCCGAAGACATCGCCCAGGTTAAACGTTGTGAGGTTGGTGAGCTGTCCGATCGCATCTGGCAGACTCGTCAACCGATTACCGCTAAGATCAAGGGTCGTCAAATGAGTGAGTTGTCCGATTGCATCGGGCAAGCTTGTGAGGCGGTTGCTGCCGAGGGAAAGCACTGTGAGATTGGAGAGTTGAGCGATCGTCGCATCGGGCAGGCTTGTCAGTTGGTTGTAGCTAAGGTCAAGCCCCGTGAGATGGGAGAGTTGAGCCATCTCAGGCGGCAGAGTCGTCAAACCCCGATCTGAAAGATTAATTTCAGTCACGCCATCTCTGGCAGCGCGATCGATAATTTGTAGAAGCTCGTCATGGGTCAGCATTCATGTAATATCCCCCTAGACGTTACCAAATGCAAGGATGGTTTGACCCCATCCTCGACCCTTCTCTCTATGGGAAAGAGGATTTCTTCCTCTTGCAACAAGGTATCTGAAAAGCTTTGGATTCAAGACTTCTTTGTTCTTTGTTCGGCGATCGCGCCTGTTCAAGGAAGGCAGCTAAAAACGGATTGATTGGGCAGTTACCGATCGCCCTTACGAGTAAAATTTTTCGTACTCATCATGATTACCGATCCAAAACCATGTCACCGTGTCGCCTTCCAAAACCCCAAGCGCACGATGGCTTCGCGTTACTCTCACAGACCAAATTCCTTCTTCGCTGTTAATGCATTTGAAGTGTAACGATGGATGAAACGGGTTTTCTGCCCACAGCCGATAGGCTTTTCGTGCTCCCGCTTTTACAGAACTGCTTAACTCTCGATATTTAGACCAAAAAGACGGCAAGGTTGCAGACCTCATAACTGCTCATAGTCCAGCGGCATCGATTGACCCGCTGCAATTTCTCGCTTAGCTTTCTGGGCTGCCGCGACTAAATTATCCTGTGTCTGCTTGAATGAATTATCCCAACGTTTTTCATCTTCTAAATCAGTAATATAGTCCCGAATATGCGCTACGACTTTCTCCTGCAAATCGTCAGGCAGAGATTCGACCATTTTCACAATCGTAGTAATAGCGGCAGAAGACATAAATTTTTCAAGAATAGTGAACAGGAACATTTTCCCATAACCTAACATTTACTGGGCTATATAGATTTGATTAAACCAGTCTTCCCGATTTTTGATACTGTGTGGCGATCGCCCCCATTCCAAAAACATAAGATCTATATAAATAATATCTCCCCGGCTTAGAATATATAGATTTTCTCGTATTACCAATCTTCATTCCCTACTGCTATTCCACTATCAACCTCAGTGTGAAGATTCTCAAGTGTGATTTCCTTAGTAAGCTCATCAAGCGCGTAACGCTCTCTGCTGCTGGGTCTTATAACTAGATTTCCGTCTATTACAGAAAGATCTATCTGAGTTCCTTCAGCTAAATGAATTTCTTTGGCTAAGTTCTGTGGAATACGAATAGCCAAACTATTTTCCCACTTTTCAACGATCGCACCCATAGCCTAAATCTCCATCTTGTTTCCTAAACCCTCGCCAACGTCACCTTCTCCACCTGATCTTGATACTTGCCATTCCGGTCTTCATAGCTAACGGCACAAGGCGCACCCTCTAAAAACAGCAACTGCACAATGCCCTCATTGGCATAAATCCGACAGTCTGCACTGGAAGAATTAGAAAACTCTAGCGTTAAATGTCCTCGCCACCCCGCTTCAGCCGGAGTCAAATTTGCAATTAAACCAATGCGAGCGTAAGTGCTTTTGCCAATGCAAATCACCGTCACATTGTCTGGTACTTTTAACTGCTCCAGTGCCACACCTAAACCGTAGGAATGGGCAGGCAGAATGAAGTATTGCCCGTTCGCATCAGTGTGTAGCGTTGCGGGTTCTAAATTGGCAGGGCTGAAGTTTTTGGGATCAACTACTGTGCCGGGAATGTGTTTAAAAATGCGAAACTCTGAAGCCGACAACCGCAAATCGTAGCCATAGCTGCTTAAGCCAAAGGAAATGACAGGTAGCCCATCTACCCGCCGCACTAACTGAGGCTCGAAAGGGCTAATCATGCCGATCGCCGACATGCTTGTAATCCAGGTATCGTTCTTAATCATTAGGGGCGATGGCTCCGGCGAAGTTCTGTAATTTGGTCAGCGATATCAAGAATTGCCTGGGGCATTTCGGGTCCTGTCAAAATCACATCGACTTGAGCAGGACGATTTTTTAGGAAGTCTAGCACCTCAGCCTCCGAAATTAGCCCCAGGTTAATTGCCAAACTCAACTCATCTAGCACCACCAACGAATACTGGCTTCTAGAGACGATCGCCTGAGTATATTCCCAAAGTTCTAGCAGCGCTGCCGCCTCAGCCTCTTCTAAATGGGGCGTATCCAGACAGCGGGGCAAATCGCAGCGCACCCATTCTAGATGCTGTCCTAGCTTGACAGGATTGTGAATGCCCTGCCCAATACCGCCTTTCAAAAACTGCACAATCAGAACGGGCGTACCTTGACCCGCAATCCGGAGCGCTTGAGCCATGACGCTAGTGAAAAAGCTGCGATGGGGGCAGGTGAAGACTTGTACCAAACCCTCCACTGTGTAAGGTAAAGAACTGGGGTTACGACTCGGCGTTTCTAGTTGGGAAACCATGAATTCACTTCCGGGTGCTTCGGGAACAGGCGATGATTAAAGAATAGTACAAAATTCTAGTTCTGTACTCAGACCCGCGTTAACTAAAGTAAACATGTAGGGTCGATCGCTCTTTTTTTCATCCATCAAACACTACATATACAGAGTCGTCAATAGGCTATATGTACTAGTTGCTTATGGCACTTAGCACAGATCTGAGATGAGAAGTTTCCCTATCAAAAATCCAAAATTTCTCGAATAACGTCCTTCAAGTCTTTGTCGGGAGGACGCTTTGAGAACTGCTCATGGCTATAAATCCAGAGGAGACGGATAACGCAAGTGGACGAATTGACTAAGTACATCAGTCTAAGCTGCCCAGAAGCCCCTCTAGAAATCCTGAACTCCAGCTTGTGAAATGTCCAGCCGTCGGGCAACTGGATTTTGCTGGGTAGAGGTTCTTGACGAGAACTGAGGGGATAGGGGTCTTCAATCATCCCTTCCAAGATGCCTTCAACCATTCCAAGGAACTTGCTTCGATAAACTTTTTCAAGTTTTTTGAAAGAGCGTTGGAATGAATCAGTGCTTTCAATCGAGAAGGGAGGTAAGCCAGCCACGCACTTCTCCTTTGACAATACGGGGTGAGGACTGGGAACTATCCACATCCTTCAAAATTTCAGCCATAACTAAATCGTAGGCTGGGTGCTCTCGTTCAATGGCTCTGAGTTTCTGTTTTCCTAGCTCCTTCATATCCTCAAGAAGAATCGCCTCAGTTGAGCTTGCATTGGGATGTAACCCCCGACGAGCTTTCTTCCAAGGAAACTCTAAATGAGTCATGTCGCTTAAGAGGTAAGCATGGTGTTCGCCAAAACATTCCCATACTTCTTCCAAAAGCGTTACTGCGTCGTTATGAATTTCTGCCAAGAACTCTTTGCTGGGAATAGGAAGTTGCTTGGCTTCAAAATTGCTGTAGAAGCTATAGGCTGGAGGACAAACAGGTCCGTATCGCCATGCCTGAATCTCTTCATCAAATAAAGGTTGGTCGTACAAAGCTAAGTGTAGGCTCTGAGAGTAGTACAAAAGCTTTTGAACCTTCATGTTGGTTATCTGAGCTTCTCTCCCGTCCTCATAGGCTTTGACGATAAAGTAACGAGACACGTCTAGACAACTGACCATGTTAGGACTCGCACGTCAATAATGGATCTTGAACCATAGCAGTTTTTTGTTTTGCTACAACTCCAGCATATAACAAAAAAGACGAGTAGTGCATTTGTACTTAAACTTCTCTACTTCATTCATGTCCCCTTCCCCGCTATCCTGATTAAGTTGAGAATTTTAAGGCATATCGACATGGTTTGGCAGCGTCCTGATAATCGTCAACCCGATCAGCTTCGACCGATTCGATTTGAGCGAAACTTTACCCGGTTTGCGGCAGGGTCAGTTTTAGCGCACTGTGGCGATACGCAGGTGCTTTGTACGGTCAGCGTGCAGCCGGGAGTGCCGAAGTTTTTAGAAGGGCAAGGGCAAGGATGGCTGACCGCAGAGTACCGGATGCTGCCCACCGCGACCCAACCTCGGCACTCTAGAGAGTTCATGAAGCTTTCGGGGCGAACGCAGGAGATTCAGCGGTTAGTGGGGCGGAGTTTGCGGGCGGCATTGGATATGAAGGCGTTGGGTGAGCGGACGCTGTTGGTAGATGCGGATGTGTTGCAGGCAGATGCGGGCACGCGGACGACTTCGATTACGGGCGGCTTTGTGGCGTTGAACGATGCGATCGCCCACTTACTAAAATCGGGAGAATTGGAGCGATCGCCTATTCGCCATCAAATTGCCGCTATCTCTGTGGGATTGCTCGA
Source organism: Elainellales cyanobacterium (assembly GCA_038204505.1). GTDB lineage: Bacteria > Cyanobacteriota > Cyanobacteriia > Elainellales > Elainellaceae > Timaviella. The sequence continues at coordinate 23,240 of JBBRCV010000022.1, forward strand.
AGGTGTGCCTTACCTCGACTTGAACTATCCCGAAGATGTAGCTGCCGATGTTGACCTTAATGTGGTTCTCAACAATGACCTTAATTTGATTGAACTGCAAGGCACGGCGGAGGAAGGCAGCTATACTCGCGCCCAGTTGAATCAGATGTTGGATTTGGCAGAGAAGGGGATTGGCGAAGTGATGGAATTGCAGCGGCAAGCGTGCTCTTCGAGATAGCCGCAAGGGGTCGCCTCTGAGATATCCTAAGAGTCATAGAATGCAACATTTCTTACTTTGGGGATGCAACATTTCTTACTTTGAATTAGTCATTTTGTACTGGCTACTATAGAAAAGACATGGGGTAAGATGCTTGCAGCTATAAGCCGTTGTCTGTCGGGTAAGAGGGTGAGTTTGACATGACGAATTCTCCGAATTCAGGTCCTCAGCCTGATGGTACATCTCGTAGACGACGCTTTTTGATTCGTGCAGGTTTGGTGACGGGTGGGGTCGTATTGGTAGGGGCGATCGCGGCTACGCTATACGTCCAAAAATTTATTCAAGAAAAATTAGCGCCCTTGATCGCTACAAGCTTAACCGAAATCTTAAATCGTCCAGTGAATGTGGGCGGTGTTGAACGGGTTTCGCCGATTGGTTTGCGGCTGGGCGCTTCGTCGGTGCCGCCTACTCCAGACGACGCAGATCAAGTGAAAATGGAGGCGATCGAAGTCGGGTTCAATCTGCTGGAGCTTCTGTGGAGCCGGGATCTGCATTTCGACATTACCCTGGTTCGTCCGATTGTTTTTGTCGATCAAGATGAAGACGGGCAGTGGCTCAAGACGAAAATCACCATGAACGAGTCCAATACTTGGGTTAGACCCCAACTTGATGAGATTCGGGTGCAAGAGGGCAGATTGGTTTTGGCGGCAGCGAAGCAACTGAGAGACAGCGAGACAGGCGAACTCGACAAACGTCCTGTGCCTGTGCTGACCAATTTAGAAGTACAGAATGTCAACGCCTCGACAACGCTACAAGATAACAATCAGCGGATTAAGTTTAATATCACCGGAAACCCCAAAACGGGTGGTGAGATGCGGCTTCGGGGCGATGTCAATCAAGCGACAGCCTCGACGAAGCTGACGGTGGAAGGGCAAGGCTTGCTAGCACCCAGCGCTAATGTATTGATACCGTTACCCGTAACATTTTTGACGGGGCGAGTGTCGGGTAAGCTCGATATCGCCTTGGGGAAGGAAGGAGAAGCGCCGCTCCTCAACGGGAAGGTGCGGTTTCGTGATGGGGCAATGAAAATTGCAGCAGTGCCCAACACGTTTAATCGGTTGAATGGTAGCGTGCTGTTTCAAGATCAGCGGTTGACTTTCCAAGATGTGCAGGGGCGCTATGGCGAGATTCCGGCGCTGGTGACGGGTGGGATGGATACGGAGAAGGGGTATGACATTTTGGTGAAAGTGCCGAAAGTCAGCGCTTCGACGTTATTGAAGACGTTTGATTTGCAATCGCCTTTCGATGTAGCAGACATATTTAGCAGCAAAGTTCAGGTATCGGGGTCGATCGATACTCCTATACTCACCGGAGTTGCTACCAGCCTTGAACCTGCGAAGATCGATCAACTAACTTTTGCCAAAGCCGATACCCGCTTTACCTTGACGGCTGACGCGCTGACCTTTAACTCTATCCGAGCAACGCCAACTAGCGGCGGTTTGGTGACAGGGAATGGCGTGGTGCGGTTTGGCGATCGCCAGTCCGTAGCGTTCAACTTCAAAGGGCAAGACTTAGCAGGAGATTCGATCGCCCGTGCCTACGGTAGTTCTCCCAGCTTCACCATTGGCAACGTTGCCACCACTGCCCAAATATTCGGCACCTTCGACAATATCCAAACTGTTGCTCAGTGGCAGGCTCCGCAAGCTACTTATCCGGCCAAGGGCACTGTGAAAGTGAACGGTGATCTAGTGCAGTTTCGAGATACAGCGGTATTGGTCGCAGATGGCATGGTGCGCGGAGAGGGCGAACTGCGTCAGGGGTTATGGAATGCCACGGTGCAGGCATCGGGGATTCGGCTGAATCAGTTTTCGGCAGATTTGCGCGGGTTGCTGAGCGGGACGGGCAGGCTGTCGGGGAATTTGGCAAATTCGAGTCTAGCGGCAATTAAGGCAGAGGCTAATCTGCGGTTTTCAGAAGGGATAGCTGTCATTGATCAGCCGTTGAATACAGCGGTGACTTGGTTGGGCGATCCCCTAGGGGGATCGCAAAGCGGGCGCCTTCAGGTCAAAAGTGCCACGGCTCCCGGTTTTAGCGCCGATGGCTTTGTTTTTGCCAACGTGGAAGGCACACCAGAAATCACTAATCTTGATCTCAACGTGCGGCTTAAAGGTTATGACGTTGCCGCGCTGCCCATTCCTACACCTGAACAAATTGCACTGAGGGGCAACGCTGATTTTAATGGCAAGCTGACGGGTGCTCCAGATGCGGTAAATGTTGCCGGAAGACTGAGGCTGAACCAGGCAGCAGTTAATCAGGTTGCCTTTGAATCTGCTCTAAACGGCACCTTTCAGTATCGCGCTAACCAGTTTACCCGGCTAGATGTGCGAGGTAACAACGACCGAATTGCCTTTGATCTAGACGGCACCAATCGCCCTAGGTCTTTCTTTGTGCAGCAGGGAGACACGATCGCCACTGGCAAAGGGCAGGGCGATCGCTTGCTAGCCGATCTGCAAAACTTTCCCCTTTCTATCCTCAACTTTGCACCCGCTGCGGCATACGGGTTAGGGGCGATCGAGGGTCAACTCAACGGACAGTTTGATATTAACCTGGCAGACTTAGCAAATCCCACGGTGCTGGGTAAAGTGGCGATCGCTAGTCCGGCGATCGGTCACATTAATGCCGAATCACTCACGGGTAGCTTCCGTTATGTTAATGGCGTTGGCGTTCTTAACCAGGGCGAACTCGTCCGCGCTAATAGCCGCTATCAGCTATCGGGCAGCTTTAATGCCGCTGCTACTCAGTTTCAGGGGCAAGTTAGTACAGAGCAAGGCAGAATTGAAGATATTTTAACCGCCCTCCAATGGTTTGATCTGTCCGACATCAGCCGAGGAATTAGTCCGCCTACCTTTGCCAGCGCCGCAGAGGTGCAAGCGATCGGGGTGGGTAGACCGGGCGATCGCTTTATCAACCAGCTCCGTCGCTTTTCTGAAATCGTTGTCCTCCATGATCAATTGGTTGCTGCTCGCCAAAACGCCTCCATCATTCCCGACTTAGCTAAACTTAAGGGTGGCTTTTCGGGCAATGTTAACGTTGGCTTTTCGCCTCAAGATGGCTTCGCGCTCGACTTTGGCGTAAAGGGCGAAGCCTGGACTTGGGACACCTACAACATCGATCAAGTTAGCGCAGGCGGCAGTTTTAAGGATGGAATTCTGTCCCTGCGCCCTTCTCGCGTCCAGTCAGGCGATTCTAGGGTGACGTTCCAGGGACAGTTTGGAGGAGATCAACAAAATAACGGGCAGCTTGTGGCGGAAAATATCCCGGCTGCTGCGGTCAGCGATATCTTAAACTCGACCGTTCCAGTCGAGGGCAATCTTAACCTCAACGTCGGTTTGCTCGGCACTATCGGCAACCCCAAGGTCAGCGGTGAACTCACCTTAGTCGATGGCAAAGTTAATAACTCCACCGTTCCCGATCTGGGAGTTCTGATTGGTTACCAAGATGCCCGCCTGACTCTCTTTGGCAAGCAGAGCAATCCCTTTACCCTGGTGGGCAGCATTCCCTTCAAGTTTCCTTTCATGACCGTCGAGCCTAGCAGCGATCAGTTTGCGCTGAAGCTCAATGTGGAAAACGAAGGCATTGCCCTACTCAGCCTTTTTACCAATCAAGTGGCGTGGGAAGGCGGCGAAGGCAAGGTTAACCTTGACGTTAACGGCACTCTCAAAACGTTGCCCAGTGGCGCGATCGACTTTAGACCTACTGCCACAGGCAGCGCCAGGTTCAAAGATGCCCGCTTCTCCGCCGCTGCACTACCTGGAGACATCACCAACGTTACGGGGGATGTTTTATTTGCCAACGATCGCATTCAAGTTCAAGCCCACGGACTCTTTAGCAATGGCACGATCGTGGCGCAGGGCATTCTCCCCATCCTCTCTCCCTTAGCAGTCACCGATCCAGCCCTTAAGACCCCGCTATTGGTCGATCTCAACAACATTAATCTGCGGCTAGAAGGACTCTTTGATGGCGGAGTAGATGGTCAGGTCGCAGTCACGGGTACGGCTTTAGCGCCTCTCATTGGCGGGCAGGTGGCACTCAACCGAGGACGAGTGCTGGTTCCTGATCAGGCTCCGGTAACGACCGCCTCCGCTGCTACTAATACGGGGACTATCAACTCTCCCCGGTTCAATAACCTGGAATTGGATCTGGGCAATCGCCTTCGCATTACCAAAAATCCGATCCTCAGTTTCTACACCACAGGCAAGCTCAACATCAACGGTCCCCTCGACAACCTTACCGCTCAAGGCACCGTGCAGTTGCGGAGTGGACAGGTCAACCTGTTCGCCACCCAATTTAGACTGGCACAAGACTACAACAGCACAGCCGTCTTTGAACCCAGTCGAGGGCTAGACCCAATCCTTGATGTCCGCCTGGTGACCTCAGTTCCTGAAGTCGTGCGGCTGCCCGTTCCTGATAACTCTCCTTTCGCTCCTGCTGAAATTAGAGACACCAGCATCAACGACTTTGGCGAAATTCAAACCGTCCGCGTGCAAGCCGACGTGATGGGACCTGCCAGTGAATTTTCTCAAAATTTGCGCCTGACCAGCAGCCCCAGCCGCACCGAGGCGGAAATTGTGTCATTAGTGGGCGGTAACTTTATCAACAACTTGGGGGCAGGGGGGAATGCGCCTTTAGCGATCGCCAGTGTTGCCGGGTCTGCCTTCTTGGGTGACTTTCAAAACCTGGTTGCCAACGCCATTGGTCTCAGCGATTTTCGCATCTTCCCGACCACGATCATCTCTGACAAGACGAACACCTCAACGCTGGCGATCGCGGGAGAAGTTGGGTTCGACGTGACCCGCAATCTTTCCGTCTCTCTTCTACAAGTTCTCACTGTGCCAGAACCCACGCAGTTCAGCCTCCGCTATCGCATTAACGACAATCTGCTGCTGCGAGGCTCGACCAATCTTGAAGGCGATAGTCGGGCTGTCATAGAGTATGAAAGAAGGTTTTAGGAAACTGAATTAGCTCGCTCACAATGCTCCAAAAACCTCATCAATAATTCAGGTCGCGCCCCAAAGTGAAGATGAGTATACGAAGCATGAACTTGATAGCGCTGCCAGCCTTCCGATTTAAGGGCAATTTGCGAGTTATAGCCTTGCAGACTGAAGAGAGGCTGCGGCGACTCCTGGGCTAATGTAGAGCGGTGAAACTCATGACCCCAAAGGCGATCGCCCATTTCCACCAACGGCGTATTTTGCAAAACAGTTGCCTGCCGATAGCCCAGCGTCAGGCGATTTCCCATCTTCGCAGTAGTTGGGAAAACGCCCACCATGGGATAAGCCTGCTCTGAAAAATCCACAATTTGCTCACACAAATACATCAGTCCACCGCACTCGGCATAAGTAGGCATTCCGGCTTGAATAGCTGCTTTTACGGCTAAACGGGCGGCTTGATTTTCGCCTAATTCTGCTGCAAAAACTTCGGGAAAGCCGCCGCCAAAGTACAAGCCCTGTGCGCCTTCGGGGAGATGCGAATCTGACAAGGGACTCCAAGGAAGAAGTTCTGCGCCCAAATGTTCGAGGATTTCCAGATTATCGGCATAGTAGAAGTTGAATGCCGAGTCTTGAGCGATCGCCAACCGAATCTTAGACTTTATATTTTGAAATTTAGAGTCTGCAACAGGTGCAGGTCGAGCGCATTTTAAGAGCGGCGATAGCTTCTCCCAATCAAAACAAGTTTCGCCCAAATCGGCAAGGCGATCGAGAACTGGCTGAAGATTTTGCAGTTCGCCCGTGGGCACCAAACCTAAATGGCGATCGGGAATCGTGATTTCTTCTTGGCGACGAAGAACGCCTAAAATCGGCAGGTTGAGCGGTTCTAGTGCCGCTGTGAGCAATTCGAGATGGCGATCGCTGCCGACTCGGTTCAAGACAACTCCGGCAACCTGCACACGCGGATCGAAAGAGCGATAACCGTGGGCGATCGCGGCAATGGAACGCGCTAAACTACTGCAATTCAAAATCAGCAGCACAGGCAAATTCAGCAAGCGAGAAACATGAGCGGTACTAGCAAAATCATCGGCTCCACTTGCCCCGTCGAACAGTCCCATTACCCCTTCAATGAGGGCATACTCTGCATCTTGAGTATTTTTATCAAAGCATTGCTGGACGTAGAGTTCAGAGGTTAGAACGGGATCAAGATTACGGCAAGCTCTCCCGGTAACATGGCGATGAAACATTGGGTCAATGTAGTCAGGTCCTACTTTGAAAGACTGCACGTTTTGACTACGCCGTCGCAGTGCTGCCAGTAGTGCTAACGTAACAGTGGTTTTACCAACGCCGCTGCGTTCGCCTGCGATCACGATTGACATTTGGTTCAGAGTTTCTAGTTGTGAAATTTTATAATAAGTTGCTACCCCCGCTAATTTTGGGAGCACTTGGAGACTTTACGTCTCGTCAATAATCAGCTTTTCTAGCACAGTGTAAATGTCTCTTTTATCTCCATCTTTGCGTCTACCAACTCCCACAAAAATGACCAGAACTTTTGCTGGCTCAATCTTGTAAATGATGCGATACCGTTGACCAACGGCTCGAACGCTACGAAGTCCTGCAAGAACATCAACCAACGCTTTACCTTGTTTCTCAGGTTCACTTTTGAGTTTCTCAATGCGATCGCTTAACTTCTCCTGCTCTCGCCAATCTTTAATAGCAGTCAGCATTTCCAGAGCTAAGGGCGTAATCTGAATCTCATACATATAGACTTATTGCCGTAGTTGCAACTTAGCAGTTTCCCAAGAAATGGTTTGACCTTGTTCTGCTTGGGAGACACTCTGACGCAGTTTTTTGACAAATTCACTATCGGTGAGAATATCGAGCGTTTCTAGAAGTGCGGTGAGATGAGCATAGCTAAGTGCCGCAATCACTGGAATGCCATCTTGAGTGATGATGATAGGCTCATCGGTGAGTTCGCTGGGGAGGCTAGGAAGTTGCTGTTGAGCTTGGGCAATAGTGAGTCGTTTGGGCATAAGTGCAAGACAGATATAAGCAAATTGATCATAGCACTGGGTTCTAGCGATCGCTTCGAGGTAACCGCAGGGGTTGCCTAACTCAATGGCTGGATCAGCGGTAAATGACAGGATATACTTGAGCCTATGATTAAATCTGCATTTCATCAATAAGGTTATGCAACGACATGAGGCGATCGCGCGGATTTTGCCGCATCGGGAGCAGCTAGAGAGGTTAGGCGTGGAGTCCTTGACCTTGTTTGGCTCAGTGGCACGGAACGAGGCAACGAATGACAGCGATGTAGATTTGCTAGTGGATTTTAACCGTCCGGTGGGAATGTTTCGCTTTAGCGAAATTCGGTTGCTGCTAGAAAATGTTTTAGGATGTCCTGTAGATTTGGGCACAAGGAATTCTTTGCGAAATCATTTGAAGGAGACTGTAGTGAAGGACTTAATTCATGTCTTCTAGAAGTTGGCAGGAAAGAATTGAGGACATTTTGAACTCAATTGCTGCCATTCAGTCCCGTACTTGCGATCTGAGCTTCGCTAAGTTTAAGCAAAATGAAACAGTGGTGAAAGCAGTGCTATTTGACTTCATTATTATTGGTGAAGCAACGCGCAATATTCCATTAGAGATACAGACAATGGCACCCAACATTCCTTGGCGGTTGATGGGAGATCTGCGAAATGTGATGACGCATGAGTACTTCCAGGTGGATTTGCAGGTTGTATGGGATGGAATTCAAGGAGACTTGCCCCCGATTGTAGAGCCGCTCAAGTTGTTACGAAAAGAAGCCTCAAACCGTTAAGGATACAGCGATCGCCCCACTTATTTACAGAGCGATCGCCGTATTCTCTTTCAAAAAGCCAAAAATCAGGTAGATTAACAATCTGTCCTCACTTGATCACTCACTCTTATCCAAACCCTATGCATCGTCTTGCGACTATTCCCGGCGGCTGGAACCCAACAGCAGATGGCGTTATTTTTGTGGAGCAGCAACCCGCCCCCATCGTCATTATTACCGCTGCGGATACCGATATTCAAACCTTTGCAGCAGCAGCTAATCAACTGCCTGATGATTTTCCTGAACTGCGAGTAGTTAATTTGTTGCAACTTCAACAGCAACTTACGATCGATACCTACGCTGAAGATGTACTGAGCAATGCAGAGGTGATGATTGTGCGCGTGATTGGGGGGCGATCGTATTGGAGCTACGGGCTAGAGGTGGTGGAAGAACTGGCGCAACGCACAGGTGCAAAGCTAATTATCTTACCGGGAGACGAACGACCTGATCCTAATTTACTCAGTCATTCAACAGTTTCGTTAACGGAAGTAACCCAAGTTTGGCAATACATGATTGAAGGAGGCGTAGATAACTATTGCAATCTTTTGAAATTCATTGCGACTCAGTTTCTTAACCAAGATTATCCAGCTCAGCCGCCGCAATCTGTACCGCGAATCGGCATTCTCTGTCAGTTCCAAAATGCGTGTGCATCCTGTACATTTGAGTTGGGTCAAACATCAAGGGTGGCAATTCTTTTTTACCGCGCTCATTACTTGGCTGGAAATACAGCAGTTATCCATGCGCTATGTAATGCCTTAAAACAACGTAATTTAACGCCAGTTCCTATCTTTGTTTCTTCGCTCAAAGAGCCTGACGTTCAAAAAGAGCTGCTCAACTTTAAAGGGATTGAACTTATTCTCAATGCCACTAGCTTTTCTCTTGCTAGTTTAGATGCTGATTCTCCCCAGGTTGAACTTTGGGAAATGCTGAATGTGCCTGTGTTGCAAATCATTTTTAGTGGTGGCACAAAAGAACAATGGGTGACAGGAGTGCAAGGGTTAGCGCCTAAAGATATGGCGATGAACGTGGCGTTGCCGGAGGTGGATGGCAGAATTATTACACGGGCGGTTTCGTTTAAATCAGTGCAAACTGAGAATGCTAAATTACAGACTGATGTGGTGGTGTATGAGCCGATGGGCGATCGCATTCATTTTGTTGCCGAACTCGCCGCTAACTGGATCAAGCTTCGCCAAACGCCGCCGCAAGACCGCAAAATTGTCCTCATCCTCGCCAATTATCCTACCCGTGATGGACGCTTGGCAAATGGAGTCGGGCTAGACACCCCAGCAAGCTGCATCGAAATTCTCAAAGCACTTCAACTTGCCGGATATCATGTTGAAAACATTCCTGAAACCGATCAAGAATTGATTCGACTGCTGACGATAGGCGTGACCAATGATCCGGAGGGCTGGACGTTACGCAATGTTCGTCAATCGTTGTCATTAGAAGATTACCAAACTCATTTCAATCAGTTGCCTATTGCCGTTCAGACTGGCATTCAATCTCGTTGGGGAGATGCTGATGCTGATATGCCGATCGCAGGTATTCAACTTGGTAATATTTTCGTCGGTGTGCAGCCCGCCAGGGGTTATGACCGCGATCCGTCATTGAATTATCACGCTCCAGATCTAGAGCCGCCGCATAACTACTTGGCGTTTTACCATTGGGTGCGATCGCATTTTCAATCTCAGGCGATCGTTCATGTCGGCAAACATGGCAACTTAGAATGGCTCCCTGGTAAAAGTGTAGCGCTATCCGAAAACTGTTATCCCGAAGCCGTCCTAGGAGCAATGCCTCACCTTTACCCATTCATTGTTAATGATCCTGGTGAAGGCGCGCAGGCAAAGCGACGGGCACAGGCAGTCATTATTGACCATCTTACGCCGCCGATGACCAGGGCGGAGCTATATGGTAATTTGCATCAACTGGAAGGACTGATTGATGAGTATTATGAGGCGCAAACGCTTGATCCGGTGAGATTACCGCTGATCCGCGATCGTCTTTCCCAACTCATTACTCAAGAAAACCTCCAGCACGATTTAGGCATTATCTGTCAAACATTAGATGACTCTAGCTTGACCAATTTTTTGACCACTGCGGATGGTTATTTATGTGAGTTGAAAGAAGCACAAATTCGAGATGGATTACACATTTTAGGGCAATGTCCACAGGGTCGCCAATTGCGAGATTTAATTGTGGCGATCGCTCGTAATCCAACTCCTAATCGCATCGGACTCACCCGCGCCATTGCTGAAGATTGGCAGGTAGATGTTGATCCGTTGTCTGCTGATTTGGGTGAACTCTTTGATTCTACAAACTATCCTAATCTCGTTCATTGTCGCATTACAGGTGATGTGGTCGAAGTCGTTGAAGAATATGCAGCAGAGTTAGTAGATTACTTGATCCAAGATCAAGAATTACCCAGGCTTGGATTGGCGACGAGTCAGGAATTAGCCTGGATTGGCGATCGCCTCCTCCCAGCTTTACAAGAAACTCCTCAAGAAATCCGTAACCTTCTACGCGGACTCAACAGCGAATACATTTCCAGCGGCGCATCGGGCGCACCCACGCGCGGCAGACCCGAAGTGTTGCCGACTGGACGCAATTTCTATTCGGTCGATATCCGCGCGATTCCTACCCAAACGGCATGGGATATCGGTAGAAGAGCCGCTGCTGCTTTGATCGAACGCTACACCCAAGAGAATGGTGAATACCCTAAAACCCTGGGGCTTTCCGTTTGGGGCACTTCTACCATGCGTACTGGGGGAGATGACATTGCTGAAGCGCTGGCGTTGCTGGGAGTCCAGCCCGTCTGGGATGGCGTTTCTCGACGAGTGATTGATTTTGAAATTCTGCCGATCGCCGTTTTAGGTCGTCCGCGTGTGGATGTGACGCTGAGAATTTCCGGATTCTTTCGAGATGCGTTTCCTAATTTAATTGATTTATTTGATAGTGCGGTTACGGCAGTTGCAGACTTAGAAGAACCTGATGATCAAAACCCGTTATCAGCGCAGGTCATACAAGAGCGAACGTTTTGGCAAACCCAGGGACTTAGTTTAGAGATGGCAGAAGAGCGATCGCTTTACCGCATTTTTGGCTCTAAACCCAGTGCCTACGGTGCGGGATTGCAAGGACTCATTGAATCGCAAAACTGGAACGAAGAATCTGATCTAGCTCAAGCATATATCAACTGGAGCGCCTACGCTTACACCCGCAAAGCTGAAGGAAAATCTGCCCCTGAAGCCTTTAATCAGCGCCTCAGCAATATGCAAATTGTTCTGCAAAACCAAGATAATCGTGAACATGACCTGCTTGATTCTGACGATTATTACCAATTCCAAGGCGGCTTAACCGCAGCGGTGCGCTCCATTTCCGGCAAACAACCCCAAGCTTACTTTGGTGATAATTCTCGTCCCGAACAACCTAAAGTTCGTCAGCTTACCGAAGAGATTGCGCGGGTTTATCGCTCTAGAGTAGTTAACCCTAAATGGATTGAGGGCGTGATGCGTCACGGCTACAAAGGCGCGTTTGAAATGGCAGCAACGCTCGACTTTTTATTCGGTTACGATGCCACAACTCAATGCGTTCCAGACTTCATGTATCAGGGCGTTGCAGATGCGTATTTGTTTGATCCAGCGGTGCAGCAATTCATTCAGCAGAATAATCCTTGGGCGTTGCGGGATATGTCGGAGCGATTGTTAGAGGCACACCAACGGGGGATGTGGAAACAGGCAGCAGGTGATACGTTAGAGCAATTACGTCAGCTTTTCTTAGAGGCAGATGGCGTAATTGAGAGCCAGAGTTAAACCGCCTCATCTAACACTCGGATATGCAACACTTCATTCTTCATTAGCGGTTCAATCTGAGACTTAGAAACGACTAAACCGTCGTTGGACTGGGATGATTGCGACGCAAGGCAAACGACCAAATGGGAGTGTCGATAACGACACTCATGCTTGCTGCCGCTGTTGTTTATGGTCGTAGTCATAGTCTTCATAATCAATCGTTCCAAATAAATCAATGATTTTAAGTTGTTTACGACGCTGGATATACTGCCGTAAAGCCGCTCCAACAATTTCATCAGGTGTTTGATCGGGAGCGAGGTCGATCGCTTCTTGAAGCAAGTCGGCAAATTCCAATGCATTACGATGTGGCACAGTTTGAGGCAGAAATGGCAACGATGGAGAGGTTGGGATATCTGTGACATTTGTTAGCGATACGTCCCCATCACAAATTTAGCCGCGATCGCCCAGTTAGATTTACTTCATCAACTCTATAGTGTGATTTTGATTCCTGAAGCGGTGTACACAGAACTCACTCGCTTTAAAGTTCCGGGATGCGTTGAGGCTCAAACTCTCGATTGGATTCAAACCGTTGCTGTTCAGAGTGTGGCGCTGGTGCAAAGCCAATCCCCATCTACCAAAATCGCTGTACAGAATACTGGTCAAATATATTATCGGACGTGACCACTGCAATGTTCTCTAATTGAGCCTGAGCGATCAACAATCGGTCGAATGGATCGCGGTGGTGATGGGGTAAATTCTCAAGCGCCCAAATATGATCAATACGAATCGGTAGCATCTGCAAATCATTTTCTGACTGCTGCACCCGCAAAATTTCGGGTAAAGGCGCTTGAAGTCGTAGCTTCCCCAATTGCATCTTAATTTGCATTTCCCAAACGCTAACCAGGCTGAATAGCAATTCATTATCCGAGTCAGCCATCATTGTCATAATCGGCTGAGGAATGCGATCGGGTGCGTCATTGAGCCAAATGAAAGCATTTGTATCCAGGAGCAGCTTCATGATTCGCCTAGCCAAAACGAGTCTGGCAGAGGGTCATCAAAATCATCACTCATCCAAATTTTCCCTATATACTGCCCAAAGACTCGCTGTTTCTTGGGCTTAGGTACTTGAGTTTCATCACCCAGTTTTTTCTCTTGAGCTAAACCTTCTACCAAGTCAAACACTTGCTGACGCTGCTCAGGGGTAAGAAGCTGTAGAGCAGTTAGCACATGCTCAGGAATTTCAACCGATTGAGTCGTCACAGTATTGATTTCCAACTCGTCTCCCCCATTTTAGTCCACAGGGTTTCCCAATTCCTCTAATCTGCGGGAAAATGGTCGGCAGACACCCAGAGCAAAAATGGTCTGATACCATAATCGATCTACCAGAAGCAGGGATAAGAAGAAGAGCAAAGAAGCACGAGGGCAAAAGGCTACAAAGCCCTATCAGGTGAACAAGCGACGCGAAACCCGACATTGTAGCTGCAGTTGTCACGTCTGTTGTTGGTGCGACTAGCGGAACGACATTTCCCAGAGTCGGCGTCCCACGCACCGCCGCGCAGGATTCGGCAGCGAAAACCGTCTTCAAAGGCGTTGAAGAAGTTTTCGATGGAGGTGAGGTTTTCGTCAAAATAAATAGGATAAACCCAGGCTCTACCATCTTTTGGAGCATCAGAATCCTTCTCTTCGTAACTTCTATGCGAATGATCCTCACACCATTCAAGAACATTGCCATGCATGTCATATAGTCCAAAGCTATTGGGTGGGAAAGTTCCTACCTCTGTGGTTTCTTCTCGATCGATTCCTACTGGAGCAGAACCATAGGTAGAGTTGCCCCTAAAGTTCACGAGGTCGGATGTGATGGTTTCTCCAAAGTGGAATGGGGTTGTAGTTCTAGCTCGACAAGCATATTCCCATTCGGCTTCGCTGGGCAAACGATAGAGCCTTCCTGTTTTTTCGGAAAGCTTCTGACAAAAGGTGATCGCATCTTCCCAAGAAACAAATTCAACGGGTCGATTATCACCGTTGAATTTAGCAGGATTATTACCCATAATGGCTTGGTATTGCGCTTGGGTGACAGCAAACTTGCTCATATAGAAAGGGGCGATCGTGACTGGGTGCTGAGGACGTTCCAGGGTCAGAAACTCTCCTTTTCTCTCCTCGCTATCTGGCGATCCCATCAAAAATGTTCCTCCTGGAATCGCCACCATATTCAAGATCACCCCCCTCCCTAAGTCCTGTCGAAAATATTCAGCTTCAGCATAATCGCTAGTTCTGACCACTTGCTTCTGAAGACCCAAAAAGCCACCCATTTCGATTTTGATAGTCACCACTTCAAACCCAAACCTCTTCATCTCTTCCGGTGGAGGTGAATTCTGCGGACGAATCCGAGTTTCTCTAATCGCTATTACCAAACGCTCAAAAGGATCTGACTTTGGTCGCCCAAAAAGATCTAGCTTTAATCGTCGGTAGTCAATCCAAATCCTATTCTTAAGAAACCATGGCACGTCTTTGTCTTCCGCACTGTCGAATAGAACTGTAATGACTTGAAGCTTGCGCTCAACACTCTCTCGAACAAAAACATCAATTTCTTCTTTCTGCCATGGTCCCAACCCATTGCCACCGATGAACACCACAGCCGCTTTAAGACCAGGCGTGACCGTATGCATCACATCCGACAAAAGATCACCCCCTTGTAGCTGTTCATGGTCCAGCCAGGGGCTGAATCTCAGCTTACGAAGGCGATCGGCGATTTCTGTGACAAAGGTTTTATCCTCGCTGTTGTAGCAAAGAAACACATCAAATTGAGGATTGTGAGTCATTGGGAGAATGAGCAGATCAATTTCTCCTAAATTATGGCATTCAGGCAAAAAATGGAAAAGTTGAGCCAAAATATCAAAATAGATTGCCTCACTACCCGAACAGATTGCCTTACCATCGGCGCGGATTGCCTCGCAGCCAGCATATCTTGACAATATGATGAAGCTGCGAGGCAATCTGCTTCATCATATTGTCAAGATCATGAAGCTGATTGCCTCACAACTTCATGATCTTAGCTAACCATAGGCTTGATCAGGCTCTCTATCACAACGATCGACCCCTCTATCCTAATATTCACCCTATATGTACTGAGAAAATTCATTTTTATTGGTAAAATCAGTCACATAATACTGAAATTTACGGGCGCACCCAGAAAAATCTAAAGGCTATCTTGGTGGTATTACTTCATACTATTCAGGAGTGCCTCATGGTCAGACCCACTCGCAGTTCCCGCAACCTCAACAATACCAAGAATCGGCTGATTGGTTTCACCACCCTCGACCCCAACCTCGACCTTGGTAATGGTCTAAATGTTTACAGCCTCTCCCAACTCACCACAGAACTTCAAGCCCAACTTGATGAATACAACTCCACCATCGTTCGCCTCAACCAAATGAGCGACCAGATTAAAGACAAGGAGAGAGCGATCGCCCACCTATCGGGAAAGATGTTAGCAGCCGTCGGACTGTTCTACGGTAACGACAGCGATCAATACCAGATGGCAGGCGGCAAGAAACGCCAACGGAAAGGTGCAGCGCTCTCAAATGCATCATCTCCATTCATGCCAACGATCGAACTCAATGTCAGCCATAGGAACGAAAATGAAAACGGCAAAAAAGCAAAAGTGCTAACGCCCTAATCTAAATGATCACCTGCAATAGTGTGCATCCAAAAGTCGAGTTTCTCTGAGTGCGATCGCCGATCTTGTAGGGCGATCGCACTCAGAGAAATAAAGTAACGAACAATATCGATGAAACTTCCGAACCATGAATTAGCTTTTATCGATTTTGGCAAGTTACGAAACTATAGCCTCAACTCACAGCATCACCGTGGTAAACACAAAGCTCGACTATTTGCCGTTATTCTAGGATTAGATCAAGATGCTGCTGAAATCCTTCAGTTCCTTATTCTAGAAGCTATTCAAACCTATGATGCACTTTCCACAACATCCGACGAATATGGTCAGCGCTACGTAGTTGATTTTCCAGTTACCCGCAACCAAAATACTGTAACCGTTCGCACCACCTGGATTATCCGCCTTACCGAAACCTTTCCCCGACTCGTCAGTTGCTATATCTTGAGGTAACACTATGGTCACCACCCTAAACAAACTTCAACTCCTAGACGTTGTGGTTCTCAAAGAACCCCTCCCGATGCATCACTTACAAGCAGGTCAAGTCGGAACAATCGTCGAAATCCTTGCGCCAGATGTCTACGAAATAGACTTCAGCGATGATGACGGGCAAACCTACGCCATGCTGCCGCTCCATACCAGTCAACTCTTGAAACTGCACTACGTCCCTGAGAATCTAGAAGAAGTAACCACAATGTCTAACAACATCAATCAATACGGCACAGGCGACAACATTGCAGGCGATAAAGTCGCAGGCGACAAGGTCAGCACCCAAATCAATCATAGTCAAAACCTTGCCCAAGCCGCCCAAGACATCAAAACCCTGCTCACCCAACTCGACCAAGACTACGATCGCACCACTCCAACCGGACAAGCCATGATCAGCGCCCAAGCGATCGCCACCATCGAAAAAAATCCCACCCTCAAAGCCCGCATCGTCAACGCCCTTAAAGAAGGCGGCACCACGGCATTGGAAGGAGCGATCGATCATCCTGCTGTTAAACCTGTCGTTGCCCTGCTCAAAGGCTTCATGGACGCAAAATGAAACGGCTCCTGATTCTCGGTGGCACAGGCGATGCCGTAGCTTTGGCAAAACAAGCGGCACAAATTCCCCACCTCGAAGTCATCAC
>JBBRCV010000023.1:0-39032 GCA_038204505.1 Elainellales cyanobacterium
ACAGGCATTAAACTCACCCAACAGGCAATGATAGCCGTGGAGCAGCAGATCCAGCGTCTGCCGAATCTTACCAAGTGGTTTGTCTCTATCTGTGACAAGTCGAGCTAACCTTGGATCTTTTTTATTCTGGATCACTCTAATGTATTTCTGAAACTGGAGGTTGGTAATTTTCTGTTGGAGTTCTTCAGCGGTATATCCAGATTCTTGAGGGTTGCTAACCGCGTTCAAAAGACTGGTAAGTGACTGGGTAATTTCAGAATACTCAGGGCTTTTCTCGGCGATCGGGTCTGCTTCAGCAGGTTGAAGTATTAGTAAATTGACCCAGAGCATGACAGCAACTAAAGCAACTTTGAGGAATTTCATTTTTTCTCCTTTGATAAGACGCTGGATTTAACGGTAGAAATTTGACGACAGAAATGGCAAGAGCTTGTATGCGCCACTTTTGATCAAAATCGATAATCCCAAGCCCACTAAGATGAACGGGACAAATTGATTTCCATAGCGGGTGAAAGCGTGGGCGATCGCGGGATAACGTATCAGTCGATAAGCTACATAACACCACACCCCTATTAATGCAAAAAACACAGCCAGAGTAACGAGTAAATCAACTAAACTTTGACCCGCCAATAAAGGAACATAGATACCAATGTTATCTCCACCATTAGCGACTGTAACAGCAGCAACCTGGTAAGTTTGGGGTGAAATTAGGCTTGCCCCTAAAGGACTCACACCTGATACAGTTTGAATGATTTCCTCATCCTGGTAAAGGTTAATCCACTGCTTAACCCCGATCGCGATCGGTAAAAATCCTAGTAATCCAAGCCATGCTTCAGGTAGGATTAAACCCCCTAAAAATCCTGGAATACTTGCCAGTATTAATACAGTGAATCCTACATATTGACCTGTAATAATATGTCGAGAACGAAACGTAGCATTGACCTGCGAGAAAAAGACCATCAAGATCACGAGGTCATCAAGGTTGGTTGCCGCAAAAGCGGTGATCGCGGTAATGCTTGTGTTGATTAAACCACCCATGCCTTGATCAACTAATGCTCCTTAACTTGTGCAACCAGAGAAGATGTCTGGAGATTTATAATAGATTGTTCGCTACTCTTCCCTAGCATTAAAAAGCAGAGGCAACAGATGATTAGGGTAATCACAGCTAATCCTCGATTTTCCAGCGTGTGGCTATCAACCAAGATCAAGCTCCCCAGTCCAATTAAGATAAATGGAACCAGTGAGTTGCCGTAGCGGGTCAAGGTTTCGGCGATCGCTGGCACTTTAGTTAATTGATATGCCATGTAGCACCAAACTCCCACCATTAAAAAGAATACACCTAAAATCACCAAGAGGCTTTGCCAATTGCTGCTAGCAAATAGCGGCATATAAATTCCCACATTATCGCCACCATTAGCAAAGGTGACTGCTGCAACGCTATAGGTTTGGGGAGAAAGGATGCTGCCCAAGAAGGGAATAGGCTGTGGCTTCTCTTCTGCAAGTTCCTCTTCGGTATCTGGATTGAGGAGACGGCTGATGCCAATGGCGATCGGGACAATGCCTAATAAACCAATCCAGGGGCGAGGCAACAACATACTCCCAAAAAAGCTCGGTAAGCTGACCATCACGAGGGCTATAAACCCCAAGTACTGCCCTGAAACAATATGTCGCCGTTGAAAGACCGTGTTCACTTGTGAGAAAAACAGGAGCAGAATAATAATGTCATCGAAATTTGTAGCGGTAAAGGCGGTAAAGCCAGCCATAACGGGTGTGATTAAATCATTCATCTTAGTCTCACTTCTTCCTGTGCAGCGATCGCTCAATTCAGTGAAATGAATCGAAAGCGAACTCATTGAGTCGTAACGGCTTGCAAAGCTATGGTCTTAATTTATATGGGCTAATGGGTTTAAGCAAACACTCTTTTCTTGGGAAATCATCACCAGAATCTATGAATAGGTTAAGATTACAAATCAAAAGTCATGAGTCAGGCTCCTCTCAAAGCCTGTAATCCTGACTGCATCAGTTATTGCGTTTCACCTCTTTTCACATAGGAAAAGTGTAAAAGCTCGATTCAGGGAAGCTCTCATGTAACCTCAACGTCAAAATTTTGAGACAAATACTACTTTGAGACAAATACTATTTTGATATATCACCTATGATTCTCTACTTATTACATCGGAAAAGTAGGGAAAGACCCATATTTTGTTTTTTAGATTAGCTCAATTATTGATATGTTTTCACAAACTTAATTTTTTACCTCCTGTCTTTAGCCATTAATCAAAAAATGACACTTGAGCAACTCCGTATTTTCCTTGCAGTCGCCAAACACCAGCACTTCACACGGGCTGCTGATGCCCTTTATATTACCCAACCTGCCGTTAGTGCGGCGATCCAAAACCTGGAGCAGGAGTACAGTGTCAGGCTCTTTCATCGAGTAGGTCGGCGAATTGAAATTACTGATGCTGGAAAATTACTGCAAATAGAGGCTCAAAAAATCTTGGATCAAGTCGCTTTAACCGAGCGGGGATTAAGAGAGCTAAACAATCTTCAACAGGGAGAGTTGAGGCTAGGAGCAAGTTTAACAGTGGGGAACTATTGGTTACCTGACAGAATTGGTCAGTTCAAGCGACAACATCCCGGTATTGTGATCAATTGCACCTTGGGAAATGCGGAAGAAATTTGTGATGGAACAGCGACAGGACGATTTGATTTAGGTCTAGTAACTGGAGAGATAAAACCTGCACTCCAGAGTCAGTTAGAGACAGAAATTGTGGGGAGCGATCGCCTGCAAATCGTCGTTGGCACAGCCCACCCCTGGTTTGGACAGTCCACGATTTCTGTAGAAGAACTAAAAACTACCAGTTGGGTCATGCGAGAATCTGGTTCAGGAACACAACGACAGTTTGAACAAGTCTTACACCATTGGGCAATTGATCCTACCCAACTAGAAGCTGTTTTTGTTTTGAGTAGCAGCGAAATGGTAAAAGCCGTGGTAGAAAGTGGCGTAGGTGCTGCGGCAATTCCCAAACTCATGGTAGAAAAAGAATTAAAGCTCTCCACGCTCCATGCAGTGCAAGTCGTTGATCAAGATCAAGAGCATCTAGATATCATTCAACCTATCTTAAAGTTGAAGCACACACAACGCTTTCAAACCCGTTTCTCGACAGCGTTTGAACAAATGCTGAGAAAGTAAAATTAAACTACTTTGATTTGCGATTCACCTGTTGATTCGTTTCAAGCATTTGCTCTAAGTCTAATAATTTCCCTCCCTCACCTCCTACAATTAGCGGTAAGTTTCCATTCCATCTTTCTAATGCCTGCCGTTGCAAAAGGTCAGGAGTCAAAGTTCCCTGCAATAGTTGGTTTGCCGCTGCCTCTCCCCGCGCTAAGTTGAGTTTAGCTTCTGCCTCTCTAATGGCTTTAATAGCGATGAATTCTGCCCGTTTTACTTCTTGCTCAGCTACTTGTTTAGCTTCGACCGCTTCCCTAAACCGTTCAGAGAAGTGAACATGAACTAAAGAAATATCATCAACCACAATATGATATACCGATAGCCGAGTGGTTAACGCCTCATCTACGTTAGCCTTCACTTCACTGCGCCGCGTAATGATTTCTTCAGCCGTATACTTTGCTATGACTGCCTTCAGTCCTTCTTCCACCGCTGGGTTAATAATGCGTTCTACGGCTGCCGTCTGGTCGCCAATTTCCTGGAACATCAGATTCGCTTCTTCAGGAAGAATATGCCAGTTGAGGGCAACATCGGTGAATACATCTTGTAGATCTTTGGAAGAAGCTTCCGCCGAAATCTCTTGGCTTTGAATCCGGACACTCAGCTTATGAACAGTATCCCTTAAGGGAGTAACGATGTGAATGCCTTCTTCTAGAACCTGCCCCTGCACTTCCCCGAAGCGCAGTAAGACTCCTCGTTGACCCGCATCAATGATGACGAAGAAACTAGAAATAATTAGAAGTGAGAGGAGCAGCACCATGACTTTACTGGCTGCAACAACATCTTTACTAGATTTTCGAGTTTTTTTAATATCAGCAACAGGAATCTTTGTCTCCATACGCTTAGCTTACGACTGAAATGTAGATAACCAGTGTTTTCTTGTAGAACAGAGCTTGCTTAGTTCTACAAGCCGATAAAGATTTAGTAGATTGAATTACCAATAACGATGTCACAGCTTGTAGACAAAGACAAGCCTTAGAATATTCTCGGTTAAAAAGTCTCTCGGAAACATAAGCAGAAATCCACGCCTACAAGGGTCTGATGCTTTGTCGAGAGAACTATCAATACTTAGTAATATCCCAGGTGTTCTCAAGAGGTCTTGCTTTCTTCAGCAGCTTATGGCATATTTCTATTATTAATCTACGGTAAGTTGGTCAAGATATCGTAGATTGGCAATTCAAGAAATAAGTAGTAGAGGAGAACAACGCATGGGTAGGTGGAAGCAGGGATCTTGGCCGGGAGCGCTTTCCCAAAGTTGGCAGTTACTTCAGCAGCAATTCTTTGTAAGCAACACTCTCAGAGCATTTTCTCTTCTATTTGCCACAGGCTTAAGTCTGAGTCTGCTGATGGCATCTTGTAGCTCTAGCAGCACAGCGGCTGGTGCTGTTAGCCCTAGTGCAGCCAATGGTAATCAAGCGAAGGTAATTCGGGTGGGATATCAAAAATCTGCCACCGTTTTAAACGTTTTGAAGAACCAGCGATCGCTCGAAAAGCGTCTGCAACCTGAAGGAGTGAACGTCGAGTGGAACGGATTTGCAGCAGGGCCTCAGATGCTAGAAGCGCTCAACGTGGGCAGTATTGACTTTGCCTACACAGGCGAAACGCCACCCGTGACGGCACAAGCTGCGGGAACTCCTCTGGTTTATATTGCCAGTGAGGCAGCTAATCCTGGATCAGAGGCAATTCTAGTTTTGAAGGATTCTCCAATCAAAAGTGTTGCTGATTTAAAGGGGAAGAAAGTTGCGCTTAATAAGGGATCAAATGTCCATTATTTATTAGTCCGGGCGCTAGAAGCAGCAGGATTGCAGTATACCGATATTGAGACCGCCTTTTTACCACCTGGAGATGCTCGACCTGCATTTGAGCAAGGTAAGGTTGATGCTTGGGTGATTTAGGACCCCTTCTATGCAGCCGCAGAGAAGAATGGTGCGCGGGTTTTAGTGGATGGCAAAGATCTGGTTCCAAATCGTGGCTTCTTCTTTTCTAGCCAAGCTTTTGCAAGTCAGAACCCTGAGCTAATTAAAACTTTTATCGATGAAGCCACCAAGGCGAGTACTTGGGCAAAAGGCAATAGATCTGGGGTCACAGACATTCTTTCCAAATCAATGGGAATTGATAAAGCTGTATTAGAAATTGCAGAAAAGCGCAAGGACTATGGTTTATCACCCCTTTCAGATGAAGTAATTGCGGATCAACAGAAGATTGCGGACAGCTTTTACAAACTGAAGCTAATTCCAAAGGAGACTAAGGTTGCGGATGTAGTTTGGAAAGGGTAAGACGACAACATTCGTCAGGAGCATAACAACATGGAATTGCTTTGGTTTATTCCCACACACGGAGATGGACGCTACTTGGGGACTGCGACAGGCGGTAGAGCGCTCACCTTCGATTACTTACAGCAATTAGCAGGTGCAATTGATAGCCTGGGGTTTGCGGGGGCACTGCTGCCTACAGGGCGCTCTTGCGAGGATGCCTGGGTGACTGCTTCATCATTGATTTCGGTGACAAAGCAGATGAAGTTTTTGGTGGCGATTCGTCCAGGAATTTCTTCACCAGGCATGGCGGCGCAAATGGCGGCAACCTTCGATCGCCTCTCTGGAGGTCGTCTCATGGTGAACGTTGTTACAGGTGGCGATACTGTTGAATTAGCAGGCGATGGATTACATCTGGATCACAGTGCTCGGTACGCTTTGACAGATGAGTATTTAACGGTCTGGCGCAAGCTGATGAACAATGAAGTTGTGGATTTTGAAGGGGAGCATTTGAATATTAAGGGTGGAAAACTCTTGTATCCACCTGTGCAAGATCCTTACCCGCCGCTGTACTTTGGTGGCTCCTCGGCGATCGCCAAACGCATTGCAGCCCAGCACGTTGATCTCTATCTCACTTGGGGCGAACCTCCGGCACAAGTTGCTGAGAAAATGGCTGAGGTTCGTCAACTGGCTGCTGAACAGGGCAGAACGATGCGGTTTGGTATTCGATTGCATGTGATAGTCCGCGAGACGGAATCAGAAGCTTGGGATGCCGCGAATCGTTTAATCAAATATTTAGATGATGAGACGATCGCCGCTGCTCAAGCCGCTCTCGCTCGAACCGAATCAGAAGGGCAACGTCGGATGATGGATCTGCACCAGGGCAACCGGGAGAATTTAAAAATTAGTCCGAATCTTTGGGCAGGTGTTGGCTTAGTCAGAGGAGGCGCAGGTACAGCTTTGGTAGGCAGCGCAGAGACAGTAGCAGCGCGAATGCAAGAGTACGCGGACTTGGGTATTGATACCTTTATCTTGTCGGGCTATCCCCATTTAGAAGAAGCATATCGCGTTGCCGAATTGCTTTTCCCCCGGCTACCACTGACTCGCAAAGCGGGTATCCAGCCCAGTCACTTTCTTAGCCCCATTGGGGAAATTGTTGCCAACGAAAAGATTCCTACGATCGCCAGTTAGGATCTGCCTGAAAATACAGTCCCAGTTAGCTATTTTGTAAGGCAGGCATCTTGTCTACTTTTTATCCTAGGCAGGCAAGATGCCTGCCCTACAGAAAATTAAATTATTGGGACTTTATCAAGTTGCAATTCCTTAGTTTTCCTGCCTTGTTTGCCCGTTTTTATGCGCCTCAAGAAGGATAGTTCCAAATTATGGTTAAAGTCGCACAGCAGAAAACTCATACTTTCCTTGACCTTCTGCCCTCGAAACAGATACTTCCTTGGGTCGTTCCTGTGGGATTGTTGATTGTTTGGCAACTGCTGTCACAAATCGGCGTTATTTCAACTCGAACTTTGCCTGCACCCACACAAGTTTTTGAAGCAGCAGTTCGTCTCACCTTAAACGGGGAATTATTTCGGAATCTCACTATTAGTTTAGGACGAGCCGCTACAGGTTTTTTGATTGGGGGCAGCATTGGGCTGACATTGGGCGCTCTTAATGGTGTGTTTCGATTAGCAGAGGATCTATTAGATACATCGGTTCAGATGATTCGTAATATTCCCCATTTAGCTTTGATTCCGCTGGTGATTTTATGGTTTGGTATTGGTGATCAAGCGCGGATTTTTTTGGTGGCGCTGGGCGTATTTTTTCCCATCTATATCAATACCTTTCATGGTATTCGAGCGATCGATCCAAATTTGATTGAAATGGGAAGAGTTTATGGACTAAAAACTAGGGAGGTATTCTCACAGGTCATTCTTCCAGGCGCGTTACCAGGAGTATTAGTGGGTGTGCGATATGCGTTAGGGATTATGTGGCTGACGTTGATTGTGGCAGAGACGATCGCCGCTGATTCTGGTATTGGCTATATGGCAATGAATGCTAGAGAGTTTATGCAAACTGATGTGGTAGTGTTGAGTATTTTGATCTACGCTTTGCTGGGTAAAGCGGCAGATGCGATCGTGCGGGCGTTAGAACATTGGTGGTTGCCTTGGCATCCCAGTCAAAAGTAGTCAGAGCTTAGGGCTTGCTTTGAAACTTAGTAATTATCCCAGTCGCAATCTGCTCAAATACCTGACCTACTGTTGAGTTAGGTTGGGCGATCGCGATCGGTTTCCCACTATCTCTTCCTTCGCAAATCTTTGGATCAAGGGGAATTGATCCATCTGATACTACAGAATTTGACATCACGATCGAACTGAACCGAATCAGTCGCAAAAATTCGACGGCGAATAAAGAATTGCGGATTGAATTGTACAATTTCTTCTAGGGTTTTAAAATCGCCCTGGCTAAACTTTTTTGGGGTGTCTAACAGACTGGTATCAGGCTTAGCAAGAATGAGATCAATTTCATTAGTAATCTGTGGCATGATGTCACTCTCCTTAATGGTTTTAGGGTTGAATTTGCACCTGTGGAATTTCCTGATCAGTTGATAACAGCATGGGTCGATGAACAGTAAATGGAACTGTAGTTCCACATTTTTTTACCAGAAGCTCGCCCTGAAAAGACGGTCAGCCAATGCGCCGATAAAAGGGCACGAGATCTGAGTGACAGATCAATAATACAAATGCCACGTTGTAAGCTTCGTTGAGAAATGCCACTGCATATTGAAGCGCTGCGATCGCATAACTCTGTGTTTGATCATAAGTCTGTGTCATGATTCGACCAATACCACCTACCAAAATAGGAACCCCATCAACAATGATGTTACGAGTCAAAATTCCAACAGAGGCGGCAATTCGACCCTGACTATCTCGAACCAGCACATTCCACTGAGGCAAATTTCTTGTAGCTGATCAAATGGCTCAAAAAGTTCAAGCGGCTTGAGAGCAAGGTGACTCGCTCACATTTGCAGAACGGGGCGAAGTGGCGATCGCAGTTTCTGCCGCCAAAGTCCTGGCAACGAAAGTAGGACTAGAGATCAAGTCGTTCAAAATTTAAGAAAAATGTGATCAAAAGTACTTGTTTTCATCTCTTAATTATGTGAGAGTCAAGGTTATGAGAAATCTACAGTAAGTTGGTCAAGATTTTGTAGATTCGATAGGGTTAAGTTAGGGAGGTTGACCAAAGGGTGATTATCCTCGGCGTTGACCTCCCCCTTATTACAGCTTCAGCCATTAGGATTTCAGTATGATATTAGCCATCAATTCAGACGTTGAAACCCGGAATTCCGAAGGTTATCCTTCGCCTAACGTCCTGCCCACCTATTATGGAACGCACGTTAGCATTCGCAATTTAGGTAAGGCATTTGGCAACGTTTCGGTTTTGCACGATATTAATCTGGACATTACTCCTGGCGAATTTGTCGCCATTGTTGGCAAGAGTGGTTGTGGTAAAAGTACGCTTCTTCGATTGCTAGGGGGATTAGAAACGCCAACTCAAGGAGAAATTAGAATCGATGGAGAGCCTCTGTACGGATTAAATTCTTGTGCCAGGGTGATGTTTCAAGATTCTCGGCTCCTGCCCTGGCGAAGAGTGTTAGATAACGTAGCGCTAGGGCAACAAGCTAAAGGTCGGCAGTACGGTGAATGGGCGCTCCAGCAAGTAGGATTGAGCGATCGCGCCCACGATTGGACAACCGTACTTTCAGGCGGACAACGGCAGCGCGTTGCCTTAGCCAGAGCGCTTGTCACGCAACCCCCACTGCTGCTGCTTGATGAACCGCTCGGCGCTCTCGATGCTCTAACCCGATTGGAAATACAGCAGTTAATCCATAGGCTATGGCAAGAGCAACAATTTACTGCGGTGTTAGTAACACACGATGTTGAAGAAGCTGTGCATTTAGCAGATCGGGTGCTGGTGATTGAAAAAGGGCAGATTTCGCTGGATTTAGCAGTAGATTTGCCCCATCCTCGTCCCCTAGGCAGTCCTGCTCTAGCAGATATTAAACACCAAATTCTGTCTCAAATTTTAGGAGGATAAAAATCTGATGGGTAATCATTATCTGACGGTTTTTACTTTCACCTGTCTAATCAGTTTTTTAATTGTTCTGGCATTGTCTTTTGTAATATCTCCAGCCAAGCTCACTGTTTGGAATATTAATTTATAGGAATTATTATGGTGAGATTAAGCCAGTTTAATTTAAGCTCATTTAATTTTTTCCAATTTAACTTTTTTAAGACACGGCAATCGAACCAAATCATTGAACTGAAAAGGTTTATTAACTTTGATCTAGATACGTTAGGCTGGTACGCTCTAGGGCATTACAACGACAAGACGTTTTTAGCAATTGTTGACCAGAAGGAACCTGTGCGTACACCTTCTTACTCAATTCGTAGAGTATGGACAAAATGGGAAGGCGATCGGTTACAAGAGATAAGGTTCTTCGCACCAAATGCCGAACCAATCACAATAATTGAGTTTTATATTTAAAAGTATGAATGAGTGATCGGGAGCAGAACTGAGGAATTTGAAATTATGTTGGCGATCGGTTGCTATTGATTCTTTTTGATTTTTTCACTATGGCTGACGATGCGTTACAGAGAACCCCATGGAACTATCGGCAAAAATTGAGTATGCATTAATTTCATTGCTCGAAATGGCGAATCACCCTACGCCTAACGAACCTATTCAAATTAAGTACATTGCCGAAAAGCAAGGTATCCCCGAACGCTATTTAGAGCAAGTGTTTGCTGCACTTCGCATGGCAGGCATTCTTCGCAGCCAGCGAGGCAATCGAGGCGGTTATCTTCTGGTGCGTAAGCCCTGGCAGATCACGCTGCTAGAAGTGGTTACTTGTCTCTCTGACTCAGCAAATTCTGATTCATCCGATCAAGCATCAAAGGAGTTGTCTCTCGATCGCGCCATTGTTCGTGACATTTGGAAGGAGTCTCAACAGAGTGCCCTAAAGATTTTGCAGCAGCACACGATTCAAGACCTCTGCCAACAGCGACAGATCCGGCAGCAGTTGAACGGGATGTATTATATTTAGCCCTGGTTTTGTTTGACCCTAATTTCAGTGTCCGGCGTTTCCAAAATTTCTAGAAGCCCTAGCTCTCCACACTAAGTATTCTTCAAGAGATGGAAAGTACTGAATAATAGTATCTAAACCTTCGGGTCTGCCTTTGAAATAACCCTCCAGGTAGACTTTATCCTGAGTTCTGGGTAATAATCCAGCATCGCGATCGCAGCACCCTTGGCGGTATCGATTTTCTCTTAAAAAGTTCAACATACTGATAAACCCTGCCCTACTAAACCTGCTTCTTCTTCAATTTTAGGACCATCGCTCTATCACAACAAACATTCTTATTTGTCAAAGTGATAAATAAAAGTGATTGAAAAAGCAGCTTAAAAAACAGGATTTAACCTCTAAATTTCGTAATGCCAGAAGGGTTGATTCTCCGGTAGGATCAATATCTGGCGCTGGTTTCGTTGAATTAATCCTTGCTCTTCAAAGGTTTTTAGCAAACGAGTCACAGTCACCCTGGTAAATCCGCTAATTTCTGCCAACTCTTGATGAGTTAACCGCAAATCAATTTGCCAACCCTGCCCATCCACATGCCCGAAACGGATTGCTAGCCAGGTCAGCAAGCGCAAAAACGATACTTCCGCATTGCCATACCGAATAATTTCCAATAATTCATTCGAGACTCGCGCATGGCGAATCAGCGCATCCGTTGCCTGATACCAAGTATTTCTTGATAGCGGGATAGCACTTACCGCCGTTAAACATTCTGCTAAATAAGGATCAGAACTGCTAAGAGCCTTCCCGACCACATCTCCAACGCCCCAAAGACCTAATGTAATCAGCGCTCCTTCTTCTGTCCAAGTCAAGGTGCGAACCACACCCGACTCAATTTTCCAAAGCTGCTCTGACGACAAAGGCAAATGATGACGGCGCTCAAACATTCGGGTGCGTGACTGAGCTTCTAACTCTGGGTTCAACGATGAATTTAGCATTTTTATCACCCAATCTGGCATTAGTTCAAACAATATCCCCAGCGCTCAAAATTGCTTAAGACAGATCGGAATAAGACGGGTCAATCACAAAATACGGCATCTTGGTCGGGATACTGTACTTTTATCACAAAATAAGGTTAACTGTATAGTTATAATCCAGCATCTTGACCAACTTACTGTAGATTCTATAAAGGAGTAATCCCCAATGAAAAAATTTAAGTTCCGCTCATTGAACAAATTTCTGGCACTGCTCCTAGTAGGCGTAGGTTTAACCGTAGGAATTGC
Source organism: Elainellales cyanobacterium (assembly GCA_038204505.1). Lineage (GTDB taxonomy): Bacteria > Cyanobacteriota > Cyanobacteriia > Elainellales > Elainellaceae > Timaviella. The sequence goes on from JBBRCV010000023.1 coordinate 11,833, forward strand.
AGCCTGCACTGCCTCTACCAGTACTACAAGTTCACCCGCAGCCACAAACAACAAGCCTGTTGAGCTAACTCTGGTTTCCTTTGCGGTCACCCAAGCGGCATACGAAAAAATTGTGCCGCTGTTCACTGAAAAGTGGAAAAAAGAACATAACCAAGAAGTCTCCTTTAACCAAAGCTATGGTGGGTCTGGCTCTCAAACCCGCGCCGTCATTGATGGATTGGAAGCCGATGTCGTAGCACTGGCGCTAGCACTAGACACCAAAAAAATTGAGAAGGCGAAATTAATTGAACCCGGTTGGGAAAAAGAGGCCCCCAACGGCAGCATTGTTACCAAGTCGGTTGCAGCCTTAGTCACCCGCGAAGGTAATCCCAAAAATATTAAGGGCTGGGAAGACTTGAGCCGCCCTGATGTTAAAGTCATTACCGCTAACCCCAAGACCTCTGGAGGCGCTCGTTGGAACTTCTTGGCACTGTGGGGCGCAGTTAGCCAAACGGGCGGCGATGCTGCCAAAGCTGAAGCGTTCACCACCAGCGTATTTAAGAACGTGCCTATCTTGCCTAAAGACGCGCGTGAAGCTACAGACGTATTTTTCAAGCAAAAACAAGGAGACGTGCTGATTAATTACGAGAATGAAGTACTGCTAGCAAAACAGAAGGGAGAAGTGCTGCCTTTCGTTATTCCTGACCCCAATATTTCCATCGATAATCCGATCGCCGTAGTTGATACAAATGTTGATAAGCATGGCACCCGTGAAGTAGCAGAGGCTTTTGTGCAGTTCGTCTTTACACCAGAAGCGCAGAAAGAATTTGCTAACGCGGGCTTCCGCTCTGTCGATGCTGGAGTAGCGAAGGACACTGCCAAAGGTTTTCCAACTATCAAAAACCTATTCACCATCACCGATTTAGGCGGCTGGGACAAGGTGCAGAAAGCGTACTTTGATGATGGGGCAATCTTCGACAAGATTCAAGCTCAGATTGGGAAAGCTTAAAACCTCACTTCGTAGGATAGCTGCCTGTATGACAATGACAGCGATCGCTATCCTACGCTATGGTGTTTTCCAATATGAGACCCAATGTGAGATAAGACAAGGGGCTTAAGCCCCTTGTTCGACAAGTTCAGGAAATAGTGTAGTTCAGGAATTATTACAAACGGTCAATCAAAGATTTTAAATAGGAGGCTTCTATGGCAAACCTAAGATCTTTTCAATTACCCCCTGAGTTTAGCGATCTAAACGATGACCACAGACACACTCAAACTCGAATCAGGATTCGGATTCCTCAGCAGTATCATCAAGAACCTGTCATTTCTAACTTGATTACCCAGCATCATCTGACCATAACAATTACGGCAGCGCTGCTGGGTGCAAATGCCCAAGGTGATGGCTGGTTTGACCTGCAACTGCAAGGGTCTGTCGCTCAAATCCGGGCAGCACTCCTTTATATTAATGATCTCGATCTAGAGATTTGGTATGACTCAGACGCTCAAAACGAAAGTTGGTAGAATCCTGAGAATGCCAATCTAAGACAGCCTCCTCAATGCTAGAGACAAAATCTCTAGAAATGTAAAAAGATCATTACTGATGTAGTTAATTTGTATGTCAATTTCATCGTCATCTTCTCGTTCAAGATCGGATCGCAAAAGTGTGTTAGCCCAGTTAACAGACTTGTCCATTCCTTGGAAAGTGACCTGGGTTTATCTCACGGTCATGTTGTTCCTGCCAATGGCTGCCTTGATCTTAAAAGCAGCGACTCTCAGCCCTGCTGAGATTTGGAAAGTGGCAACTAGCCCCACGGCTCTTTCTGCTTACAATGTTACCTTTGTGACTGCATTTATTGCCGCCTCTATTAATGGCGTTATGGGAGTTGCGGTTGCCTGGGTGCTGGTGCGCTACGAGTTTCCCTTTCGCAAAATTTTGGATGCGGCGATCGATTTACCCTTTGCTCTGCCGACTGCTGTTGCAGGTTTAACGATTGCCACGGTCTACAGCGAAAATGGCTGGATTGGTTCGCTATTGGCTCCTTTTGGCATTAAAGTCGCTTTTACTCGCTTAGGGGTGGGAGTCGCCATGCTGTTCATCTCTCTGCCTTTTGTGGTGCGAACGGTGCAGCCCGTTTTACAAGGAATAGAGCACGACGTTGAGGAAGCCGCTTGGTGCTTGGGGGCATCTCAATTAGAAACGTTTTGGAAGGTGGTTTTACCTCCTTTGATGCCTGCGGTATTAACGGGCGTAGCGCTGGGATTTGCGCGGGCGGTAGGCGAGTATGGTTCTGTGGTTTTGGTGGCGGCAAATGTGCCTTTTCAAGATTTGATTGCGCCTGTACTAATTTTTCAGCGCCTGGAACAATATGACTACGCCGGAGCAACGGTGATTGGTGTAGTCATGCTGCTAGTTTCTTTAGTAGTGTTGTTTGGTATTAACTTATTGCAAGCTTGGGGAAGACGCTATGACGGCTGAATTGCAACCAAATTTTGGGGTGAATAATCCACTGCCTCCTGCGCCTACAAAAAATGGCAACAGAGAGGCATCGCCTTGGGCGAAGAATGCGTTGATTGCAGTCGTTGTGTTTTATCTTCTGATATTGCTATTTGTGCCCGCAGTCAGTTTGTTTGTTCAGGCATTTAGCGGCGGTATTGCCGGATTTTTGAATACGCTAACGGATCGGGCTTTTTTAAGTGCGGTACGTTTGACGTTGCTGATGGCTGTGGTGACCGTGCCGCTGAACGCAGTTTTTGGACTCTGTGCAGCTTGGGCGATCGCTCGTAATAAGTTCCCCGGACGGGCATTGCTGATTAGCATTTTAGACTTGCCTTTTTCCATCTCGCCAGTCGTGGCAGGGTTAATGATTGTGCTGCTCTATGGGCGTAACGGCTGGTTTGGTCCCTGGCTAGAAGCGGCAGATATCAAAATTGTGTTTGCAATTCCAGGAATGCTATTAGCGACTGCTTTTGTCACCTTGCCGTTTGTTGCTAGGGAAGTGATTCCCACCCTAGAAGAAATTGGTTCTGATCAAGAAGAAGCTGCGAAAATTTTGGGTGCGAGTGATTGGCAAACTTTCTGGAGAGTAACACTACCCTCGATTCGCTGGAGTTTGCTCTATGGCATTATTTTGACGAACGCTAGAGCCATGGGCGAATTTGGGGCGATCGTAGTCGTGTCGGGCAGCATTGCTGGAAAAACGCAGACGCTACCGCTATTTGTGGAAGATGCGTACAAGCAATATCATACTCAGTCTGCCTATAGTGCAGCGGTATTGTTGGCAGGTTTGGCAGTAGTGACGCTGGTTTTGAAAGAGATTATGGAACGTAAAACCCAAATCAAAGATGCTGACTAGCCTCTCTGGCTGGGAAGTTTGGCGTTGCTGAATCTGGATGAATTTCCCTCATCCCCAGCCCTTCTCCCCAAGGAGAAGGGAGCTAGATCTCTTCTCCCCTCTCCTGCTGGGAGAGAGTGAGGGTAAGGGTAGATTTTGCTGTTCATACCTTTATTCAGCAACGCCCGTTTTTTTGGAATTACTTTGTCTGTCAAATATTTGGTAGAAAAAGACGATAGGATTCGCTATCTAACAGAATTCTGAAACCTAGCCACATCAGCACGAATGGGAAAATTTTGCCAGCATAACGGCTCAGGATAAGAGCAATACCAGGTTGGTGAGTCAGGCTATAGGACATCAACAGCCAACAGCCCACCATGAAATAGCAAACGAATATAATCACAGACAGATTTTGGATAGAGCTACTGGCAAACAGAGGAATATAAATCCCCAGATTATTACCGCCGTTAGAAATCGTGACCGCAGAAACGCGATAGGTTTGGGGATCGCGGATGACCTCCCAGAGCGATCGCTTGCGAGAATCAAATCCTCGAAATTTAGAATTTCTTTTGAAATTAGCTGACTTATCTTCGGCTGACTCATCCTTATTAAGATTGAGCAAATTATTAACGCCAATCAGTATGGGTAAAATTCCTAGTAGACCAATCCAAGTTGACGGAATAGCTAGCCCCAGGAAGAAGCCCAGCAAACTTATCATCATCAGTACCGTAAAACCTAAAAACTCACCTACTACAATATGTTGAGGACGAAAAGTACGATTCACCTCACTAAAGAAGGCAGTTAAATAAATATTATCGTCAAATGTTGTTGCTACAGCAGCAGCTAGTCCAATCTTAATTGTTACCAGTAACCAATCCATCCCTATTCCTCACTGAATATCTGTCGGATGACCGAGACTATCCAATCGCTCAACTGTAGGAACGAACTCCCTAATACCAGGCAATGTTGATCATAGGAATTTGAGTCTCGCGCTTCGGGTACGACTCAACTCCTTATTTCTTCAACTTATTAAATCGTTCTAGAATGTATAACATTAATGCGATATGCATGTCTATGATGAACGATGCATTCCTAACATTAATTATGTTTACGGAACGACTTCTTATAAAATAGCTGCAATGATCTGGTAAATGAAGCCTTCCATTTTGCCCAAGTCAGCTTTATCATTAAAGCCATGCAAATTTAGCATTCCAGTTTGTAATAATTCATCAATTGCTACTTTGACTTTATTTTCTATCTCCAATATATCTAGTAAAGTCCATCACTTATATTTATCAAAGGAGACATTATGATTAGCAGCTTAATAAACCTTTTGCCCAGGCGCACATATCAGTACATCTTAGGATTGTGCAGATCAGCCACTTGTAGATCGGCTACATATAGGTTTGCAAGGCAATTTTGTATCGGTCTTATCTTGGTTATAGTCTTGACTTTAAATTTTAATGATCATGCTGTTGCCGTTTCTGAATCTGGCAATAAGTTTTCCTCTCTAGTAAATCAGTTCACTCTACCTAAAAGTTCAACAATACAGTTACTAGAAACTGTGGGACTGTTTATGGGTGGCATAGTTTTCTGTGTAGCTTTAGATCGCTGGTTTTCTAGCCGTTCTGCTCAATCTGGTAATACCCCTTTAGCTGAGCAAGCACGTCGGCTCAAGCAACTTAAAATCGGGTATCCAGAGGGGATGACAAATCTAGAAGTTCTCCGGACTCAAGGCTTGCTTGAAACACGTTTGCAACCGTTCGGGCTGAGTGTCACCTGGTCAAGCTTTTTGTCAGCCTCTTCTCTGATAGAAGCACTCAGCAACGGGACGATCGACTTCTGCGGCGGCGGCGGGACAGCCAGCATTTTTTCTCAAGCAGCGGATCATGTGTTTGTGCGGGTAGCTAAAGAAAAATATACCTCTCCTAAAGGTCAAGCGATTCTGGTACTAGAAAATTCACCAATTCAAACATTAGCTGACCTAAAGGGAAAGAAGATCGCGTTTGACAAAGGCTCAAGCGCTCATTATGTGCTGGTGCGATCGCTAGCAAAAGTTGGTCTTGAATTTAGCGATATTGAGCCAGTTTATTTAACCCAGCCGGAGGCACTGCCCCTATTTTGCCGTGGTGCGATCGATGCCTGGGTAGTTTGGGTTCCCTACACAACTACTCAATTCCGCAGTGCTTTTCCTGGTCGCTCGATTGCAGACTTAGAGAGTATCTTTGGTGATAAAGCCTCTTTGGAAGTGCCGACCTACTACTACGCAATTCCAGAACTGGTACGGGACTATCCCGACCTGCTTAAGGTGATTTTAGAAGAGGTAAACGAAGCTGGAGCCTGGGCTAAGAAACAGGAGTTAGAGGCGGTTCAACGGCTAGCAGAACAGCATGAAATCGATCCATCCATCGTAGAAACCTTACAGAAACATAGTGCTGAACGCGCCATTATCCCAATTGATGATCAATCGCTCGCCGCTCTACAGCACCAGGCAAATATATTTAGGGATCTAAATCTAATTCCTGAGCGGGTAAATGTGAAAGATGGAACCTATAGCTTGCAGACTAAGCAAAACTGGACTTATTAAGTTTAGCTAACAGTTTTCGTACTCGAAAATGTCGTATTGATTCATGCAACATCAGAAAGATCAGGCTGCCTAGCATCAGGAGCACAACTCTGCTGATTACCCAGTAAGGATAAATAAACTTCAACAATTTAGCTGGGCTTAGTTGATTCATTAACTAATCATCCTATGAAATATTGAATAGAACTGAAAGTTAAACTACACAAACTTACCCAAACTTAAATTGCCTGTAAACTTGTGCTTTTAGTTGCAAACTACGATAAACCGATAGACTTATCGTAGTTATGCTTAGCTAGCTTGGCATAAGCGATTCAGAAAATCAAGCGATCGCGTATACAATAAATCAGTCGTTTTAATATCTATGCTGACAAAATTCTATTTGCCCAACCCACTCACCGCAGTCTCGTACCTTTCTCCCAACTTCTTTTGGTTTTATGAAGCGATCGGAGAATATCTATCGCGTACCTTTAATGTTTCAGTTCAGGTGAAACAAAGCTGGGCTGATCCGTTCACCGATTTGCTTCAGCAGGCAGAATTAGATATTGCTTTTGTTTGTGGATTGCCGTTGATTCGAGCGTGTCATGCTGCACCTGACCAGCTATTGGCGATCGCTGCTCCTGTAATGCAGTCTAAGCGTTATCAAAATCGTCCAATTTACTTCTCTGATGTGGTGGTAAATACGGCTAGTTCAGTGACTCAGTTTAGACAACTTGCAGGAAAACGATTCTGCTTCAATGATCCTGGCTCAAACAGTGGCTATAACCTGATGCGTCATCATCTGATGCAAGGAAGATATCCAACGCCATTCTTTAGGGAAGTCATGCAGTCCGGTTCACATCAACAATCAATTCAGTGGATCATTGAGCAAAAGGCTGACTGTGCTGCGATCGATAGCGTGGTATTGGAGCAGGAATTACGGCGGTTTCAGAAGGGGCGACCCCTTGCGGGTATCTCGAAGAGATCGCCTGAACTTTCTCAACTGCGAGTGATTGAATCACCTGGTTCTACCCCGATGCCACCCATTGTTGCATCTCACCGCTTAGAACCAGTCCTAGAACTGCTGCAACTGGCTTTACTGCGCCCTGATGCTAAACTACGCTCACAAATGCAACAGGCTGGAATTTGCCGTTTCGCCGCAGTTCAAACCAGTGACTATGAAGTGATCTACCAAATATACGATCAGACTCATCTTTCCGAGTACGCTGTCATTCAATAAATTAACTGGCAATAAATTAACTGGCAATAAATTAACTGGCTCGAAGATTCAATTGAGGCAGAAGGTGCATATTTTCTGAGGATCGATGAAAACTCTGTTCAGACTGTTGAATTGCGTTGAGATAAACCTGCTTAAAGAGACAGCGCTGGGCATGGCTGCCGCCTAACTGCCATAAGTGAGGAAGAATAGATTTAAAGAGATGGATGGATTCCTGCCAATTGCCTAACGCATGGGCAATCATAGCTCTGGCAGCAGGTACGGCAATTTCTAGCCAGCGATCGCGCTGCAAAGCATCAAGCCGATGGGCATACGCAACCATGCTGACCAGCATCTCGTAGGCTCGTTGAGGCTGATGCGATCGCGCTAGTGCATAAATATAATGCAAATCCTGGAAAGGCAATGCATGTTCGTGAATTCGATTGTGCAGGAGAAACGCCAGGTCAGCCCACTGGCGATCGACGTTTACCCCTTGTAAGTCCAGGCGTAGCAACAGCGAAATTGCCCCTACCTGATCTTTAGGAGAGTGTTGCCGCGCTCGTCCCCAAATGCAGTTTTCGTAAAGCGTCAACACTTCAGCAATTGCGCCCTGCTTGAGATAAAACAAAGCAACATGCCACCAGTTATGAGTATATAGCATTGAGTTACAGCATTCCCAGGTGTCGGATACTGCCATCATCCAAGCGCTTCCTTCTTCTGTTCTTTCCTGAGTTTCCAAGACGTGCGCTACAGCATGATGTGCCCAGGGATTTTGGCGTTTTAGCGCGGTGGCTTGTCGTCCCATCCATTCTGCTTCTTGCAACTGATGACATTGCTCTAACCCAAAAGCCACCATTCCTAATAGTTCAGGATGATTGGGATTTACCGTTAGCGATCGCTTAGCAATCTGCAACAGTTTAGCGGTATCACCTTGATAGAAATAGTGGTATTGCCCCTGCTGTACAGAAAGCAAATCTTGAGAAAATTGATCAACGATAGTTTCGTGGCAAGCGATAGCATGGTTGATTTGTCCATTTGCCCAAGCGCTAATCGCTTCAACGTAAAGCTGCTCACGTTCTGTAGTGCTGGATTTATACTGCTGAGCTACTCGCAGGTAGGACACTGCCCGCTGGCGATCGCTCACGTTTTCCTGACTTAGATAAAAAGCTGCGGCATAGGCATTGGCGAGGGCACAGTTTGGGTCAGCCTGTAGCGCCTGTGAAATCGCCGTTTCGGATTCATTTCCATAGCTAAGGGATTGTTGAATGAACCAATCGAGTGCAGCAACCGCTTGAATTGATTCAGTAGTAACATTTAAGCCTTGCAGATCTTCTAGCATTTAAGTTTTGCAGTGATGGGTTGATTTACGGCTTAGAGGATGTGGCTGAGTTTGCGTACTCATAGCAGTTTTTTCCTATTTGAAGTCCTAGCCTCATTGCTCTAGAAGCGCGATCGCTATCTGCATTAGTTCTGTAGAGAGCAAACTGAGACAAGTTTAATCCACGGTTACTCGGTAGACTTGCCGTAGATTACGATGACTATAAAGTTATCACAGTGCCGTCTGGAAAACAAGCTACTGGTTTGTCTAGCTTGATTTGATGGGTTCAAAATTCAAAGTTCAAAATTCAAAATGATGATTATCCAGAGCAGTCCATTTTGAATTTTGAACTTTGAATTTTGAATTGATTTCGTGAACCCACCGTTTGAAGCTAGACAAACCACTACTGGGTGACTCGATTTAGCCAGCATGGGTTTAAAGAGACGTACCTATACTTGCTTTTTGCATGAACTTATGACACATTATTGAGTGATAATCCGGTATCCCTGGCGGCTTACCGAATTTTAATAAAGGGAATTAATTTTGCTCAGTATCAGGCGATCGCGCCATGTATTCCCCGTGTACTCTTATGGAACAAATCACAACGTTGCAACTTAGAAGCTTTCTTGCTTGAGCAGCCGAATCGTGTGACCATCTGGGTCTTGGATAAGAGTGTCGTGGGTGATATCTTTTATGGCGATCGCCGTTTGCCAGAACCAAAGGTCGTTTGCGTGAGTGTCAGTCGGAATAGGGAGTCCGTGATTAGGTTCTACATATTCCAACAACTCAATTCCCAAGCCTGTGGCTGCTTTCAAACTACTGATTCGCACTTGCACTCCAGAAACGTCGCTAAGACGCTCTTGCTCCAAGCCAGAGTTGAAACTCTCTTGCTGCAATGTCATGCCCAAGCGATCGCAGTAAAAAGCCCGACTAGTAGCAGTGTTAGCAACAACGATCGCGGTATGATCAATTCCCAAAAATAGTGATTCGGTTGAGCGCTGCCATTTTGCATCGCCTTTGCCTGCTGGGAAGTGAATTAATTCGAGATTATGATCATCGGGATCTTTAAAGTAGAACGCTTGGATGCCTCCAGCAAGCGGATTCCATTCAGGTAAGGTCTGAGGGTTGGGCGAGGTCTGAGATACCCCGTAATGACGTAAATGCTGGTAAGCCTGCTCCATGTCTTGCACTACAATCGCCATGTGCTGAAACCAGCGATCGTTGCTGCGCGAATTGGGTGGAATCGGTCTACCTTTAGGTGTAAGGAATTCAGTTAGCTCGATGATCTCATTACCCAACTGCAACTTTGCAACTCGCAGATGAACATTTGGTAACCCGTACAAGCGATCGCATTCAACGCCTGTAGCTTCCTTATCAGAGATTTTTTTGCATGACAAAGCAGTGATGTAGAAGTCGAGCGATCGCTCCATATCAGCCACCGTCATGCCAACAGATTCAACTGAAATAATCTGCATATTAGTGAGGAAATTTCTGAACCAGCATTCATCTGTGAGGTAGACATCTTGCCTGCATTGGAAGCAATATACAGGCAAGATGCCTGCCCTACTAAGATCATTTAATTTATAGAAATCTCCTAGCTTATGTGCTGGAAACTTGACCGCCCGTGACTTCCAGAATTGCGCCCGTTACAAAGCTACTGTCTTCGGAGGCAAAGTAGACGTAGGTGGGTGCAAGTTCTTCGGGCTGGGCGGCTCGTTTCATTGCATTGTCAACGTCGAAGTTGTCTACTTGTTCTGCGGTCATGGTGCCTGGAATGTTAGGTGTCCAAACCGGACCAGGCGCAACGGCATTGACTCGGATTTTGCGATCTGCAAGATTTTGCGCCAGTGCTTTTGTGAATGCATTAATTGCCCCTTTGCTAGTGGAATAATCGACCAAGAATTCCTTACCAATTAGACCAAGAATACTGCTGGTGTTAATGATGGCATCGCCTTCTTTTAAATGTGGCAGAGCAGCCTTCAGCATATAGAAATAACCAAAAACGTTAGTTTCTAGCGTGCGGCGAAACTGCTCATCGGTGAGATCTTCTAGCTTAAACTGCACCATCTGGTAAGCGGCGTTATTGACCAAAATATCTAAATGTCCAAACTTCTCTATAGTCTGTGCAACTGCCTGTTTGCACTGCTCAGAGTCGCGTACATCGGCTTTAATATTGAGGCACTGTCGCCCTTTCTCTTCCACTTTGGCTTGAGTGATACTAGCATCGTCATCATGGACGTTGTACAGAATAGCCACATCTGCACCTTCCATGGCATAGGCGATCGCCACTGCTCGACCAATCCCCGAATCGCCTCCCGTAATGAGCGCCACTTTGCCTTGCAGCTTGCCAGCAGGCTTATAGTTTGATAAATCGCTGTCTGGTTGCGGCACCATGTCTTCCTGACTGGCAGGATAGGGCAGTGTTTGAGCCGGAATTTGATCAGCAGTGGGACGAAATTCTGTAGACATAACTAAACCTTCTGGGATTTTCTGACGTGTGCTGTAAGCGGTATCTATGAATGAATATTTACTTGAGGCGATCGAGCAAATGATCTCCAACTCGTAAGGTGTTCGCAACAATAGTTAGCGTTGGATTTGACCCAATATTTGAAGGGAAAAAGCTACCATCGACGACATAAAGATTGTCAATGTCGTGAGTACGGCAGTTTACATCTAAAACAGACGTTTCTGGATCAGTGCCAAAACGGCAAGTCCCACATTGATGTGCCACCCATCGCAATGGAAAACTACTTTGGTAGTACCGTGATTCTGTCAGCCAACCTCTATCGACGCTAATCGACTTCAAAACCTCAATCCAACGCTGAACCAAACGGTTGAACGACTCAGTGTTATTTTCGGTGTAATCGATATGAATTTTATCCCCCTTCAGATGGACTCGGTTGTTAGGGTCGGGTAGATCTTCGCCCATCAGCCACCAATCGACTGAGTGGGCTGCTGCCTCACCTGGAGAAATTTCGCCCCCCGTCGCCACAGGCACATTATCCATCAACATCTCCTTGTTGACTTTGCCTGATAGCTGCACTTGCCCCATGGGATAAGGAAAATCTGGCTCACCCCAATAGAAGTCATTGATGCCCAGCGTTTTTTGAAAAACAGTGGAATTCTCTTCTGCCATTAGCCCCACAACTACAGCGCAGTTGTGCTTCATATAGTTACGTCCTACCTGATCAGAGCGATTGGCTAAGCCATTGGGATGCTGGTCATTGGGCGATCGCAACAGCAACGCTGCCGAATTGATCGCACCACATGCCACCACAACAATATCCGCACGAAACATCTTGACTTCACCTGCCACTTCGGTTTCAACCCCGGTAATCTCACGACCAGAGGCACTGGTGTGGAGCCGTTGTACTTTAGCTTCGGTGAGCAACGTAACATTGGGATACTGCATGGCTGGACGCACGCCGATTACTTCGGCATCAGCTTTGGCATGAACCAGACAGGGATGCCCATCGCAGGTTTCGCAGCGAATACACTCACTCAAAAACCGCTGAGCTTCGTTCAACTTGATTGCCATCGGCAAGTAAAACGGATGTAGCCCCTTTGCTTCTAAGTCATTGTGAACTTCTTGAATTCGAGGTTCATGGCTAATTGCCGGAAAGGCATACTCCTCGTTTGTCCAAGGCTCAGTTGGATCAAGTCCTCGTTTGCCATGCACATTGTAGAGTTTCTCGGCTTGAGTATAATAGGGTTCAAAGTCTGCATATTTAAGGCACCATTCTGGAGAAATACCGCCTTTGTGAACGAGGGTATTAAACTCCTCTTCTCGCGCTCGAAACAGTGTACCGCCGTAAAATTTTGTATTACCACCAATCCAATAACCTGCGGCTGGATGAAGATCTTTACCCTCTTTGTCGTACCAGGTCTCGGTGTTAAAATAGCGTTCCTGCTTAAAGACTTCTCTTGCATCCCAGTTTGCCTTTTCCCGTGGTAAAAACGTTCCTCGCTCTAGAACCAGAATGCTTTTGCCGCTAGGTGCCAGTCGATGCGCCAGCGTTCCGCCGCCCGCACCCGTACCAATGATAATAATGTCGTAATGATTCTCTGTCACGTTATCTCCTTTCATTGCAAGCGATCGCTCTCAACCACATCTAACTCACCAGTTTGACGAACAATTTTCCAGTGGGTTTGCCCATCCTCGCACCAAAAGCGTAAGTCAACTGTTGCATCGCCTACCCTGATATTAGTCAGTTGCAGATCGGGCAACCAGTCTGGCAGCACTGGCTGGACTTGCAATTGACGATTAGGTGCATCGGCTTTTAGTCCCAACATGCTGCTGATTAGCCACGGAATTGCGCCTGCTGCCCACGCCTGTGGAATGTTGGCATCTACATAAGGAACGGGAAAGTTTTCGGTCTGTCGCTCGATACCGCCGAATAGTTCGGGCATCTGGTTAGCTTGAAATGAATTGGCAGCCGCAAAAATCCCTTCCGCAATGCGATTGGCTTCTGCATGGTAGCCGTATCGTTTCAGCCCAGCCGCGATGAATGAATTGTCGTGTGCCCAAACGCTACCCGTATGATAGCCGATTGGATCGTAGGCGGGATGTTTGGCAGAGAGCGTCCGAATGCCCCAACCGCACCATAAATCGGGCTGAAATAATCGCTGCACCAGTTGTCGTGCTCGATCGCGTGGTACAATTCCCGACCACAGCAATTGTCCGCCATTGGAGGCGATCGAGCGAATCTGCTCTTTTTTACTATCTAATCCTAAACAGTAGAAACCTTCATCCGCCATCCAAAAGCGATCGTTAAACCGTTGATATAGCGAATCTGCTTTCTGCCGTAGGGCTTGAGCGCGATCGCCTTCACCTCGTACATCATAGAGATCTGCTGCTCGTAGCCAAGCATCGTAAACTTGCCCCTGAGTTTCACAAAGGGCGATCGGGGCATTAATAATCGTGCCATCTACATCCCGAATCGAATCTCCTGAATCTTTCCAGCCTTGATTCTGGATGCCCTCTTTGGAACGACTGCAATATTCGACAAAGCCATCGCCGTCCAAGTCGCCATATTGGTCAATCCAGGTCAGCGCTTTTTCTAGCGATGCCTGGGAGTTATCGAGCAGAGAGCGATCGCCCGTCCACCGATACGTTTCAGACAGGGTAATGATCCACAAAAGTGTAGTGTCGATCGCGCCGTAGTAAGGTTCAGAAGGAATTTGATGCAGTTGTGCAAGTTCACCTCGCCGTAATTCGTGCAGTATTTTACCGGGTTCGGCATCTTGCCAATCGTTTTTTTCGGTTGCCTGAAGTTCGGCTAACTTGAGCAGTGTACCCTGCGCCAGATTGGGTTCTACCGACATTGTTTGCAGGCTCACAATCAGCGGGTCGCGCCCAAACACAGCGACAAACCAGGGAATACCAGCCGCTGGTATCCAAACGGTATTGTCACCCTCTACAGGGATTCTGAGTGATGCCAGATCGACCAGGGCTTGATAGTAGGTTTGCTCAACTTGCCGATTTGACGAGTGTAGCTGAGTTGCTAACTCTAGAAAGCTTGCCATCTCTTCACCTGCTGGAGTGGCATCGATCGCCGCATCGGTATGTTTTGGCATCAATTCCTCTCCATCTACCAGAGCGATAAAGTTAATGCAGGTATGCCAAGTTTCACCTGGATCGAGGGCAATATCAAACACCAACCGACCGTTAGAATAGCGGGGCGGTGAACTGGCTCCTTCAGGATGAATGCGAATACTTCTGGTAAATGAACCATTGCGATAGGTGTTGGTCAACGTGTCATCTGCCCAGATTGTCTCCATTCTGCCCTCAGTCACCAGCTTCTGAGCTTTAACCCGGAAAATATCCACAAAGTCAGAGCGAATCGCCAGCATTAGCTGCAACTCAACGCGCTCTTGATGATGATTGGTCAGGTCAATGTCTTCGTGCATTCCGCCCATGATGTCGCGTCTTACGCTCACCAGCAGTTTCTTGGCAGGCACGGTTCCAGTCGCGGTCAACAATTCTGGACTGGTAAACTCATATCGAGCGACCCGATGTGTGATGGCGGCAGAAGCAAGCGGAATCAGCGGCTGCCGATCAAGCGAGATTGCGTAATAAGAAATCAGGCGTGTATCCCGCACAAATAAACCTTGAGCACGGCGATCGTCGATCGACCCATCGGCAGCAGTCAGCAGAAATGAACCGCCATCATTAATCGTAATTTGTCCAGTTACAACCGCAACTTTTGTTGACATAAGGGCTTGCTTCTCTCTACGATACAAATTGTAACAAAGGTAATAAAAGTCTGAAGGCGCAATGCCTATTGATTCAGATTTGTATCTAGATTGAGAAACGGCACTGCCCCATTGCCGCCTAGCACCTGTGGAAACTTTCCATCCCATTTTTCAATAGCTTGCTTTTGCAACAACTCAGCCGTTAAGGTTTCCCGCAGCAAGCGTTGTGCTTCGGCTTGTCCTTTCGCCCGATTGATCGTCGCTTCAGCTTCTTGCTCAGCTTCCCGCGCAATGTACACAGCCCGTTGCGCTCGTTGCTCGGCAATTTGCTTTTCTTCGACCGCCTTTGAAAACTCAAGAGAGAAATTTAGATCGACCACACTGGTATCCAATACGATAATGCCGTATTTTTCCAATCGTTCCCCCAAGGCAACATCAAAGTCTTTTTTTAGCTCGTCACGTTTGGTAATTGCTTCTTCAACTGTGCGTCGTGCGGCTGCAATTTTGAATGATTCTTGAGTCTGTGGTGCAATAATCTTCGACACAATATTTTGTAAGGTTCCTTGGGTTCGTCGAATAGCGACGACCTGAACCGGATCGAGTCTAAAGTTAATCGCAAAGCTGGCGGTCAGTTGTTGCAAATCTTTAGTTGAGCTTTGGGCAGGCACCTCAAATTTCTGCACCGTGAGATCGTAGATATCTACGTTCGAGACCAGGGGTGGCTTGAAGTGAACCCCTTCGAGCAGTACGCCATCTCTGGCTCTGCCAAGGGTACTCAATACGCCTGCTTCTCCTGGATTGATGATGACAAAGGAGTTAAGTCCAATAAATGCCACAATCGTCAGAAGGACGACCAGCGTAGTCGTTTGCCAACTGGGTTGACCTTTCATTATTCTGTCCTGGTTTGTGGTCTTCTTGACTTTAACAGGAGTACCTTAAATAAGGTAAAGGCTATCATTTGGCGAAGTATAGTCTAGTCATGATCAATTTTGGAGTTATATTGCATGAGCTATGATTATGACCTGTTTGTGATTGGAGCAGGACCTGGAGGACTGGCAGCATCCAAGCGAGCTGCCCAGCAGGGTGCCAAAGTAGGAATTGCAGAGCCATCTGACCTGGGCGGGTGCTGTGTTAACCGGGGCTGCGTTCCCAAAAAGCTGATGGTCTATGCCGCAGATTTTGCTCAGTTATCCGAGACTGCGGTTGATTATGGCTGGGAGCAAGCAAAAATTCAGTTTGATTGGCAACGCTTTGTTGCCCGCAGAGATCAAGAACTTCAGCGATTGCGTCAGGGACAACAACAGGCTCTGGAAGCAGCAGGCATTGACTTCATCCCCCAACGAGCTGCTTTTATTGATGCCCATACGTTAGCGGTGGGCGATCGCTCCATCACTGCTGACAAAATCTTAATTGCGGTAGGCGGTAAACCCATTAAGCCCAAGATTGCAGGCATTGAACATGCCCTAACGTCTAATGAGATGTTTGGGCTAAAACAGCTACCGAGCCGAATTGCGATTATTGGCGGGGGCTACATTGGCGTAGAATTTGCCAGCATCTTACAAGGATTAGGTAGCCAGGTAACGCTGATAGATCATGAAGATTCCATTCTAAGTGGCTTTGATAATGACGTGCGCCTTGCAGTTCAGAACGGCTTGACTCAGCGAGGTATTACCATTTTTTACAACACAAATGTTCAGCTAATTGAACGGGTTTCTAAAGGCTTGCGTTTAGTAATGGAAGGCGATCGCTCCAAGTCGTTAACGGTTGATGTTGTACTGTGTGCAACGGGTCGTACTCCTAATTTAGAGGGTTTGCAATTAGAGAAGGCGGCGATCGCAGTTAAAGATAAGGCGATCGCAGTAGACGTTAATAGTCGCACCAATCAAGCCCACATTTTTGCGATCGGCGACTGCACTAACCGAGTCCAGCTAACGACTTTAGCGCGTGCGGCAGGACGGGCTTTTGCCGATAGCGAGTTTGGCAATCAACCCCACGCGATCGATTATGATCTGGTGCTCTCAGCGGTATGTTCTCGACCGGAAGCGGCAGCAATAGGACTTAGTGAAACACAAGCGCAGAAGCAGTATGGAGAAGATAATATAAGGTGCTACAGCCGTGAGTTTCAGCCTTTGTTTGATAGCCTGACTCGCCGCTCTCAGAAGACCCTGATAAAGCTAGTGGTGCAACGAGAGACCGATCGCCTACTGGGAATTCACATGGTAGGGGAGAACGCCGCAGAGATTGTACAAAGTCTGGCGATCGCTGTGCAACAAGGAATGACTAAAGCTGCGTTCGATCAAAACATTGGCATTCATCCTTCTAACGCCGAAGAATTTTTCTCTTTAGATTAAAAATCCCATTGCAGTGCAGAGGCAATTAGCAGGGGCAAAGTTACGGAGTTAAATAATTTGGCGATCGTCTTAAATTTCTACGGATTATCTTCTTTCGCAAAAGTCCATTCCAAGAGGATTACAGGAGCTTCTTGGAGGGCTGCTACTAATTGCTCTGTACTTGCATACTTAAGTTCTGATAACAGAGAAGCCTCAACGTTGACAATGAATTTATCTTCTTCAAAAGGCCAAGGCTCTACCGTAATAGATCCATCACTAGTCTGCCGCAGATCGTAACGTTGTCCATCAATGCCACTAGTAATTTCTAGGGCGCGACTGACCTGTGGAACTTGTTTTTGCGTCAAGATTAAGGAAAGGCGATCGCACCATCTCATAAATTGATAAGCCCGCTCTACATCGTCTTTTTCTATTTTTAGACCCTTGCGGTACTCTTCTTGAAGCTTGGTCTGTTCTTTAAAAAAACGTTTCCATTCAGCCGACTCATCCTGCTTTGATTGGCAAATAAAACAGATATGTTTAGACGTTAACAGTGTGACCCACCGACCCCGATAGCGAGCTTGCTGAATATGTTTCTCTAGCTTCTCAATTGAGCTTTCTGGATCAAGCATGAAGTCAAGAGGAGCACCAGCGGGAGTCAGTTGATTGCCTTCCCATTCGCGTTCTAAATCATCGTGATGAGAAATAGCGGCTAACGTTTCATAAATCCGTTCAGGGGAGTCTTTTTTACGCCAATGTCCCCCAATTTGGGCTGCAAGAAGAGCATGTGCGCGGTGGTAGATTACTTCCCAGCCGCTTTCAATCAAGTTGACAATCATAAGCACCTAATGCTGAAAGTTTGACCCGCGATGATGAACCTAGGCAGGTACGCCAAAAAATAAAATGAAGAAAAGAAATCCTGAAATTAGCCCGTAAGCACAAGCAACCAGAGGTTTAAAGGCAATGCGTTCAGAGATAAATATAAAAAAGCCAAGCGTTATAGACAGCGCAAACTCTCCAACTGGCAAGCTACGGTTCGAGTAGTAAATAACGTATCTAGTCGAAACCATGAGAGTGAGCAGCCAACCCGCTGAAATTAAATAAAGGAAAATATTTAGGATCTCACTAGGAGGTCTTGTTAAGTGATGAGCTTTGTTAGAAAAAGAAATATAGCCTGTCAATAAAAGCGGAAGAATGATTGCTGCAATGCTTTTAAAACCAGCTTCAGGGCTTACTAAAAACGCCTTAATTGTTAAATTCGCAATCAAACCTACAATAACGAGCCGAGCAAGGATAACCATAAAGCGGTTAAATGTATAACCAAGCGATTGTGCATGACTTTTAACATGCTCAGGTTCTGGTTGAGAGTCAACTTTTTCTCGCATCTTAATTTAAATTTAAGGGTTATACAAAATACCTATCCCTAATAAATCATCTCTTCTCCCTAAAGACAGCTATCTTAAGACGTAGATCGATGGACAGATGACACAACATTCAAATATTATTCATGAAAAAAATTCCGTGGAGGATGGGTCTTACCAATACTTGCAATTAATAGACCACTCCCTAAGATAGATGTTTAAATGATATGTCTTCAAAGAGAATCAAGCAGGCACTTAGGCTTTTTAGACTAAGAAAAACAACTAAATCTACAAAAATTAGGACGAAGCCATGACACAGACTTCTAACATACCGCCTCTCATTGAGATCAATGAAGGCGAGTCCCAAGATAGTGGTATTCCCAGCACAGTGGCGATCGCGTCTCATCCTCTTCATCCTTTAATTGTCACGTTTCCGATCGCCTTTTTAACTGGAGCTTTGGGTACAGATTTGGGCTATTGGCTAACCTCTGATCCTTTCTGGGCTAGAGCATCGCTTTGGTTAATTGGAGCAGGCTTTGTTAGTGGTATTGTTGCTGCCCTATCCGGTATGCTAGATTTTTTACGAATTGATCGAGTTCGTAAGCGTCGGGCAGGTTGGGTACACATGGTATGCAATGTTACTGCTCTATCTTTAACATTAATTAATTGGGTAACTCGCTGGAATAATCAAGTTGATGCGATTCTGCCACTGGGGTTAATTCTCTCGTCAATTGTGGCATCCTTGCTAGGGATCAGCGGGTGGTATGGTGCAGAGCTAATTTACCGTCATAAAGTTGCAGTAATTGGTGTTAATAGCCGTAGAGAAGACTAGCAGTAGTTCAGAAAATATCTAGGCATCCTGTGAGATATAGCAAGGGGCTTAAGCCCCTTGTCTTTCTGACTTGAATGTATATCAGCTTACTTCCTTCTGTTTGTATCGAGGCTTAATGAATTGGGCTGGATTTCCGGCATAAATCATCATTGGCTCTAGCGATCGCACTGCCACTCCACCCAAAGCCAAGACCGCTCCTTTACCTACTATTACACCGGGACCAATCATCGATCGCGCTGCAATCCAGCTTTCGGTTTGAATATGAATTTTACCGAGTTTAAGCTGAAAATAAGGATGATTCCAATCATGATTGCCCGTACAGAGATAGACCGATTGAGAGATGCATACATGACTCTCTATTGTTACCTCTGCTAAATTGTCAATCCAGACATCTTCACCAATCCAAACAAAATCACCAATGGTCAGTCGCCAAGGAAATTTGACCCGTACACCAGGCTTAATTCGGACACCTTTCCCGATAGTTGCTCCAAATAATCGGAGCACCCACACTTTAAAACCAGAAAAAGGCAACCAGTAATTTTGAACCATCGGTGAGCCTAGGAAGTACCATAAAACTTGCTTCCAAGCAGATGCGCCAGGAGTGTAGTCCCCAGTTGTATATCGATCAAGCTGCATTATCTAATTCTGTGCTCCTTCGATGATGAGTTTTGACAGCATCTAAACTTTTCCAAACTTGCGCCCGTTCGTCCTGTAAAAATCCACAATAGCGATCGCCCACTATCGCGTAAAATTCGCGGCAAAGATTCTTGGGGTTTGTTTGAGGCAGATGCAACGGGTGTAAAAGCAATGCCCTGACTGCCTAGAACAAAAGTGGCGATCGCCTTGGCACGGAACATGTGAAAGTCAGAGGTCACTATATACAGATGATGAATGCCTTGGCGCTGAAATGTAGGAATGAGCGTGGTGAAGTTTGTGACTGTATCAGAAGCTCGATTATCAAGATGTACCCGTTGGCGAGCAACGCCCGCAGCCTGAAAAATAGCATCAGATTTTGCAGGTAGTTCACCACTTGAAACCCAAACTTCTAAATTAGGATAATATCGCGCCAGTTGAGCGGCTGCCTGTTCACGGGCAGGCTCACCGCCCAGAACTAGAACGGCTTGAGGACGAGGATATTGATGGTAAGCGATCGCCAGTCGCACCGGAATTATACTCAAGCATCCAACTAGCCCAACCCACCAGAACTTTGTAAGTAACCACTGAAACCATTTCATGGGTAGATGTTTACCCAGATTCTATCGTTAATGCCGAAGTAGTGGCTAACTTGCGGCTTGGCTTAAGGGCGTTTGGCAACGCACATGATGACGATCGCCCCTTCCTGCGTGTTTGGATCAACTCCGCTCAAGCGTTGCACTAGCCGCATATTCCAGGCTTGGCGACCTCGAACGCCCTGGAAAACTTCTGCTCCCACCTTTTGATTGTGAGGATACAGATTAATAGTTAAACCCATAGACTCCAAGGCTTGGTGAAATAGCTCAGGCGTTACCCCGGCTCCCGGTCGATGATGAGCCTCCGTAGCAGTGCTCCAAAACTGCTCTTCTGGGGTGGCATGACCGCCGCGCCCAAGCAAACGATAGAACGGCAGCCGGACGTTCCATAACAGCCGCCCCATGGCGTTATTACCCCAAGCTGTTTTCTGTGGGTCATGATCAGTCACTAGCAAGCCACCCGGACGCACTAACCGCGCCGCTTCTTGCAGCACCTTTGCCATATCATCACAGTGATGAACTGTAGCATTCAAGGTCACCAGGTCAGCAAAGCCAGATACAAAAGGCAGGTTCTGAGCATCGGCTAAGACAGGCGTGTAGCCTATTTCTTGAGCCATTTCTAAGGCACCCAAAGAGATATCGATGCCGATCAACTGTTGAGGAACGCCACAGCGATCGCGCAGTGAGGCATACAAATTACCGGGACCGCAGCCAATATCGACCACAATTTTATTTTGCCAACTGCCCGTAGCAGCCAACCAACGCAGATTAAACTCTTCATATTGATGACAGGCATTAAGGTAGCTTCTACCCCATTTTGGATGACCAAAGTAATAGCTGTTTGCTTTCATCGAATGCGTTAGGTGAGGAATGGCAAAAGCAAGAAGTTTGCTATTCCTCCCATTGCTGATGCTGGCTGTTCCATCAACATATTGGGATAATTCGGTGAGAGCTTGGACTGACATTCGGAGTTAACCTCGGAAACTGTAGGCTCGACCGTTTTCAAAGTCCTTTCTAAATACAACTGGAGCAGTCTTATTTATGTAGGGCTAACTAAACGGACTCACCTATCAGGGATAACCTATCGTTACATAAGTTGTCAATCTCTTTTGATCTGTCAGACCTCACTGTGTTATGTGTCAACCGTAATTTTTAATTAAAGATGAATCAAATCGCACATCATCTAACAACTGTTTTCTGGATGCAATTAAAGTGTAAACAGAGGCAAGCTGATGTGCAATGATTTGCCAAGAGTATTTTTCTTTTGCTAAGCGTTTGCCATTTTCGGCAAATGTTGCTCGGAGTTGGGGTGTAGAGAGAACTTTGGCGATCGCGTTGGTTAAAGCCTCTAATTCACCTGGCACGACTAAACCCGCTTGATAGGCAGCGATATCTGAAGCGATCTGAACACCAGGAGTAATGACAACCGGAAGACCTGCGGCAACAGATTCGGCAATGGCGATCCCAAAGTTTTCGGAAAAGGAAGGTAACACAAATAAGTCAGAGCCTTGTAAGAGTAAATCTTTATCCTGACCTCCTACAAGTCCCGGAAAAGTGACGTTTTGTGCAATATCTAAAGTTACGGCTAGATCTTTCAATTTAACCAAATAATCGCGATCGCCTGAACCTGCAATAATGGCATGAAAAGGTTGAGAACGGGATTTGAGTTGGCTTAAGGACTGCAAAAGTAAATCCGGACGTTTCTTATAATGAAGACGAGACAAAAAGAGAATAATGGGCATTCCGTTCGCAATGCCATATTGTTGCCGAAGCCGCTCTTGAGGACGATGGCAGGGAACAGAGGCAGCTACTCCCAAAGGCAAAGTAATAGTGGGAGTTTGAAGCCCAAAATTGCGAACATCTACCGCTTCTTCAGGGGTGGTGCAGTGAATTGCGGCGGCACGGGTGAGATTATGTCGCTCGATTAGGCGGGTATAAAGTTGCTTTTTGGCTTGGCTTTGAGCCAGTGCCCACGGAGTAAGCTGCCCCATGGTGCGAACGGTGTAGGGAATATTTTTGGAACGGGCGATCGCGGCTGCACAAGTGGGCGCGTAGGAAAATAAGTAGTGATTATCTAACACGTCGTAATCTTGGACATGTTGCCACAGCCAGCGTGTGAGCGCTGCCGAGAAAATAAATTCTTTTAGGGCAGGGCGAGAGTAAGGTAAAAACCAGACTGGAACAGGACGTTTTCCATCGCCATCAGGAGAGTATTCAACCCGCTGATATAAGGGCACATCAAGCGGCTGAGCGCCATTGTGGTTAGTTGTGACAATTTCGACCTCAACGCCTGTCTGCCGTAGTGCATGAACTAAGTTGAGTGCAACCTGCGGGGGACCACCTAGCGCTGGACTGAGAGATGGAATAACATGCAAGACTTTCATGAGTTTCTCATAGCGCTAATTAACGTAAAACACCAATCTTTTTGAGAAGCACGATCGCCAGAATTGGCAGAATTAACGTGGTCAGCCAGAACATACTTCGCATCGTCACAGCCGCTGCCAAAAAACCGATTGCATACACCAGCATGGCGTAGCCTGATTGTTTCTGAAGTGCCAGGCGGTTCCACCAAGCTGCAAGTGCCCCCAGCGCGATCGCCACCGCTATCACTGCAAAGTACCCCCCCATCATGTAGCTCTCTCCGACAAAAGTGGCAGAAACTGTCCAGCCATTCGCCCCGATCACTTCTTCAATACTGACGCTCAAGCCTTCGGGTTTACCAGCCCAGAGAGCCCGAGGGAAGGGTCTAATAATCGCCCATATTAAAACTTCCCAGCCTAAAAAATCATGATTTTTGGGAAAGGCATCTACAATCAGTCCAACATTGGCTAAGTTGAAATCGACTGCCAGCGATTCTCTGCCTCTCCCGCTGGCATATACCTTATCTGCAATATAGTTTCTCAGACCTATTGTTCTAAATTCCAGCATATAGTACGAAGCATAGATTGTAGCTAGTGATGTAGCCACAGTCGGTACAAGAGTGTTAAGAACTGTATTCTTAGGTAAGGTTAATAAATAAGCAGTGAGGAAGGTGGCAACGTTGCCAATAAACGCATTGCGCGTCCCTCCTACAAATGATTGAAATAGGGTAAACGCGAAAATTATTAGAACAATTAAGAGTTGATAAAATGGAAAGCTTTTACGGCGATTCCAAATGATTCCAGCTAAGGGTGGAATTATGGAAAGTAACAGACTAAGCTCTGTGACAAAACTGAGCCAACCTCCAATGCGCGATCGCGTCCAAGATTGACTGAATCTAGGTCTCAGCATCTCGTCTACCATTCTGACCACATCAAAATTCACTGAGGTCAGCATATAGTAGTATCCCAAGAAGGCTGCCACTATAAATACGCGAAATAACAGCTTGTCAGAGATATCGCCGAACTTTAACCAACTGGATTGCATTGGCTTCGGTGCAACCAGTTGACGACCGATGGTTAATCCGCCCATGCCAAGCAAAATAGCGCTCAAACCCTTAACAGTTTGCTCTGGAGAGAGCATGGCATCAAACCCTGGCTGAGAAAACAAGAACTCAGTTAGCGTTAAAAAATGAAGCCCTACTAAGCACAGCAAATCAGCTCGGAAAAGATTACGCAACCCCCGGCGGCTATCCAAAAAAATGCTGATTGCTAAAGCAATAGTAACGATGATTGAAACCGTTCTAGCTATTGTCGAAGGATCTGCCGCCCTGGGCATAAATATATAGGCTAGAAATAGCCCACCCAGGAAGATTAAAGTCCCTGTACTAGAGGGACCAGGCGGATGGTGCGACTCAGGTTCTGAGTAGCTGTAAGGCGCGAATGGCAAACCAGAAAAAGACATAGGAAGATAGGGGTTGAATTAGATGGAATGTGTGGAATGCGATCGCTCAACTGCCGCTTTTTCAAAAAGTTGCATCAGTTCACTTGCTTTTGTATCCCAGGTTAATTTCGTCTGCACAAGTTGCTGAGCTTGGTATCCCATGCTAGTTCGCTTAGCTCGATCGCTCAAAAGCTGATCTAGAGCGACAGCCGTGGCTGCAACGTCTTTGGGCGGCACTGCATAGCCATGAACCCCATGCTGAAAGATGTCATTAATGCCGCCATCATTGCAGCAAATGATCGGTTTTCCGGATGCCATTGCCTCCAGGTAAACTGTAGCAAACGGTTCATCCCAGCCCACTAGCGCGAAACAATCTGCCCACACCATTTCCTGCATCACCTCCTGATGCGGCTTTTTGCCCACGAGTTGGACGCGATCGTTCAAGTTAAATTGGGCAATCGTGCGCTGTATTCTCTCTACTTCAGAGCCGTCGCCAACAATCCGGAGAATTGCATCTGGATGATCAGCAGCAACCCGACCAAACGCTTCTACCAACAGCGGAATGCCTTTGCGCTCGGCAAACAGAGCGCAGCTAAGGACGATCGTTTTCCCCTGGAGTGGCACGGGACGCGGGCGATCGCGGGTTGCCGCAGTCGGCAGATCAACGCCATTGTGCAGCGTTAGAACGTTTGCCTCCGGAAATAGGCGCTGGAGATCCTGCTGCATTCGATGGGAAACTGCCAGCATTGCCCAAGCTCGTGCTGCCACAATCCGCAAGGCAGCCTTGCGCTGCGGTAAGCGATCGCAGTCAGCAATTTCATCAAAGTCATGATCCAGCGTGATCAACGGAATGTGATTTTGAGCCGCCAACTGAGCGATCTGCCAACCGTTTGGCAAGCTGTGGTGGCAGAAAATCACATCTGGCTGAAACTGCCCCATTAGCTGAGAAAGCGATCGCTTTGCCGACCAGCCTGCCAGCTTCAGGTAAGGCGTTGGCTGAGCATACGCCCACTGCTTAAGCGGTGGCACTGGATAGTAGAGCCAGCGTGGGTAATGTGCCTGCACTTGCCCTGCCCAAGTATGAGTCGGAGGACAGTGGGCATAGGCTTTAGCGCCCGCTGTAACTGCTAGCGGCTT
Source organism: Elainellales cyanobacterium (assembly GCA_038204505.1). GTDB lineage: Bacteria > Cyanobacteriota > Cyanobacteriia > Elainellales > Elainellaceae > Timaviella. The sequence continues at coordinate 37,120 of JBBRCV010000023.1, forward strand.
GGGAACCCACGATGTGAGAGAAACGACTTGCAGATCAATATCCTGGCGGGCTAGCGCTTGCGCCTGACTCAGCGCCCAAGTTCCCATCCAGGGATTGTTTGGCTTGGGGAAAAAGGAGGCAAGAAACAGAACTCTCAAGCGTTTCATGAACTAAGCCTCGTGTTCAATAAGCGATCGCCTTGAGTAGCCTCGGCAGAGGGACAGAGGGTCTGCAACACCTCCAGCCAGCGTTTCGCTCCTGCTTCGGGCAACCAATTTGCAGCTTGGCGGAGGGAGGCTTGGCTGGCAGTTTGCAACTGCTGCGGTGTTAGCAGATAGTTCAACAATGCTTGATACAACGCCTCTGCATCTCCAGCGGGGACAATCCAGCCATTCACACCGGGTTCAATTAAATCTACTGCTGCCCCAACCGCATCCGAGCAAACGATCGGCAGTCCTGCTCCCAAAGCCTGATTGACCACTACGCCCCAGCCGTCGTACCGGCTGGGCAACACAAACAGATCGGCTTGGCGAAAGAACTGTGGCAACTGGTCTGGCGGCTGAAACCCTGCATATTCAATCTGCTGTTTGGCTTGATCAGATATCTGTGACAGCATTTGTGGCAGGTCAGCCTCTCGCCCCACTAGAAGAAGGCGTACCTTAAAACCTGCCTCAATCAATCGCTGAAATGCCTCCAGCAGCAAATCCACGCCTTTGCGCGGAATCATCTGCCCACAGCAAAGAATCGTGATGGGCTGACGTGGTCTTACTGGAGGATTAAAACTAAACTGAGATAAGTCGCAGTAGTAGGGGATATTAAGAATGAGTTGCTCTGGAAACCGCTGTTGATAATCTACTTTTGCTCTGGAGCCGATCGCCGCAATTGCCCGACATTTATCAAGCCCCTGCATCAACTGTCGCTGCAAAATTCCTTTGAATCCCGAAGAAGCTGCAACTATTTTTTCACCCCAAAAAACACAGGGAACTCGCTTCGCCCAGTAGTGCAAAATTAGCTGACTCGTCAGGTTTTGATAACCGTTGAGAATCACAACGTCTGTTGCAGCCAAAGTAGGAGAGTGCCAGTTAATGTGGAATCGAGACTGTCCCCAAGCAAGGCAGCCGCCAGGTAGGATTTGCTCATAGGGCTGCAACTGTTTTTCAGGCCATGGAGAGTCTGGACTAGCGGGTTCCAAATAAAAGACTTTAATGGATACTTGAGGTAGACGAGATAGCTCATGGAACAGATCGCGCTGATACGGCGACGGTACAATTGAATAAATTGCTACTTTAATCATTGGTCAATTTATCACTTTGATTCAAAACTCTCATCTTGACGTTCTCTTGAAGAGCATTACCGACTCAATCAAACTAGCAATCTCTCAAATTCATCTCCCATTGCCATCAATGTGAATTTTTGAAGCGCTAGATCATGAGCAACTTCTCCCATTTTTCTAACCTGTTGGGGATTCTCGATGGCGCTGGCTAACTTGTCATGAAACTGTTTAGGCTCAGTATTGGAGTACACTAGCCCATTCAGACCATCAACGATCTGATCGGTTGCTCCTGGCATATCCGATCGTAAGGTGGGCAACCCGCAAAATGCAGCTTCCACAACGACAAGTCCAAAGGTTTCTGACCGAGAAGAAGGTAACAACAGCAGGTCACAAGCGCCGTAAATAGAACGCATTTCAGTTCTGTAACCAACAAAGAAAACCTGTTGTTGCAGACTCTGCTCACGAATGATTTCCTCAAGCTGCGATCGACAAGGACCATTGCCAGCAATCAGCAGTTTCAAGTGAGGGTAAGTCTCTTTTTTAAGCGCAATAAATTCTAGGATTAAGCTAATGTTTTTTTCTGGATTAAGGCGACCTGCAAAAAGTAGCACAAAATCGTCTGGAGACAAGTTGAAATGCTCTCTAAAGACTGCTCTCTCT
>JBBRCV010000024.1:0-38007 GCA_038204505.1 Elainellales cyanobacterium
TCAATCAAGATCTGCTTCTCAGGAGTCGCAAAAGCTTGCATCACATCGTTGTGGACGTAAATCCCCAGCGTGTGGAAGCCTAAGAACAGAGAGACCCAGCTTAAGTGCGAAATAATCGCTTCTTTGTGCTGAAGTACCCGATCCAACACGTTGTTCTTGTTGGCAGCCGGATCGTAATCCCGTACCAAGAAGATGGCACCGTGAGCGAATGCACCAACCATAATGAATCCAGCAATGTACTGGTGGTGGGTGTAAAGCGCAGCAGTGGTGGTGTAATCCTTAGCAATAAAGGCATAAGGAGGCATCGCATACATGTGCTGTGCCACCAAAGAGGTAACAACGCCCAAGGAAGCTAGTGCCAATGCCAGTTGGAAGTGAAGCGAGTTGTTCAAGGTGTCGTATAGACCCTTGTGACCTTCACCCAAACCACCTTTGGGGGGTTTATGAGCATTCAAGATTTCCTTGATGCTGTGACCGATTCCAAAGTTGGTGCGGTACATGTGTCCCGCGATGATGAAGATAACGGCGATCGCCAAGTGGTGATGCGAAATATCGGTCAGCCACAGCGACTCAGTTTGAGGATGGAAGCCACCCAAGAACGTGAGGATCGCGGTGCCCGCACCTGTCGCCGAACCAAAGATGTGATCCGCCGTGTCAGGGTCAGCGGCGTAAACGCCCCAGTTACCCGTAAAGAACGGAGCCAACCCAGCCGGGTGAGGTTTTACCGATAAGAAGTTGTCCCAACCCACATGGATTCCGCGAGATTCGGGAATTGCCACGTGTACCATGTGACCCGTCCAAGCCAAGGAGCTCACGCCGAACAGACCAGCCAAGTGGTGGTTGAGGCGAGACTCAGCATTCTTGAACCAAGACAAACTGGGGCGGAACTTGGGCTGAAGGTGGAGCCAACCTGCAAACAGGAAGAATGCCGACAGAATGAGCAAGAAGACAGAACCCGAGTAGAGTTCGCCGTTGCTGCGCATCCCGATGGTGTACCACCAGTGGTAAACACCAGAGTAAGCAATGTTTACAGGACCAGAAGAACCAGCCCGTGTAAAAGCATCAACCGCAGCTTGACCGAAGTGAGGATCCCAAATCGCATGGGCGATCGGGCGAACATTTAGCGGATCTTTAACCCACTGTTCAAAGTTACCTTGCCAGGCGACGTGGAACAGGTTGCCCGATGTCCACAAGAAGATGATTGCCAGGTGACCGAAGTGGGAAGCAAAAATCTTTTGGTAAAGATTTTCTTCCGTCATTCCGTCGTGGCTTTCAAAGTCATGGGCGGTGGCAATCCCGTACCAGATCCGACGTGTAGTCGGGTCCTGAGCCAAATCCTGGCTAAATTTTGGGAATTTTGTTGCCATAAGTCTTCAATTAACCGCTTACTGCAATGATTCGAGCCAGGAAGAATGCCCAGGTCGTGACAATTCCTCCAAGGAGGTAATGAGCGACCCCAACTGCACGACCCTGAATAATGCTCAGAGCGCGAGGCTGAATTGCCGGAGCAACTCTCAACTTGCTGTGTGCCCAGACGATGGACTCAATCAGTTCTTGCCAGTAGCCGCGACCACTGAACAGGAACATCAGGCTAAATGCCCAGATAAAGTGAGCGCCCAAGAACAGCAAGCCGTAAGCCGACAACGCCGAACCGTAGGAACCAATCACCTGAGACGCTTGCGCCCACAAGAAATCGCGCAGCCAACCGTTAATGGTGGTCGCACTAGCTGCAAAGTTACCGCCCGTGATGTGGGAGACAGAGCCGTCTGGAGAAACCGTGCCCCATACATCTGACTGCATCTTCCAACTGAAGTGGAAAATTACGATCGAGATGGAGTTATACATCCAGAACAGACCTAGGAAGACATGATCCCAACCAGAAACCTGGCAGGTGCCGCCCCGACCGGGTCCGTCGCAAGGGAACCGGAAGCCCAAGTTAGCTTTGTCTGGAACCAGACGTGAGCTACGAGCATAGAGCACGCCCTTCAACAGAATCAGCACGGTGACGTGGATTGTGAAGGCGTGGATGTGGTGAACCATGAAGTCTGCCGTGCCCAGGGCGATCGGCATCATGGCGATTTTTCCACCCACTGCTGCAATTCCGCCGCCAAAGGCAAGGCTTGCAGGGCCGATCGCGTTTGGAGCCGTAGTTCCAGGAGCGAGGGTGTGGATGTTTTGAATCCACTGGGCAAACACGGGCTGTAGCTGAATCGCTGAATCAGAGAACATGTCCTGAGGGCGACCCAATGCCTGCATCGTGTCGTTGTGAATGTAGAGACCAAAGCTATGGAAGCCTAGGAAAATACAAACCCAGTTGAGGTGAGAGATGATTGCGTCCCGATGGCGCAGAACCCGATCCAACAAGTTATTCACATTCTTGGCGGGGTCATAGTCACGCACCATGAAAATGGCACCGTGAGCACCAGCTCCAACAATCAGGAAGCCGCCGATCCACATGTGGTGGGTGAACAGCGAAATCTGAGTGGGGTAGTCGGTGGCAAGGTAGGGATAGGGAGGCATCGCATACATATGCTGCGCCACAATAATTGTCAATGAACCTAGTAGAGCCAGGTTAATAGACAATTGAGCGTGCCATGAAGTCGTCAGAATCTCGTAGAGACCTTTGTGACCTTCACCTGTGAAAGGTCCCTTATGGGCTTCCAGGATTTGCTTCATGCTGTGACCAATGCCCCAGTTGGTGCGGTACATGTGACCTGCAATGATAAACAGAACAGCGATCGCCAAATGATGGTGCGCCGAATCTGATAACCACAGACCACCTGTCACTGGGTTTAAGCCACCCTTAAAGGTGAGGAAGTCAGAATACTCTGCCCAATTCAGCGTGAAGAACGGCGTTAGCCCCTTCGCAAAGCTGGGATAGAGATCCACCATTTTACTGGAGTCGAGGATGAACTCGTGGGGTAAAGGAATGTCCTTCGGAGCCACACCAGCATCTAACAGCTTATTAATAGGCAGCGAAACGTGGATTTGGTGACCCGCCCAACCCAGAGAACCCAAACCTAGCAAGCCTGCTAAGTGGTGGTTCATCATCGATTCCACATTCTGGAACCACTCCAACTTAGGAGCAGCCTTGTGATAGTGGAACCAGCCTGCAAATAGCATCAGACCTGCCATCACCAGACCGCCGATCGCGGTGCAGTAAAGCTGGAACTCATTGGTAATGCCAGAAGCACGCCAAAGTTGGAAGAAACCAGAGGTAATTTGAATACCGTGGAAACCGCCGCCGACATCAGCATTCAAAATCTCTTGACCTACAATCGGCCAGACCACCTGAGCACTCGGTTTGATGTGCAGGGGATCAGCCAGCCAAGCAGAATAATTAGAAAATTTTGCACCATGAAAATACATGCCGCTGAGCCAGACGAACACTACAGCCAGGTGACCAAAGTGTGCGCTGAAAATCTTTCGAGATATATCTTCTAGGTCGCTAGTGTGACTATCAAAATCGTGAGCGTCAGCATGAAGGTTCCAGATCCAAGTTGTAGTCTTGGGACCCTTTGCTAAAGTGCGATCGAAGTGACCGGGTTGTGACCACTTCTCGAAAGAAGTAGGCACTGGGTCTCTATCAACCACAACTTTTGCCTTCTTTGCATCCCGCTCCCGGGGGGTAGTTGTCATTCGAGACTCTCCTCTCTTTAGACAAGGAAACGAGTAAATTGTCCTCAATCTCAAGCCTGCACCGAGACAACAACGTCATGGGCAACAACTTCCTTCTCGCTGATTCAGGGCAAACCCTCATTCAGTAAAGCCAAGCGTCAAGATCTAATGGGAGCGTCATAGTAGATCTTAAGAAGCGCTGTAGCCGTCAGAAGGAACCAGATCGATTTCCAGAGTAAATCCGAAATCAAACGCTGGTGACTTGGATGGGTATGGTCAGCATTATAGAGCCGTAATCTAAACGTTTTGAACGATAGTTAACAATAATTCAAATTGCAAAACCCTTTGTATCGCTGACTTTGGCAGGCACATATCAGGAAACGATAGGCTTAACATTTAAGTTTCTTTACGAATTGAAAATCTTAGGTAACAACTATAGAGATTATCGTTGCAAGCTACTGGGGTTAAGTAGGGTTCGTGAATCCTGATTTATTCTTCTGTTACGACTAGACTCACCCTGGTTAGGACAAGGGGCTTAAGCCTCTTGTTAATGGCAGCGTTTAGTTTGTCCGAACTCAGGTTGTTTTGCCATTCATTCAGCGATCGAAATCTTAAGGAGATAGCAAGATGGGTTGCTTTATCCGATATAGTTCCCTATGAGTAGGCTTATTTAGGTCGTAGCGCACTCAGGAGTGTTGGAAGTGTTGGGGAAAAATTGGCAGTACTTAACAAAAAGGCTAGTCGCTTCCATGCTGGCAGCCTCTCTGGTAATGGGATTATGGAGCTGTAGTAGTCAGCCCAACGCCAAAAGCTCATTTCGGCGACCTGGCATTGGCGGCAGCAAAATGTCGGAAATTGCTCCACCGCCCGTCATTCAAGAATTGCGACGGGAGCTAGACATCTATCAGCCGCAGGTCAAAATCCTCAGCCCTTATGACGATGAAGTGCTACAAGACACAAAAGTTTCTGTACGCTTACAGGTTCAAGATCTACCCACCTTCCAGGATGAAGCGCTAGAACTAGGTCCTCATCTTCATTTGATTTTAGATAATCAGCCCTATGGGGCGGTGTACGACCCCAAGCAGCCTATTGTTTTCGATAATTTAGAACCCGGAACCCACACCATTCGAGTGTTTGCCGCGAGTCCGTGGGATGAAAGCTTTAAGAACGAAGGCGCGTATGCTCAAACGACTTTTCACCTGTTTGCTAAAACTCCAGAAAATAAGCCCGATTTATCAAAACCACTACTAACTTACAGCCGTCCTAAAGATAGCTATGGGGCAGAACCGATCCTGCTCGACTTTTATATTTCTAATGTGCCGTTGCATTTGGTCGCCCAAGAAGATGAAGAGGATAATATTCCTGATTGGCGAGTTCGCTGCACGATTAATGGTGAAAGTTTTATTTTCGATCGCTGGGAACCTATCTATCTTAAAGGACTGAAACCTGGCAAGAACTGGATACAAATGGAGCTATTGGATGATCAGGGTAATCCGTTCCCCAATGCCTTTAACAACACGGTGCGCTTAATTAACTATCAACCGGGTGGTCAAGATACTCTCTCGAAGCTGACTCGTGGAGAGATTTCTGGCGCGATCGCCCGTAGCATCATCGATCCCAACTATAAGCCGCCTGCACCAGAGCCAGAGCCGATCGAAAAAGTTGAGGAGCCACTCTCTAAACCTCTCATCCCTAACCAGACAGAGGAGAAATCTGAGAAGAAGCCTAACGCTGAACCTACTGAGGAAGAAATCAAGGGAGCGCCTGTTGAAAAAGTGCGTCCTGTGCCCATAACACCTATCAAAGTACAGCCTATTCCCGTATCGCCTCCTAAAGTACAAAAGCCGATCGAGCCGCCCACAATTAAGCAGCCCACAATTAAGTCGCCCGTAATTGAACCGCCAATCGTAGAAGAAGTTCCACCTCCTGTAGAACCTGTTCTAACCGCCCCGAAGTTGCCAGTTCGAGTTAAAGAGCAGCCAATTAAAGAGTTGCCGATCGCCCCACTCGTCAAACCTGTTCAGCCTCCTGTTGTAGTGCCTAGAGAGACTGCTACTCCCAAGGCGATCGCCCCTCAAAAACCTACGGCTGCACCTAAACCGATCATCATCAAAGAACCCGTAGAACCAGCTACTGATTCTGAACCCCGCAGCTCGGAAGAGGTGCGTCAACGCGCTATGGAAAAAGTTGATGGGGTTGCCGAGAAACTTGATGATACGTTTGATGCATTGCGAGAGCGATCGGAACAAGTGAGCCAGGATGCTCAAAAGTTTTTCAAGCGCTTCCGCAAAACCCCAGAACTTTCTGAAGAGCAAAAGCGGGCAAAGGGACTTCTGAACCGTTTTCAGCAGCCTGTGGGGAAGATGAATGATCCAGTAAACCCCTCTGAGCTGTTACAAGATTCGGTAGATGTTGTAACGCCCAGCCTACAGCCAGTTAATCCTTAAACCAAAGCCCAAAATTACAGATCGCCTTATGAATGATGTTTTACAACGAATCACTTGGGGTTGGGGGCAACTCTCACTGGTAAACCTGATTTTAGCGCCGTGGGGAGAGTCGAGCTATTTACACCGAGTGATTGGGTCGCTGCGAAGTTGGCGGCAAGGGAGTTGGTTTTTTCAGTGGGCTGATGCAATTGGGGCAATGTTAGCGATCGCCATTTTTGCTAGCGCTCCATTTGTTCCCAATAGTCTTATTGGGCTACTTCTCATTGCCTGCGCTGGATATTGGGTATTACTGACCTTATCGGACGATGCAGAAGCAGGCAGCGGTATCACGCCCATTCATTTGCTCATCGCCTTGTATTGGTGGATTGCTACGATCGCAACCGCACTTTCACCCGTGCGATCGGCGGCTATTGAAGGCTGGACAAAGTTAACGTTGTATATGCTGCTGTTTGCATTGATGGCACGAGTTTTGCGATCGCCCCGTCTCCGCTCCACGCTAATCAGTGTCTACCTAATTGTGGCACTGGTTGTCAGCGTAGTAGGAATGCGGCAATGGATTTTTGGCGCGGCTGCCCTTGCCACTTGGGTCGATCCCACCTCAACGATGGTGGGGACAACTCGCGTTTATAGCTTTCTAGGCAATCCCAACCTTCTGGCGGCATATCTCTTGCCTGCGGCTGTATTCAGTGCTGCCGCCATCTTTTCTTGGAAAGGATGGATACCGAAAGCGTTAGCTCTCTTAATGTGGGGCATTAACTCAACCTGTCTCATTCTCACCTTTAGCCGAGGCGGATGGATTGGGTTTGTGTTGGCAGGTTTTGTGTTTGTGATGCTTCTGGTTCATTGGTTCAGCATTTATTTACCGCGCTTCTGGCAAATTTGGGCATTGCCCGTTGTTCTAGGAGCAACCGCAACCGTGCTAGTTTTGGCAGTTGTGGCGATCGCTCCCTTACGCGATCGCGTTGGCAGTATGTTTAGCGGACGCGACGACAGCAGCAACAACTTCCGCATCAATGTTTGGATGGCTGTGATTGAAATGGTAAAAGACCGTCCGGTTTTGGGAATTGGTCCGGGCAACGATGCTTTTAATCGGGTCTATCCCAAATATCAAGAGGCTGGATATACCGCCCTCAGCGCTTACTCTATTGTTCTAGAAATTTTGGTAGAGACTGGCTTTGTGGGGTTAAGCTGCTTTTTGTGGATTTTGATGGTGACTTTAACCCAAGGTTGGGTGCAGCTTCAAAGATTGCGCCAAGTTGCCAGTCGAGATGGATTTTGGTTGATGGCGACGATCGCCACCATGATTGGAATGTTGGGGCATGGCATGTTTGATACGGTTTGGTATCGTCCCCAGGTCAGCACATTATGGTGGCTAATGCTGGCATTAGTAGCGAGTTATTACCAGCCACGAGTCATAACTTCAGACCAAGCTACCTTCAATCAAACGGCTTAAAAAGACAAAAAATAAGGGGCGCAACCTGCTGCGCCCTTAAAAATATTCAGCGTTGAGCTAATTTACATCCCTCCAGAAGCCAAACCACCCAATAGACCAGGAATAATTCCTGAAACCACTTGCAATAAGATAATTGCCAACATGGGTGAAAAATCCATCCCTCCCAGGGGCGGAATAATTGAGCGGAACAGGTTGAGGTAAGGATCAGTAATTTGGCTCAGCCAAGAGAAAGGGGCGGTAGACCAATCGACAGTGGGAAACCAGGTCAGCAGAATCCGAATGATTAGAAGGACAATGTAAATCTGAAGGAATTGGGCAAGTGAACTGGCAATTAAATACATAAACCTATCCTTGGGGCGTTATTCCTGAATATTTAGAATATCAATTATGAATTTGACTTAGCCACTAGTTTAACCCATCTCACAAAATCCACTGATTCCTCAGTCCTGATCTTTAGTTAGAAAAATCTCAAGAATAATCTCGTCCCCGCCATTGCTTAGGGCTGCGAAGGGACGACAAAAAGATGCGATAGACAGCAGCCGGATCAGCTAGAGGCGAGAGCCAAAATGTCCAGGAAGCGGTCGCTTGGCTAAAATCGTAGGAAGGCGCGATCGCCCCACACAAAGCAAACCGCATCACCACCAAAGCCCCATTGACGCCTAACGCAATCCACGCTGACAAGGGCGCAAATCCTAGTCCAATACCAGCCAATAACAATAAGACTACGACCAGCGGTAACCCTTGAACTGCTAGCAGAAATCCTAAATCTCCCCACTTTTGCCCCACGCTAGAGGCATCTTTGAGGTCGAGCGATCGCCCCCACTCGCGCCAAGTTTCCGCCATGCCCTCATACATTCGCACCTTCAAAACGTTCGCCCCATCCAAAAAGCCGACCTTTGCGCCTTGGCTGGCGGCATACCGAGCCAGCGTCACATCATCGCAGAACGAGCCTTTAGCAACGGTATAGCCACCGAGAGAGACGAGGAGCGATCGCCGACACAGGAAACATTGTCCATTCGCCATGACCCGCTCTGACCCGTCGGCGATCGCCCCAGTTGCCCCAAAGCGATAGACCAGCGTCATCAACAGCGCGGGCTGCAACCAAAGCTCTCCCAAGCCTTTCAAAATAAATCGGGGTGACAGCGAAATTAAGTCATATCCTTCCTGCTCAGCCGTTGCAATTAAACTTGCCACTAGTCCAGGCTGCGGCTGCGTGTCAGCATCAATCCCTAACACCCATTTGCTGCCCTCAGAACTATGAAGAAAGCCCGTATGCAGTGCCCAAGGACGACCAACCCATCCCTGGGGCAGTGGATCATCAGTCATCAGCCGAAAGCGCGGATCGCGGCTCAGAGTCGCCTTCACCAAATCTCCTGTGCCATCTTGCGAACGGCTATCGACCACAATAATCTCGCGGACTTCATAGCTTTGGCGGGTCAGTCCTGCCAAACAAGGACTAATTCTTGCCGCTTCATTCAGCGTGGGGACAACAATACTGACCTGTCCTAACTGATCAGGCGTAGGGGACTGTGGCTTTAGGGGCGGATGTCGTCGGGGCGCTTGCAGTAAGCGTGATAAAAGGATGGCGATCGCAGGTATTTGGAACAAGAGCAGTAATGAGCTGAACGCTCCAACAAGGGTCAATATATTTTGCACAGCAGTAGATATCTTAAAAAGGACTGAGAGCGATCGCCCTCAGTCCCCTAAACTTATAACGACTTTGGACGATCCTAAGCAGCAATTCTTCGTTTAGCAGACTTAGGCTCATCGGTCATAGCCCCATCAACGATAGAGAGCGGCGCGATCGCACTGGGTTCAACCGTCTGCCCCAACTTCCAGCAAACCACAGCCGGAGCCACCCCCAATACTAAGCCCAACAGCACCGGAACCCAGAAACCTGCCGCCAAACTCATCACCATGGCAAAAACAAAGTTGCCCAAATAAATCACTAAGGGCAAATTTAGCTGATCAGGCTGTAGCGTAATCGTCTGTTTGCGCCACAGAACAGCCGCTACCGAGATAAACACGCATCCAGTACCCATCCAGCCGACAAAATTTTGGTAGGGCATTCCAAAAAATGCGCCTGGTTGATGCCAATACCAGAAAGGCATCACTGTTTGACTCATGGCTGGGTCAAGCACAAAGTCCCAGGAGGTCAACATTAATGCACCAAAGGCGATCGCCCCCACTTGTCCCAACCAACCAAACTTTTTGCCTAAACCCGCCTTAGCTAATAGGTATGAGCAAAGACCCAGGTAAAACCATGACAGCGGGATCGTAAAGGGTACTAGCCCCGCAATTTTGTAACCTAACCCACTAAGATAGCTGTAGTTTCCAAAGGGGAATCCGGTGCTAGTTCCCAACAACTCGCTGCTTAAGGAAATACCCACCGCAGGAACTATAAATGCCAGCCAGTTTCGTAAACCCAATGTGCGATAGGCGTAAATGGCAACGGCGATCGTTCCCAGCACAATATAAACGACCCCACCGCCTGCCATGCTCCACCGAAACAAGGTAGAACCTGCTGGCAACAAAGCCAAAAGCTCAGGATGGGGCATCACGACCAGCAGCCCTGCCAAGCCAAAAGCCATCGCCACCAGATGTCCTATCAAACAATAGCGTTCAACTTTAACCCACTGATCCATTACAGATTCTCCAAAAACGGCTGCTCTAAAAAATGCTTCTTAACGGTAGACTCTCTAGAGCCAAGATTAGTGACGCATTGAATACGGTTTGAATACGTCAATCAACGCGCCCTTGCAAAAGATTACTGCAAAATTATAAGTTTTGTAAATTTACAAAGCAACAAATCATCATCATCTTTAAAAATCTGCTGACTCAAATAACGCCATTGGGACACATCACGTATAGACTTTAGGGGATATTCATTACCGTGTGGCGATCGCAAATGATTGGCGTTGTATTGGGAATCTTGGTGCTATTGATAGCCTTGAGCTGGCTGTTTGTTGAAAAGCAGTATCGCAGCCGTCCGGGTAATGACTTAGAAGCAACCTCTGGAACTTGGGATATTAAAACCGATCGCCCAGACCACTATAAATTGCTGGGAAATCTGGAATTAATCAACCACACTCGCAGCTTTGAGGTCATGGTGACTGAGTTAACGGCTGAAGTGAAATTGCTCTCTAAAAGCAGTCTTGAAGGCATCACCTCTAAAGTTCAAGTTACGTCTCAACATCCTGATGAAGACGCTCGTCCCGATGGCTATTGGTTCAGCTACATTGTCAAACGCCAGCCCACCTCTTTTCAGGTAGCCGTTGATATTACTGGGCAAAACCTCGCCGATCTCCAAACCGCCTGGGTCAAAGTTCACTACATGACCTATGGGCCCGGAGGGCGAGTTCCCAAAATCCGCCACATTATTATTCCCCTAAAGTTTCCTGATCCCCATGCCGTTCAACGCTGGCGACCAACCCCGATCGCCGATGTTCTGCCTGTTCGGACGCACATCCTGACGCATTTAGACAACCCCGCTGAAATCGTCAAGCGCTACGCTCAGCCCCATGCTCAACCCGGAGACATTATTACCCTAGGCGAAACGCCTGTAGCTTTGATGCAAGGGCGATTCCGTCATCCTTCCGATATCAAACCGGGCTGGGTAGCTCGACGGATTTGTTACTACTTCATGCCCACTTCTAGCTTGGCGACGGCTTGCGGCTTACAGACGCTTGTGGATGTTGTGGGCGCTAGACGGGTACTGGGAGCATTTTTAGTGGGAGCGATCGCCAAAAAGCTGCTGAACAAACCTGGTGTTTTCTACCAATTGGCAGGCGAGCAAGCCCGTCTTATTGACGATATTACGGGCACTTTACCGCCCTATGACCAGTTCATCGTGTTAGGCCCCCACGATCCCCAGCAGGTTGTTGATCAAATTCAGAAAGAAACTGGACTTGCCGCCGCCGTGGTCGACGTGAACGATTTGAAAGCAGTTAAAATACTAGCAGCGACTGCCGACGTACCTCCAGGATTTTTAGAACAGGCGCTTATTAGCAACCCGGCAGGCAATGCTGATGAGCAAACGCCACTAGTGCTGATCCGTCCCAACCCCTAGGATTAATCCTTATAAACCTATGACCTCAGCCAATCCCCAGAGTTCGACTGTGACGATTCGCCCATTCCAGTACCGTGATCTGGAAGGCATCGATCGCCTCCTCACCGAAGAAATGGAGCGCCAAGGCGGTGATGCTGAAGACCTGAAGCAAGAGGCTCAGCAGCTTAGGCAGCGCTATGGGTTGCTAAAAATTCTGAGTTTGTTTCCCAATCCTCTTCAGCATTCCTTCTGCGCTTATGTGGCGGAACTCAATGGTCAACTCTGTGGCATGGTGCAGGTATCGCCGTTTAACCGCACCCGCAGCACTTGGCGAGTCGATCGCGTCTTAGTCGGTTGTGTCAAGCTGGCAGAGGGCAGTCCGCCATTAATGCTAGACGTTGGCACTCAGCTTTTGCGTCACTGTTTCCAAACCATTTGGCAAGCGCGGACTTGGCTGATTGAGACAGATGTTAACGACAAAGACACCCTGGCACTCTATCGCCACAACGGGTTTCAGCAGTTGGCGCGGATGACCTACTGGGCGATCGCCCCTGATATCCTTCCCGCTCTAGCTGAACGTGAGCCAGATTTGCCCAACCTCTTGCCTATCAGCAACGCCGATGCTAGCCTACTCCACCAGTTAGATACTGCCTCTATGCCGCCGCTGGTGCGACAAGTGTTCGATCGCCATGTTGTAGACTTTAAAACCAGTCTGTTTAGAAAAATTACTAACGGGATAAAACCACGGTTTGCCCCCATCCACCACATCAGTGGCTACGTTTTTGAACCTCAGCGTAAGGCGGCGATCGGCTACTTCAAGCTCCAGCTTTGCCGCAACGGTAGCCAGCCCCATATCGCTCAACTCACCGTTCACCCCGCGTACACTTGGCTCTACCCTGAGCTATTGGCGCAAATGGCAATCCATACTAAAGATCTGCCCCCTCAATCTCTGCGCCTAGCCTCCTCCGACTATCAATCAGAACGCGAGGAATACCTGGAGCAAATTGGGGCAGTTCGGATGGAACACACCTTAATGATGTCGCGATCGGTGTGGCACAAATTACGGGAATCTAAGTTTGCCCTAGACAGCTCTCTATCTGAAGTCCTTCAGGGGTTTCAGGCTCAGCGTAAACCCATTCCGGGGCGGTTTTCACCCACATCAGATGCACCCAATCGCATTGATGTTAAACCTCCCAAGAGCATCAAACCTCCTAAGAGTTCCAAACCCACCGATCTTTTCAATGATCCTCTTTGATGTCCTTAGAAGCAGATAATTCTCGCCAAGCGACCCAGAAAATTTCAGCACTAGGGCTGGATGTAGGTAGAAAGCGGATTGGTGTGGCGGGTTGCGATGGCACAGGTTTGATCGCCACTGGACTCACTACTGTGGAGCGTCAATCTTTTCAACAAGATGTAGACACGCTACGGCAGTGGATCGAAGATCGGCAAGTGCAGGTTTTAGTGGTTGGCTTGCCCTATCACCTGAATGGCGAACTAGGCGCTCAGGCGAAACAGGTTCAAAAGTTTGCTAATCGTCTCTCGAAGGCATTAAGTTTGCCAGTGGAATATATAGACGAACGCCTAACTTCAGTTGAAGCAGAAGAGTTAATTCAGGCAGAAAAACTGTCGCTTCAGCATCACAAAAGTTTGATCGATCGCAAAGCAGCCGCTATTATCTTGCAACAATGGTTAGATGAACGGCGGTTAGATGAACGGCGTGCTGCTTCGCAGATACCGCAAGAGTCGCCCTAACTTTGTAAACTAAACCTGAAATTAAAAACGGCTGGATTTAGCAAAAAAATTCCAAAATGACTTAACCTTATTGCGAGATACTGGGAAATGAATTTCGAGAAACGCATTGGGAAAAAAGAGGAAGAGATGGAAGACGATTTAGTGACAATGATCTTAAAGGACGAAGACGGGCGATCGATCCTGTGCCAGGTCGAGAACACCCTGAAAGTTCGGGGCAAAGAATATGTCTTGCTTTTACCTGTCGATACGCCCATCGAAATTTTTGCATGGGCAGAAGACGAAGAAGATGCAGATGAAGAAGGCGAAATGCTCGTTGACATTGACGACGAAGAACTAGAGGATGTTTTCGCCACTGCCAGAGCCGTCTTAGCAGAACAAGATTTAATCTTGAACCGCACTGCCCTCACCTTAACTGCTAGCGGCGAAATTCCGGAGGTAGAAGAAGACGATATTATTGCCTTGGACATTGAAGATCCAGAAGGCAAGTTCAACATGGAGCAGTTCCAACAACTCGCGGCATTCTTTTACGAAGAGCAAGAGTACGTCGTTTGTACCCCCCTCGACCCCCTGCTGTTCTTTGCCAAAATGAGCACCCAAGGCGAACCCGAACTCCTCTCACCCGAAGAGTTTCAAGAGCTAGTTGAACTTGACGAATTCAAGGCGCTCCAAGCTCAATTGGAGAGTGAAGCCGAAGATTTTGAAGACGAAAACTAACAAGATTCACTGTTAGCCCCTGATCAATCATGAAGATTGCTTCTCAATTCTCTAAATGGTTCTTTTTTCTAGCTGTATTCCCTGTCACCGTCGGATTCTTCGGCTGGCAGGGTTGGTCGTGGTGGAGCTGGGCAAGTGCCCCACCGATCGCAGGTGCAGTTGCCGTCACCGAAAAAAATGCAATTCAAATTGAAATTCCCCAAGGTGCAACCGCCCAAGAAATTGGTGAAACTCTAAAGGCAGCCGGACTGATCCGCTCGGTCGATGCCTGGAACCTATGGACTCGCTGGCAAACCTTGCAAAACCGAGAAGGCAGCTTTCAAGCTGGAGCATATGAACTGTCGCCCAATCAGCCGCTAGAGGCGATCGCCAACACCATTTGGCAAGGCAAAATTGCCGAACAAAGCTTCACTATCCCTGAAGGTTGGTCGATGCTGCAAATGGCAGAATATTTTGCTGGGCAAGGGTTATTTACTAAAGAAGAGTTTTTGGCAGCCGTCCAACAGATCCCCCGCGATCGCTATCCCTGGCTACCTGAAGGCATTCCCCACTTAGAGGGATTCCTATACCCCGATACCTATAAGCTGCCAACTGGGCAAGTTAGCCCACAAGTCGTCATTAACCAAATGCTCGATCGCTTTGAGCAGACTGCTTTGCCCATTTACCAACAGGCACAAGGCAAAACGCCTTATACCCTGCTCCAGTGGGTCATCTTATCTAGCATTGTTGAAAAAGAAGCTGTCGTCAGCGCCGAGCGCCCACAGATTGCCAGCGTCTTCGCCCGCAGACTGCGCGAGAACATTGCCCTAGGCTCAGACCCCACCGTAGAATACGCTCTGGGCATTCACCAAACGGTCGAGCAGCCCCTCACCTACGCGCAGGTGCAAACGCCATCGCCCTACAATACTTACATCAACACTGGCTTGCCTCCTACCTCCATTGCCAGCCCTGGTATCGCCAGCCTCGAAGCTTCCACCGCTCCAGCCGATACCGAGTTCTTGTACTTTGTGGCTCGTTACGATGGTACTCATGTGTTTAGCAAAACTCTAGCTGAACATGAAGCAGCCCAGGCAGCTATTCAAGATGGAGTCGCGGCTCAAAATAAAGAGAAGCCTGGAGCAGTAAAATAAGCCCTCTCCGGAGCGATGGTTCGTTAGGACGTAACAAAAAGATAAGGGCGATCGCTTGTTGCGAGTCTCTAAACGGATAGGAGATTGTGAGAGAATCTAATAGAGCCAGGTAGTTTCGCTATTGGGTAGGGAATAATAAGTACGTCTCTACAAGTAATATCTGTTTGAATCCCAACCTTTTAATTAAGCAGATTAATTAAGCAGACCTCTTCTAATAACAGACTTATCTAACCTTTCTATCAGAGTGCCTCTATCCACAAATCCCTTTAGGCTTTCCTCCTTTATTTATGTTGTCTAAACCTACCTATATGAGCTGGGGCAAACTTTTACAGCCAGATTTAATGCTAGGCAATTCAGTCCTTACCCTGACCCCAGAGGTTTTGCAGCGGCATAATCTTAAAGGACTGGTTTTGGATGTGGATGATACCCTGGTGCCGTTCAGTATGCCCGAAGCCTCCGAGGAATTGCGGCAATGGATAGAACTCCTGCGACCCACCGTAGAACTTTGGTTAGTCAGCAACAATCTCAGCCAAAACCGCATCAGTCGCATTGCCCGATCCTTAGACCTGCCTTATATTTTGGGAGCACGAAAGCCCTCCCGCCGAAAGCTACGCCAAGCTACAGAAGCGATGAATTTGCCAGTCCATCAAATTGCGATGGTGGGCGATCGGCTATTTACCGATGTGCTAGCAGGCAACCGACTGGGCATGTTCACCGTTTTGGTTGAACCCATGCTGAACCCTGCGCGGAAAAACCAGCGTTACCACCTTCGCAATTTTGAGGTGTGGCTTTCGCAAATTTTAGGTGCCACCCTTTCTGCCAAAGAAGAAATCTAATTCTCATAAAAGTAACGCTTCTCAACATGTTGCAAAATCTAAACACAAATATCAAAATCTAAACACAAATATAAAGACAAAGTTAAGGAAATCTTCGGGATCGGCGATCGCTGATATTCTAATTTCAGTTCAGAAATTAAAGGGGTCAGCCAATTTAAGACCCTTGCCTGTTAAAACTCATTTTTTATAGAGCGCTAGCCTTCACTTATAGAAGGGTGGCGCTCTATAGTTTTGTCTTCCCTTTGTCTTTGTTCCTAGATCCTCGCCTCTAGGTAAGATCAAGGAAAATCAGCAGCTTTATGTCTCAAACCCTCGTTATTAAAATCGGTACATCTAGCCTTACCCAACCTGACACAGGCTTCTTAGCACTAGCCACCTTAGCTCATTTGGTGGAAACCTTAAGCCAGCTTCGGAGCAAAGGATATCAAGTGATTCTAGTGTCATCGGGCGCAGTGGGAGTGGGCTGTGCGCGGTTGGGCTTGACCGATCGCCCTCAAACGATCGCCATGAAGCAAGCGGTGGCAGCCGTGGGGCAAGGACGATTGATGCGAGTTTATGACGACTTATTTTCTACGTTGCAGCAGCCGATCGCCCAAGTGTTACTCACCCGCAGCGACTTAGAGCGACGCAGCAGCTATATCAACGCCTACCGTACCTTTCGGCAACTGCTTAAACTCGGCGTGATCCCTATTGTTAATGAGAACGATACGCTAGCGATCGAAGAAATTAAGTTCGGCGACAATGATACCCTTTCGGCACGAGTCGCCAGTTTAGTCAAAGCCGACTGGCTGTTTTTGCTCACTGATGTTGCCCAACTCTACTCCGCAGATCCGCGCTCTCACCCGGATGCCCAACCTATTGCCAGGGTAGATAACATCGCTGACCTGGTAGATGTGGAAGTGGGCGATCGCGGTTCCAACTGGGGTACAGGCGGTATGATTACCAAAATTGAGGCGGCGCGAATTGCCACAGCAGCGGGCATTCGCACCGTAATTACAGAGGGGCGATCGCCTCAAAACATTGTCAAAATTCTGCAAGGCGAACCCATTGGCACCCAATTTCAACCTCAGATCGGCAACATCAACGCCCGCAAGCGCTGGATTGCCCACGGTTTAGTGCCCATCGGCAAACTGTACCTGGATGCAGGCGCGGTCAAAGCATTACGGCAAGCCGGAAAATCTCTATTAGCAGCAGGAATTACTAAGGTCACTGGCGAGTTTCACAACCATGATGCTGTGCAGCTTTGCGACTCAGCGGGATTAGAGATCGCCCGTGGCATTGTGAATTACAGCAGCACTGAGCTACAGAAAATTTGCGGGGCACAATCAGAGCAAATTGCTAAGATTTTGGGCTACGCAGGCGAAGAAACGATCGTCCATCGAGATAACTTGGTATTGAGCTTGTAATGATTTTTGCAAGTCTAAGTTTAATCTTCGTCCAATAGATCATTGGGTTCGCCAGGGTAAAAGCGATCGCCCAAAACGTCTACTAAAGAGTAAGGACATTCTGTTGGAAAGATGTGCTTTGGTGAGTTAGTTTCTTGAACAGCTAGATTAATAGCTTTGAGATAGGCTTGCTGAAGGGCTTCTTCTAAGTCAGGCTTCAAACTAGGGCTTTCTTCAATTAACTCAGTGATCTCTAAACGTTGAATGGCGATCGTTGCCACCCAACTGCGGGTACCTTGTTACGGTTGATATTGCCATTTTAATAAGTGTGCCATAAGAACGCTCAAGCGATTAATCAGTTCTCGGCGTTCCTGTCTTCCCAAAGATTCGATTTCCTCAATTAGATTTGGCAAGTCAAGCTGGCTCCATTGGCGGCTTTGTAGAAGTGAGGCTTGCTCTTGCGTCCAAGCATAAAAATCTTTGTCGTAGAGGCTAGATACCTGCTTCTGGTGGGTTTCTGATCCATCCATTTAAGTTTTCCAAATGCAGTGTTTCTGTTGTAAGTTTTCCACAGATAAATTTTTACAACCGGAAGGTTGCTAAGTCATCCTCATCTTCTGCCGGAACCAGTGCATCTGGGTTAGATTCTGTGCCAATGTTGACTTGAACAACTAAATCTTTCCAAGACACTTGTTTGTTTTGATCTAAGACTGAAAGCAAATCGATAAATGCTTTAACGGTGTTACGAGGCGTGCGAAAATACGCTTCGCCAATGCGTTGAGAGCAATGCAACATAAAGCCCTGAATTCCTTCATCGGGTAAAAGGTATTGAGTCGGATCACCGGATGCAAAAACGTGACGGATTTTGCTCAAGAGCACGAATAAATCCTCTGGGCTGAGGTTGCCGAGGCGGAGAATAGGATTGTTGTAATCGACTAAGCCGTTGACCGCAAAAGTGTTTTCAGCGAGACGAGATTGTAGAGCCGCGTAGCTGTATAGCCCTCGGCGGGTGTCCATTAAAAAGTCGGGTGTGCCGCCCATCACAAAGCCTAGACCAACGGAATGACCTTGTAAGCAATCATTCAGGATACGCAAGATTTGTTCGTAGTTGCTTTTACGAGCTTGGGTATTAGCGAGTTTATAGAGGTTGACTAATTCATCCAAGCTGATTAGTAATCCAGCGTATCCAGAAAGTCGAATAAGCTGAGTAAAAAGCTTGAGCTGATCGTAGAAATTAGCATCATCAACGATGGTTCTAACTCCAAGCGCTTGTCGTGCATCGGTCTTAGTCGTAAATTCTCCCCTTAACCAGCGAATTGCATTCATTTTTAGATGCTCATCGTCGTTATCGTGACCTTTCCAATAAGCTGCAATTACTTCGGCAAAGTCGTATCCACCAACCATTTCTAAAAGGTGTTCTAGACGTTCTCGAATAACGACTTCAGGGTCGATATTACGATCGCGCCCTTCACTCACTGCTGAAGTCACAAATCGTTCCACAATACTCGGCAACGCTCCACCTTCAGGCTTGGTTCGAGTCGCCAAATTCTGCATCAATTCAGCATAGAGCGATCGCGCTTGTCCACCCGTAGCGTGCAGCCTTCGATCGGGCGTGAGGTCAGCATGAGCCGTAACGAGCTTTTTCTCAAGGGCGATCGATCGCACCAACGAAAGAAAGAAAGTCTTCCCCGAACCATATTCACCAATGACAAACCGGATTGCAGAACCGCCTTCTGCCATGCGATCGAGGTCACGAATTACGGCTTTAATTTCTTCAACCCGTCCGACCTGAATCAGGTGCTGACCCTTGCGAGGAACCACCCCGGCTTGCAGCGATTGAATGACCATATCTCGATCTTTGGCTTTAATCAAATTTCCGTTCGTCACGCCAATAGCTCCTGTAACACGTCTGCGTTGACCTCAAAAGGATCATCACCTTCAATCACAGCAGCATCGCACTGGTCAAATGCCGCTTCGTTGATCACTTCGAGGGCACCGTCTAGCATTAAGTTGAGGGCAAGGGCGATCGCCTCTAGTTCTGCCCTCTGCCACTCTGGCTTTTGCGCCAACGCCTGTAAAAGCTGCGAATGTGCCAAATCTAGCCCCGCGACTCCGGCTGTCATTCCAGTAATGGGAGTCGATTGAGACACGGGCGGTTCTTCAACAAAAATATCAGCTAACAAACTAGAAACCTCTTGCGATTCGGATATTTTAGATTCAACAAGACTCATATCCAAAATGAGAGGATTTTGCTGACGTGGAGCCGAGATCTGATGTCCTTTGGTGGGAGATGCCGCACGAACGGTAATCGGTTCGCTGGCAGGACGAGAATTTACCGGGTTTGCACTGATATCGTGAACGTTGCTGTACAAGGTTTGAGGATCAAGATCGAGCAGGGTATAAACCTTAGTCAGGCGATCGATTTCTTTGGGAGAAGCTTGACCATCAGCAACCGCAACGCTAACTAGGAAACGGGCGATCGCTCCCCGCGTTTCTGGCTGCACGGCTTCAACTCTTGTCTTAAGACCGCGCAAATTCGGCTTTTCTTGGAGCAATAGTTGCAAATGAGCCTGAAAGCGCGATCGCTCAGCCCAAGTTAGGGGAATTAAGGATTCTAAGTGAGTTCTTAAATAGTCTTGCTCAATTGAGTTAGGCAACTCATCACCACTAGCAACGGCGATCGCTAAGTGGGCAATTAAAGTTGCGGTCAAATATTCAGGAGAAAGGTAAGGAAGATTTTCAGTATCTAACCGAAAGATAGCGACCCAGCCCACGAGTTTGGGTACCGCACCGCCCAGCCGGATATCTGGCTCAATGCCGTAACCCAAGCGTTCTAACATTTGCGATAAGCCTTCTGCTTCACCTTTGCCGAGCTTTTCAGGGTTTGCACCTGACCAATATTGGAACAATTCTTTGCCAGAAATGGCGATCGCGTTTGACGATTGAGCAAACCGTAGAACTAGCCAGTTTTTAAGGTTCTGGACAATTTCGCCGCCGTGAGTTGCCAACAGTTCGGGCGGTAGGAGGGCGATCGCTGCCGAGGTATTTCGAGCGTTAGGATTACGCCCTAGCAAGCGTCCTAGCGGTTCCAGTTTAGCGGTAGAATCAGTAACTAATTGATCAAGCTGATTAATCTTGCTAGTAAACCTGCTAACGTCGGGCAGGTTGCCCACATTGACTTGCACAGAACGATTGAAGGTTTGACTGGCAGGACAATAATCAATCGAGAGGATCGATTTACCTGGCTTTAGCTTCATGCCCTCACCGTAGTTTTCGGTGTAGCGCAATGCAAACAGCGCCTGCAATTCTTCCATGCAGCGGGTCGCAGCCGTTCGCAGCCGATTTTTAGATAGCCGTACATACCAGGCTAGCGCCCAGGTTGCCGGGATCGGATGGCGCTGTGCAACCATCTGACCTAAGCCAATTTGCAACAAGATTAGGTTAGCTTCAAAGGGGTTCAGCGTTTCGTAGAGAGCTTCTTTAGAGTAGATGACGCTGCAAAGGTCAATAAATAAGTCTGCTTTGTGGACAAAAGCGCTGTACATGGCAGAGCCGCTGTAGACCGTCCGCAGTTGCCTAACTTCTTCAAGAATCACCTCTAATTCCTGCATCGACGCATTGGGCTGCCGACCTGCGCCTAGCAAATCGTAAAAAACGCGACGCTCTAAGCCATAGAAAAATAGCCAGAGATAAGCCACATGAACATCGGGTTCACGTCGTCCTTCGGAAAGCCATTCTAGATAGGCGGCACGGCTGGTGGGCGGGATGCGTCCGTAGGTGGGGTAGTAATCTACGTGCTGACCTGCGTAGTCGGGGCGATCGCTACTCACCTTAAGGCTAGGAATAATCAGGCTAGGTTCAATGAAGTTATAGCTTTTAACGCTGGCTAAATTTTCGCCTACGTAAACCATGCCAGGAATGCTGTAGTCGGCGATCGTCACAGTTTTCTCAGCCGCAACCCAGCATTGCACCTTAGAAGAAGATCTAGGGCGATATGACTGAAGTTCTCTCTCTGCCAAAAGCTGCTCTAGCGCCGCCATGATATCCCTAGGGTTTTCGGGATTTGCCTCGGCGTGACGTGCCATCATGCGCTGGCGTGGATTAAGCTTTTTGGGGGCGTTCTCAGGTTGAATTCTGCCAGGGTTAGGCAGTTGAATTCCCAAGTCGGCAAGGAGTTCCCAGAGTGGCATGAATTCCATAGGGAGATGGGGCAAGAGGATTTGATCAGTGTACCGTTTTATGCTGAAGATGAAAGTTTCTTGCCTTGCTGGAGTGGATGCAATGTCAGCCTCTTAATTTTAGTAGAAGAGCGATCGCTTTATGAGTCAGGCGTGATGAGCCGTAGATTGAGAATTTCTTGAAAATCTTTGAGGTTGTGAGTCACTAATGGTAAGTCATACCGTAGAGCTGTTGCTGCAATCCAAGCATCTTGGGGCGAAATGACTCTTCCCGCACTTTGTCGATCAGCACGAACCTGTGCCCATTTCTGACAAAGGGGCTGATCGACTGGAATAATGACATAATTTGATAAATATAGGACTTACGCATTGACAGAATAACCGATATAGCAGTCGTACTTTTCAGCCCTTTCAGCTTTATTTTTTCATTTCTTTTTTAGGAATTTAAATCCAAAGGAAGGCATTGCAAAAGGCTGAAACGACCTATTCTCGTTACTGCATAACATGCTAATTTGTACAGTGCGTAAGTCCTAAAATATTGCTTTAGTTGTGCAAGACGACGAGCGCCCCACTGACGCTGGATTGCCCACTGAAAAAGTTCGGCGACAGTCATGAATGAAAGTGCCAACTCGTGACCGCTTAAAAGTGGTGTGTAAGGGTCGGCATAGTCGCTGCCTTTGAAGATGAAGGAGGCGATGTCAGTATCAATTAGAAGAAGACTCATGGAGGATTAAATTAGCTCTTGGCGCTGTTGCCGCAGGAAGGTGAGAAAGTCATCAATTGAGTCTTCTTCGGGCCAAAAGTCAGCCGCAAGGTTCTTGAGGTTATCAACAGTTGTGGGGAGTTGGGTAGTAAGTAGCTGATTGAGCGGAGTGCCTTGCCAAAACTGGGTGCTGAGTGTTCTGAGTTCAGTTTGAGAATTTGAAGATGAATCGCTTTGGATCAGAATTTGGAGCAGTTGATGGCGCTCTGTTTGTGAGAGCGGTTGGAGGGCGGCGATCGCGGCTTCCAGGTGGGGGGTCATGGTGCAAGCCTCGTGGGTATTGTGTTCAGGGGCAGTAAGCATTGCAATGCTAGCCTCTTCATTTTAGTGAAAAAGATATTCAACATTCTCTTAAATTGGCAATTCCTAGCTATCTGTGATCCCCAACCCATTAACCACTATTTTGCGTCCCTAGTTGCTGCAAAAACTCTTGAATGGACAAAACAGGTACAGGAGAGCTTAAAAAACCTTGCGTATCGCGGGTCAAAATAGCATCTAATCCTTGGGCGACTGCACAAAAAATTTGAACGGCATCTTCAAAATCAGCCAGACCAGATCCGAATGCTGATTCCAAGACTGCTCGGTTAACAGAACAAATGACCATGGCAATCAGCGTTTCCGAGACTGCTTGCCGTGCTTGCTCAACGCTGCGAGTGTGTTTGCGAGAAATATAGAAAATATCTGTGAGTGTTGTTGCCGTCACGTAGCCAACGACCTCCCCTGTATCGATCGCTTGGAACAGCCGTTCCGCGTCTTGAAAAAATGGCTCTCGCTGCAACAGAAAATCTAGGACAATATTGGTGTCAATTAAAACTCTCACTAAAGATATTTCTCCGCCTGCCGCTCTTCCAACATTACAGCTACTTCTTCATCCGTTGGTGCAGGTTGGTCTGTTTTCAGTAAGCCTCGCATCCGTTGAATTGCGCTAGAGCGATCAAACTGAGAAATTGATGTGTCCTGTAAGGACTCAATGATGGCACTCACCAACGCAATGCGATCGCTAGGCGGTAGCTTGAAAACCTGCTCCTTCAGTTCTTGTAGTAGCATAAACGACTCCTATTACTGAAAGATGTCAACGCCTATTATGAACGATCGCTTGCAGACACCTCAAAGCGATCGCTTGTCGCAGCAGTTCAGTCGTTGTTCAAGCGCAGTAAATGCTCTAATGTCAGCGTCTTAATTTTAACTGTAAATCGATCGCTGTTGTTGGGTGAAGGGCAATCGCTTATCGCAGCAGTTCAGTCATTGTTCAACAGCAGTAAATACTGCAATGTCATCTCTTAATTTTAGTTGAAAGGCGATCCTTGCGGTATCTGCGAAGCAGCGCGCTGTTGTGATGAGAAGGGCGATCCGCACTTGCGGTTGTTGGATTGATTTGGCTTAGCTAGGCGTTATCACGGTTATGCTGTGACCCTTTCAGGCTTGAATTCAGGCAATGTTGGCTCAAAGTGCAATACCATAATTTGCTCTGGGCGTAACCCTATAGACTCATACGTACGCCCATGGCGATCGCTGAATTCAACTTCAAACGCTGTTCCGATCGCTAATATCTCAACGACTGTACCGACTTGTCCTCGCCACAAATTGTACTCAGGTAGATCAACCGTTAGAGCGACGACATCCAGTAACTTGATGGGGTTTAGATCCACTTTTCTCGCCTCTAATCGCTACAACGGATAACAAGTCGTTAATCTTGGAACTCTCGAATTAGATTCAACAATCCAGCCACTCCGAAGGATTGCCCTTCTATTTTGCCATGTAAGGATGAAATCTAGGGTGTAACGTTGCCCAAACTCATCCTGCCGACCTAACCGAGCTTCACGAGTTCTCACAACTTCAAGTAGGATCTGGCGTAACTCATCAGCGTCGTTAGCTGTCATAGCGAGGCTTGCTGAAAACAGCCGAGCTTTATGCTTTCCATCCTCATGCTCTGGATTTAGGCAATAGTCACGCAACTTACGAATATCAACGATTGCATTCTCTGCGTTGGGAATCTGCATGGATATGGGTGTCGATAAGGTAGCTCATTCCCACTGTTAAAGTTCCTCTTCTGGGAGAGGTTCAAAAAAAGCGTCTCCGAGTTTTCCACTCAGCAAACCAGGAATGCGGGGCTGTGGAAGCTCTTGGGCATCTTGCAACTCAGTCAGGAAACGAGCCGCGCACTTGTCGCAGCAGTTCAGTCATTGTTCAAGCGCAGTAAATACTGTAATGTTCAGTTCTTAATTTTAGGGGAAGGGCGATCGCGTTCTCAATTCTGAGCGGAAGAAATTAAATGACTTCTTCAGACAAAAGTTGACCTTTAACCCGCTCATATTCGTCTTCAAGAAGCCAATCTTGGGCTGCTTGATAGTTGGAGTGAGAGACTACAAGTTGATAGTCAGATGCAGGGTTGAAAATGCGACAACTGCCGTCTTGATCTCCTACTAGCATCAGAATCTTGGGTGGAAAAAGAACTGGATCAACCCAGAGTTCTAGAAATTTCCAGGTTTTAGGTTGTTCTGCGAGGGCTGGTGCGTGGGATTGCATGGTACTCACCTGTTGTTTTCACAATTTTAATTTCGCCACAGTAGAGCAATGTTTGGCTTCCATCTGTTCTAATTACGTAACCGATCGCCTCTGAAAAGTAGAGTCCATATCGCTCGTAATCATCCTCTTTATCATCTATTCCAGTTTGTTCTCCACTTGTAATGATAGCCTGCGTCACTTGCTCTAGGGTTTCGCGATCGTTAAACACGTGTGCTCTACCTTCTCTTCGGAGCAATCGTTGGACTTGAGCGGTATCAGGCAAATGGCGATCGATCAGGCTTGGTCGTGGATCTGGAGTGATATCTCGGTTAATTCCGCTCATGGGTTAGGCGACCCTTGCGGTATCTGCAAAGCAGCGCGCTTGTCGCAGCAGTTCAGTCATTGTTCAAAAGCAGTAAACACTGCAATGTCAACTCCTTAATTTTAGTGGAGGGGCGATCGCTTCTAACAGTCTGCGGCAATAGCGTTGTTGTGCGGCTGGCGCAAGGACTGATTCGTCAACGCAACTGTTTCACGATCAAGAAATGAAAGTGCTGTTTGAATGGTATCGACTTCAGCCGCTTCAAATAACGACTCTCCACATTGCTCACAAACCCATGCAGGAACAGCATCCCACGAAACAGAGTAGCCATGGCGATCGATGCTAAAGGGGGCTGTGCTTCGTCGCATTTGAGCTTTACAGTACAGACATTCCATTTTCTCATGGGTTAGGTAGCAGAATTATGTCACGAAAATCCTATCCCCTTGACTTTCACTAACAAATCTCGGTATTCTCCAAACTAAGGCTGTGTGCAATAAAACACAGCCAGACCCCAAAAACTTAGCGCCGCCCATCGCTGTTACGACCAGCAGATGGACGGCTAACCTCCAAACTGTTAACGGCAGTCTGGTGGCTGTCGGAGATTTTAACATTTCTCCTAGCCGCCCTGATTCGCTTCGACTAGATGGGCGGCTAGGTTTTGGGTTTTCTGTTCCCAGAAACTCAAAGGATGATTGCAAATGAATACGACGTTGAGAAGCAAGCTACGAAGTAAATTGCCCATTCAGTCGGCGATCGCCGCTCAAACGGCTGCATTGCCCCAGCCCATGCCCCACCGAGAACAATTGGCAGTGTTGCTGATTGGTTCCCCTGAAGGTGTGCGCGAGAACATCCACGAATTACATCAGCGTGGATATGCTGAGGCTGGAGACTGGAGTGGGTTATTACCTGCTCCTAATCCAGGTGAAGTGATGAGTGTGCTGATCCGTTATCGTCTGGTGTCATAAGCGCGCGCTCTTCGAGATACCCGCAAGGGGTCGCTCAACAGGAATGCACCCATCTCTTTAGGATTTCGGTGCATTCCGCTGAGGTAATTGGGAGGGCGATCGCCCCTCACTTCAACCGCAATGCCAACGCCGCCCTTGCCTGCTCCCGATCATCAAAGTGAACCTTCTCAGTTCCCAAAATTTGATAATCCTCATGCCCCTTCCCGGCAATTAGCACCCCATCTCCCGGCTGCGCCTGCAAAATGGCAGTCCGAATCGCATCCGCCCGATCTCCAATCACCGTCGAGTTCGTTGCAGCCGGAATTCCTGCCACCACATCCTGCAAAATCTGCTCAGGGTTTTCAGTACGCGGATTATCGGAAGTGACGACTGCCCAATCTGATAACGTTGCCGCGATCGCCCCCATCTGCGGACGTTTGGTGCGATCGCGATCGCCCCCACAGCCAAACACACAAATCATTTGCCCTTGAATAAACGGTCGCGCCGCCCGTAGCATATTCTCCAAACTGTCCGGCGTGTGGGCGTAGTCTACAATGACGCTGATATCTTGATCTGGCTGAATTTGCACCTGCTCCATGCGTCCAGGTACGCCTGTGAAATGAGGTAGAGATTGGGCGATCGCCTCTAACTCCACACCCATGTGCAACGCTGCCCCAGTCGCCGCCAGCAGGTTTGACAAATTAAATTGTCCGACTAAAGGCGATTGAAAAACTGTCTCTCCTTTTGGCGTATGCAAAACGCCCTTCACCCCTTCCGATTCATACACCAAATCACTCATCCACAAATCAGCCGCCGCATTTTCTACACTGTAAGACCACACCTCGCCAGCCGCTGAATCTATCAGCCGTCGACCATAGGCATCATCTAGATTTACTACAGCACGCCCCTTAAGGTAATCTGCATTGAATAGCAACGCCTTTGCCCCAAAGTAATCTTCTAAATCTTTGTGATAGTCTAAATGGTCTTGAGTCAGGTTTGTAAATACAGACACTTCAAAGGGACAAGCAAGCACCCGCCCCTGTGCTAGTGCATGAGAACTTACTTCCATCACCAGGGTTTTGCAACCTGCTTTCACTGCTTCGGCAAGCTGCTGCTGTAGCTCTAGGGCAAAAGGCGTGGTGTGAATTGCAGTCTTTTGGTGCCCTTGCCAACGGGCATAGAGCGTCCCTAGCAGACCCGTAGGCTGTTGCGACTGGGTGAGGAAAAACTCAATTAAGTGCGTCGTGGTGGTTTTGCCGTTCGTTCCGGTCACACCGACCAGCTTTAGCTTTTGGGCAGGATTATCGTAAAAAGCCGCTGAGACGATGGCGCAAGCTTGAACCATGTCGGGGTAGGAAATCACGCAGGCGCGATCGCCAGAGAACTTTTGAGCCGCAGCAGGAGAGACGATCGCCGCGATCGCCCCAGCCGCGATCGCGCTTGTCCAAAAATCGCCACCGTCTACCCGCGTTCCCGGCATTCCAATGAACAAGTCACCGGGTTTACAAGCATGAGAATTAGTGACAATGCCCGTCACCTCAGCCTCTAGCGCCGGATGTTGGGGTAACGCCACAGGTAACGTCACAGGCAACACAGCCAATAATTCTTTTAATTTCATTGCGATCTCCTGATGCCTCTACTGCACGTCGTCGCCTATTTTTAACTCTTTTCAGCGCGATCGGCACAATATTTTGTTAACAACTGCGTAATTTGTGGCACAGACGATCGCGGCGAAAATCGAGGCAGCGGCGTAGGTGAAGGCTCCATCAGCACAACCGGAACTTCGTACTCATACATTTGGAACCAATCATCACGGGTTGTAATATCCCGAATCTCTAGTTCAACGTCCTGGATCTGCCGCAGTTTTTCTTCCAGTCCCTCACACAAATGACATCCAGGCTTGCTAAACAAAACGAGCTGCATATTTTTCCCCTTTTGAATGATGAGAAGATCCCCTAATCATCCATCCTACGATTATCTAACGGCAAGAAAATGGTCAGTATTTCTCCCTGCTGAGGATGCTGCCGCACAATTAATTTACCGCCCAACGCTTGGAAAAAGTTCTTCGTCACGGGCATACTCAAACTTAAATTTCCTGTTTCTGGCTGAAACATTAACAGTTGCCCCAACGACTTGAGTACAGGCGCAAAACCATATTTGTCTTTGCCATCTGCACTACAATCCGTCTGTAATTGAGACTTAAATTGCAGCTTTAATTGATGCCCCGCTAACGTCACCTGTACCTCAATATGACTACCCGGAGGCAAGCTGTGAGTGATGCGATCGATCAACCCTGTTAACGCCTGATCTAACATAGTCGGATCAGTCACAACCATCGGCATTTTCTGCGGCAAGATGATGTCTAGCGTGTGGCGATGCTGCTGGGCTTGTTGCTGCCAGCGGGGTGTATTTTGCTGAAAGACCTGCGCTAGTGAAATAGGCGCAAGGGGTGAAAGCGGACTACTAGTATTAGTAGTTTCTAGCTCTACGGCTTTGAAAATTAGGCTGAAGCGATCGATTTGTTCAGTGCATTCCTGATCAATCACTTTCAAGCGCTTAATCACATCAGCAGCCAGTTCTTTGCGCCTCAACAATAAGCGAGTGAGAGTGCGAATGGTAGTAAGTGGTGTGCGTACCTCATGGGCGATCGCCTGTAATAATTCTGTATCTGCTCCACCTTTCTTTTGGGATTTTTTCGCCTGCCAGGGCTTACTGAAAGGCGATGCAAATGACATTGCTGCAAACTTAGCGCCAGTTTTAGAAACCGCTTTAGGCACAACCTGAACTCGCTTCCCTTCTGTCTCCGAGTCCGATAAATTCGCCAGCATCAAACGACTAAATTTCATAACGGTGCGATAGTCAGGCGCAACCGTAGGGAATTGCTCGACCAATTCATTGAGCAGACTCAGCGGCTGAGGCGAAACTAACATCAGGCGAGCTTGGAGCGATCGCCAAACTTGCCAAACCACCTCTGGTTCAAAAGAAAACAAAAATGTAGGGGTGCCCTCCGCTGTTTCGCCCAACGCCATCGCCAAACTAAAGTGAGGCGTTAGCACTAAACAAAATGGCTCGGCTGCCAACGGGTCATCGGGCAGCAAGGGCAGAGTTGGCGGTGCAGTCCCACAACCCTCGCCGCCCATGGCTGCTGGAAGCCGCAAAGAAGTCTTGCCCGTATTACCGACGGTAAAAGTCCAAGTCGCAATTTGGTTAACTAGATCAGCCTGAGTTAAGACGGGTAAAGGTCCCGCGAGCAAAATGCCCTTGACTGAGCTAGAACCTTCTGTTTCCACGATCGCCTGCTGCAAAAGTTGATTCAGGGCAGCGATCGCTCCAAACCATTCGCGCTCAGCCTTAACCCGCTGCTGACCCACAGTCTTGGGGCGTGAACTAGGAGATGGTTCATCAAGAGCTAGAATTTCACTAAAAGTTGGCAGATACCACTTATACACAGGTTCCATCCGATTGACCGTAAGCATAGCCCACATTTGAGGCGATCGCCCCTTCAACGTTGCTATTACGACAATACTGGCATGGGACAATTACAACCAACCTGCAAACCGAACAAAAGAGTCGCAATCACCGATTGCCTGCCCTACTGACTCAGCCCACTGACTCAGCCCACTGACTCAGCGATCAGGCACGTAAACCTTCGATTAGTTCAACCAATGAGAGGATGTAGACCCAACATTCATTTCTTCCATATCTTCATAGGCTTCTGTGGCGATCGCCATCTTAGGCAAACTTTTGGGTAAAAGACGTTGAATGCCGCAATGAATTAAAGTCTCAACTTGTTGGCGCTGTTCAGGAGGACAATAGAGCGGTTCTTCAGTAGAGAATTCTTGCTCCTCGCTCACCGCATAAAAATTAGGGACGCGGATCAAAACATAAGCAACAAGTTTTTGGCGCAACTTTGGCATCGCAAAGGCTCGTTGGTAGGGATAGTCAGGATAGCTACGCAGTAGGCTTTCAGCTTCAGCTTCTATCACAGAAATTGTTAAATTAACGTTGGTCTTAGACATTTTTAGACTCCAAGCACGCTCTACCCTTACCAGAAAATCCTGCCAAGAAAATCCTACTGAAGTAGAAATATAGTTTTAATAAAGGTTCCCTACCCTTACCTATAAGTATCTGCTTAGATAAAAGACTCTAGCAATTCTGCAATGCCTTATTCTTTGAAAATCAATTTACTTCTTTTAAAGATCAATTTACAATCCTTCAGATCAGCCTATTGATTAGCTTGTGAATAAGAGCAACCTGGGGGCGATCGCCCCTCACCAATTAATTATCCAATCTCCGTTAAAAGAATTAGCAGAAGTATTAAAAACTACTTTTTTGATAGCAAGAGTTCCTGTAAGAGTTTGATTTTTAGAAGCTGCAACGGGACATTCCAACAAAACATACATCTAAACTTTACAAAACCCCAATTAGTGCTCAAATCTAGTTATTACTCAATTAAAGGATAAAGAATGAGTGTTATTATTTGCCCTGGAGTGCATTCGCCGGAACTGACTCAAGAATTCTTAGAAGGAATCGGCAACTTGCTCAACCTAAAACAGGTCTATGTCTTTCCAACAAGACAATTTCCAGCATATTCTGCCCTCCACATCTTAAAGTTTTTGAGTATGCAGTCCTCGGCTCAAGGCTTGCAGTTACAACGCTGCACCTGGCATCCGCTGGTATTAATTGGGTTTAGTGCTGGAGTGGTGGGAGCCATTGGTGCCGCCCAAGTTTTGCAGAGTCTTGGAGGTCAAGTTAAGGCTGTAATTGCATTTGACGGTTGGGGAGTGCCGCTATTGGGTAATTTTCCAATTCATCGAGTTAGCCACGATCGCTTTACAGACTGGAGTTCTACCCTTTGGGGCAGGAATGACTCTAGCTTTTATGCCGCCCCCGACATCGCCCATTTAGACCTGTGGCGATCGCCCCAAACCGCACAAGGTTGGACAAATGAAGCCATGAACTCAGCCCCAACAGTTCGACTCACAGGATGCGGACAAAAACAGTATTTCACGACCGCCGCGCAGTTTTTAAAACACCTCTTAATTCAGTATCAAGAGGTAGAAGTTACGTCAATAGATTGAAAAAATACAGCAGATTGAAAAAATGCAGCAGATTGAAAAATACAGCTTAAAAAATACGTATCAATTTACACTAGAACCTCACTTAACAGTCGCTTATCACTACGGCAATATTCGGTATAACAGTATTCGGTATATAAGAGTATTTGGTATATAAGAGTATTTGGAAACCGTCCAACATCATTAGGGTAGTGTTACATGGATAATCGACCGGGATCAGGCACAAACGGCAACGGACATACCAATGGTAACGGTAACGGCAACGGTAAAAGCAACGGCAAAGGATCGCTCCACAGCAAAAGTTCTAATGGGAACGGCTCTTACCCAGTTCTAGAACGAAGATGGCGGTATATGCCGAAAATGACTAATCAGCGATCGCTCCCCTTGCTGCCAGCAGCCATTCTCTGTTTGGCAATTGGGACAGCAGTCGGGATTACCACCCTCAAAGACTCCAACCTACCTACCCTCAAAGACTTCCCCTCCCAAACCGATACCTTTCGTTGGGCAGTCAACCGGGCTATGAGCGCTGCCGAAATCACCCAAACCGCCAAAACCAAAGATGAATGGTCGACAGTTGTAGATGGATG
Organism: Elainellales cyanobacterium; assembly: GCA_038204505.1. Classification (GTDB taxonomy): domain Bacteria; phylum Cyanobacteriota; class Cyanobacteriia; order Elainellales; family Elainellaceae; genus Timaviella. The sequence continues at coordinate 31,761 of JBBRCV010000024.1, forward strand.
GAAAGAATCTATTCGACTGATGCAATCGGTAGCTTACACCAGCAAAGACCACAAAGTTGCTCAAGAAAAAGTTAAAGAGTACCAACAAAACCTTGCTTATGCCCAACGGAAAAGTCAGACTCAAGACCCCGGCGTATCTTCTACTCAAACTCAAAATCTTTGGAATAAAGGCTCCCGTAAAGCCGATGTCCTGAGAATTCAAGGCACACCCACTCATGCCGTTCGGTACGATGCTTTGTGTCAAGAAGTGCTGACCTACGGTAATAGCACAGTCGAACTAACCAATAGCATTGTCGTCAACTTTGAAGACATTGATCACAACCTCAAAACAGCCAAAGAATCCATACCCACCACTACCATGGCAAACGGTTCATCTTGGACATTAGGCTCTAACAAAGAAGATGTTTTTAAGGTACAAGGCACTCCTGTTCGGGTCGATCACGATGACGCGCCTGGAGAAGAAGTCTTGCATTATGGCGATAGCACAGTTCAAATCATCGATAACCGAGTCACAAGCTATTCCAACTTTAGCGGCAACCTCAAAGTCGCCATCACGCCATTGCCCAGCGAAAAGTCTAGCCAACCCAACTTTTGGTCATTAGGAGCAGACCGCAACGAAATTTTTAGAGTAGAAGGCACCCCCACCCAAGTTATTTTAGATGGGTCGTTGTGTCGTGAAGAGCTGAGATATGGCGACAGCGTAGTAGAGCTACAAAACGGCGTAGTTGCAGGGTACAACAACTCAAGTGGCAATCTTAAGGTCAAGGTTAAGTAGCTAGCGATATTTCAGCTTAAACCCCAAAATCACCCACGTTAACCCCAAGGTGATGGCATTTGCTAGCACAATAGGCAACTGTCCCAGCAACAAGCCATAAATTAACCAAAGCAAGACCCCGCCACTGAACGTTACCAACCAAGTCATAGAAATATCTTTAGCTGACTTCGATCGCCAAACCTTAAAAAGCTGAGGCAAAAAAGCGATCGTCGTCAAAGTCCCAGCGATCATTCCTAATAATGTGATGCCCAAAGTCATCTCCTCAAAACGGGTTTGCACAATAAACGTTAGCAAAAGCAGAATTTGGGGTCTAATGAATGCATGTCTTTGAATGATCGTTTGCGGAGTGGCAATGGAGTGGCATATCACCGACGCTCAAAGTTTGAGGGTCATCGATCGTGAAATGGGCGAGAATTCATTTTCTCCGTCTGAATACGAAATTGTGCGTCGGGTCATCTATGCTACCGCCGATTTTGAATACAAGCATTTAATTCAGTTCTCCGATCAGGCGCTCCAAGGGGGAGCCGCAGCCCTTGCCGCTCGCAGCACTTTAATTGTGGATGTACCGATGGTGCAGGTTGGCATTGCAGGCAATATTCAGAACACCTTTGCCAATCCAGTCTATTGCAGTATGGAAACTCTGACTCGTCCGCAAAAGGACAGAACTATGGCGGCATGGGGAATTGAAACCTTGGCAAAGCGCTACCCTGAAGGAATTTTTATTGTGGGTGAATCGCAGACGGCTTTGGCGGCTCTAGTCGATCTGATTGTTGCTGAAGAAATTAAGCCCGCTTTGGTAATTGGCACGCCCGCTCAATTTATCAGCCAAGATAAAGTCATGCAACAGCTTCAAGATTCTTTAGTACCCCATATTCGGATTGCAGGGCGCAAAGGCAGCGCAGTCGTGGCAGCGGCGATCGCCAATGGACTCATTGAACTAGCGTGGCAAGCTTACGGAAAAGAAACTGGAGCGTGATCAGCTTTCAAGATGAGAGGCAATCCTGATCATTCGGCTCGTGATTCTAAAAACCGATCCAGCTTATTTTCGATCGCATTCAACTTTCTCAAAATTGTTGGGCGTTCTTCATCTAAAGAAACCAACATCCGAGTCATGCCCTCCTGCAAATTCGCCAACCGCACCACAACGTCTCGAAGTTGATCCATCCCTGATCGAAGTTGATCCATCCCTAATTGAAATTCTAGCCGCTCCTCAACCCTGGAATCTAACATTGCTTGGATAGCTCTAGCATTACTTTCAACGAGCTGTTTTAGTTCTTGGTCTGACATGGCGATCGAGTTTGACTCTATTTTTTCAATTCTACTTTGCCACCATCCAATTCTCTCCAGCACCTATTTCTACTAACAGCGGTACACTCAACTCTGCCGCCGCTTCCATGGTGACTTTAATCTGAGGCTGTAGCGCTTCCCACTCGTCGGGCGGTACTTCAAACACCAGTTCATCATGCACTTGCAGCAGCAGTTTTGCTTGATAGGGTTTGAGGATCTCGTGCAGCCTTACCATGGCAATTTTAATGATGTCGGCGCTCGATCCTTGAATAGGGGCGTTCGCAGCTTGGCGCAGCATTTGGGCATCGTATTGGTCGCGCAGTTTTAAGCGATCGAGATTGATGCTGCTGGGGTCAGAGCCTTTGAGCCGTCTAAGGCTTTCGCTGTTGAAGTTGAAATAACGCCGTCGCCCCATGATAGTGGTGACGTAGCCCAGAGCGATCGCCTCTTGCTGCATTCGTTGCAGATAGTGGAAAATGCCGGAGTAACGCTCGTTGAAGCGATCGATGAAGATCTTCGCCTCATTCTTGCCCACTCCCACTTCCCGCGCAAACCTTTGAGCGCCCATGCCGTAAATTACACCGAAGTTGATGACTTTACCAAACCGTCGTTCCTCGGCCGTAATCTCATCCTTCTCAAATATCAGCTTGGCGGTAATGGCATGGACATCATCGTGGTTGCGATACGCCTCTAGCAGCACAGGCTCTTGGCTCAGATGCGCCAGAATTCGCAGTTCGATTTGTGAATAATCAGCAGCCACCATCAGCCAACCGGGTTCAGGGATAAAAGCGGCACGAATTTGGCGACTAAATGCGGTACGGATCGGGATGTTCTGTAAGTTAGGATCAGAAGAAGATAGACGACCTGTAGAGGTAATTGCCTGATTGAAGTCAGTATGCACCCGTCCGGTGTCTGCCCGTACTAACTGAGGAAGAGCATCGACGTAGGTAGATTTCAGCTTGGTCAGCGTGCGGTACTCCAAAATTTCGTCAATGACAGGATGATCGCCCTGAAGTTTTTCTAACACAGCGGCATCGGTAGAGTAGCCAGTTTTAGTTTTGCGGGATTTTCTCAGGTCAAGTTGCAGCTTATCGAACAATAGTTCGCTGAGTTGCTTAGGTGAGCCAAGATTAAATTCTCGCCCCGCCGCCGCGTAGGCTCGTTTCTCGATCGCCTGTAAATCAACCTCTAGCCGTTTAGAAAATTCCTTCAAGTACGCCTGATCAATCCGAATGCCCCGGTTCTCCATGGCTGCCAAGACAGGCTCTAACGGAAGCTCTACATCTATCAGCAAGGCATACAGATCTGTCACCTGCTCTAACTCTGCCATCATTTTACCGACCAGTTGGTAAGTGAAATGCACATCCATGCCGCAGTAATGAGCTACAGATGAAATAGCGATATCAGCAATATTTTTACCCTTGGGCACTAAATCTACGTAGCTTTGGGACGAAGATTCTAAATAGCGTAATCCTAGTTCGCTTAAGCCATGCTTCGCTTCAGGATTCAGCACATAGCTAGCAAGCATCGTGTCGAACACCACGCCCTCAAGTTCAATGCCCTGGAAATGCAAGATCCGGCGATCGAACTTAGCATTTTGCAGCGCTTTGGGGTAGTCCGTACTTTCCAAAATAGGACGCAGCGCTTCCAGCACGATCGCCAGCTCCAGATTCTTCCCAATCTGATGCCCCGTAGGGATATACGCCATGTCGCTTAAGCCTGATCCCCAGCAGCAACCAATGCCTACTAAAGCAGCATCTCGCGGTTCTAGAGCAGTTGTCTCCGTATCCCAAGCCACAGGCGCAGCCGCATCTCGATAGGTTTTCAGGCGATCGACCAGTTCAGCCAGCTTGGCGGGCGTGTCAATAATTTGAGGCACGATCGCCGCCTCCGTCATCCGCTGGCTATTCTGCGTATCTTCTGCACTAAAGAACCAGGTATCACCTCCCTCAAAGATGGGCACAACCTTCTGGCGATCGGACGTAGGGGCAGGAAGCAGAAGTTCTGGCGCAACCTCGCCCCCAAAGCGCTGCTGCAACTGATTAATTTTGCTAAGAAAAAGCTTGAACTCCAGTTTCTCTAGCAGCGGCACTACGGCATCAGCATCAAAACCCTTGAGCCGAAAGTCTTCTATGTTGGCGGCGATCGGCACATCCAGATGAATCTGCGCCATGTATTGCGAGTGCCGCGCCATGTCCTTGCCTTCCTCCAGCTTAGTTTTGACGGTTCCCTTGATGTCACCTAACGATTCATAAACTTTCTCCAGCGAGCCATAGGTCTTTAACAACTGCACCGCCGTTTTATCGCCAATGCCCCGCACACCTGGAATATTGTCTGATGCATCACCACACAATGCCTTGTAATCCACGATTTGAGACGGCGAAACGCTCATCTTAAGGGTGATTTCTTCGGTGCCAAATTCTTTGGGCGGTGGCGTGCCCTTGCCGTAGCTAGTGCTGAGGTACAGCACAGTCACCAGTCCTTCAGGATCGACCAGTTGAAACAAATCGCGATCGCCCGACAAGATCTGTACCCGCATCCCGATCGCCTTGGCTTGGGTCGCCAACGTGCCAATAATATCGTCTGCCTCATAGCCCGACAGCTTCAACACAGGCAAATTGAGCGCCGTCAAAATTTCTTGAAGGTTAATAATATCGGGAATAAAGTCTTCTGGGGTTTCGGCTCTACCCGCCTTATAAGTTTCATCGGCTTCGTGTCGAAACGTCGGGTCGCTGAGGTCGAAGGCGATCGCCACATACTCCGGCTTTTCTTGATCCAACGTATCGAGCAAGGATTTGAGAAAACCGTAGGAAACGCTGGTAGGAATACCCGTCGAAGTTCTCAGCCCGCCGTCTCGCCCCTTGGCATGGGCATAGTAAGAGCGGAAAGCAAGGGAATGCCCGTCGATCAGGATGAGCTTGGGGGGAGAAGCGGAGGACATGGCAAGGAGTCTATGGAAATTCTTATCTCTACACCATAATGATAGAAGTTGCTGAAAACTTTGAATTGGGACAAAATCTGTGACTTTGGAAGAAATGTTAAACCAGGTCAGACAGCTTTCTTTGGTAGATAAAGTCCGATTAATTGAGCAGGTTGCGCCTGAAATTGAGCGAGAGCTAGCGACAGATAAGCCTAGTCCTCGGAAGTCTCTGTGGGGGCTGTGTACCGACTTGGGAGTTTCACCTTCGGTGGATGAGATTAATCAAGCTCGGCAGGAAGAGTAGGCAAACTTTCCGAGCATAAAGATTGTTTAATAGAGAACATTCGCTCTCTATAATAAGTGGCGTTAAGCGATGTCAAAAAAACTATGCCGCGATCGCTCTTGCTCCAGCAACAATCTTCCGTCATGGGGCTACCCGTGCATCTACAACCCAACTACATAGACTGGCTCTTGTTGCAGTTACAGCAACAAAAGGGCGTTCATATCGTGACGCTCAACGCCGAAATGGCAATGCAGGCGGAACAGGATGAAGCCCTAGCAACCGTAATTCGTAAAGCCGAGTTGGTTATTCCTGATGGAGCAGGCGTAGTGTTTTACCTGAAGCTACGGGGTAAAGCAGTGCAGCGCTGCCCTGGTATTGAGCTAGCTGAAAAGCTGTTGATGCGGTCGTCCGAACTAGCGCCTTGCCCCATCTTCTTTTATGGCGGTGCGCCCGGAGTCAGCGAGGCAGCGGCGATCGCATGGCAAAAAAGAGCGCCTGGAATTGCGATCGCTGGAACTCAAAATGGCTACGTTACTCCCGCCGACCAACCTCAGCTTTTGCAAACCCTAGCCGACCTTCAGCCCCGCATCATCCTCGTGGGGCTAGGTGTACCCCGGCAGGAGTTTTGGATTGCTGAACATCGCCACATTTGTCCTAACGCCATTTGGATTGGAGTAGGCGGCAGTTTTGATATTTGGGCAGGAACCAAAGACCGCGCCCCTGGCTGGCTCCGCAACAATAACCTGGAGTGGACTTACCGACTCTACCAAGAGCCTTGGCGGTGGCGACGCATGATGGCGCTGCCGCAGTTTGCCTGGCGATCGCTCACCTATCCTCATTGAAGCTCAAGATTGAAGCTGAAGATTTTTGCCCGTTGCCTGTAGTTTTCGGCGATCGCCCCTGTAAATTCGTAGAATGTTCAGGTAAGGCAAAGTGCCATAAACCTTAAACTTGTTCTTCTGGCTAGCAAAACCTATGCTAA
>JBBRCV010000025.1:0-34919 GCA_038204505.1 Elainellales cyanobacterium
GGTCATCCTGGGAAAAACCCAACTATTCAGACTGGATAAGTATTAAGGCTTACTGGGCTGAAAGGTATACAGCCCTAGGGTTAGAAAACGCTGAAACCCACTTGACAGATATGTTTTTTGCTTAAGTTGACAGTTATGGCATCTTGCCTGCCTCTACACTTTGCCTGTCTTCTACACTCAGCAGGCAAGATGCCTGCCCCACTTAAAATCTAAAACGCAAACCCAAGCAAATGTTGAATTCCCATCGGTTCACTTGCCACAGGTGGTGAGTCTACAGGAGCATGATGACCACCAAACAACTCAACAATTTTCTCAGCTAAAAGTTGAGCAATACCTTGTTCTCCGTGAATAGACGGCTCTGGTTGTGCCGATTTCACAGCACTCTTAGCAGGCAAACCAGCAACTTTTACCGCACTCTTAGCAGGCGAACCAACAGCAGACGAACTAGCAACTTTTACAGCCTGACCAACCGCTTCCTGATTTGCCGCGATCGCCCGGGCGATCGCATCCATCCGCCGCGCCTGATCATGCCCAATTCCTTCAGCGGTATTGCCCAATCCTGGCGCATCCCACCGCTGAGTGACCGGATTAATGAACGCGTGCGTTCGTGCCCATAACACCGCATCCGAACCGCTCATGCCCTGCTGACGAGCTTGAGCTAACCAATCCACATACCCGCCTCGATCAAGGGCTGCCTTGGGCGCTTGATTCGCCAGATCAATGCCGTTGAGCTTTTCTTCTAGCGTTAATTGCAAGCCGTAGTCAGCCGCTTTTGCCTCAATAACTTTTGCCTGATCGGCTAAGCGAGATAGCTGTTTTTGATCGGCATCTTCAGGAGATTCTGCCGAATGCTGATAAGAGAAACTGCCTCGGTTCCAAACTCGGTTGCCCGGATCAACGTGACCATAATAAGCACGAGTGCGATCGCCCTCTGGAGTCCGAGTTCCCTCAGCACTCCCTACTGCCTTCGCCACCAAAGAATTTGTACTACCTGTAAACAACTTATCTGTAATTACCCCCGTCCCTGAATTTGCCTCCGCTGTGGGATCTGTAGCTACAGGAGGTGTCTCGCGCTCCGTTTCATAAAGCGGTTCTGTAGAAGAAAGGCTAAATACCAACTCAATCCGCTTCTGAGAAGCAGAGGGCTTGGGAGATTGGGCAGGCGCAGGTTGAATAGGTGCAGGTTGAGTTGCTACAGGTTGAATAGGTGCAGGTTGAATAGGTTCAACTTGCGCTGGCGCAGGTTGGGCGAGTGTAGCTTGCACCGGGGCAGCTTCAATAGATGCACTTTGAGCGACGGGTGCTTTTACAGAATTTGGAGGCTCTGCAAACGAAAGGGGCTGAACCGGAACTTCTTTGTTAACAGTAGCCTCCTGTTTGTCCCTAGGTTTCACGGGCAGTTCTGAAGCTGTAGGATTAGGAGCGATCGCCATTGGTAACGATTCTGTTTCCTCGTTCGTTACCGTTACCGTTGCATCAGAATTCTCCTTTTTTAGGATTGGATCTGTTGCCATCCAAACGCTACCTTCCGTTAAAGAAGGTAATGTATCTTTAGAAGACGTGTCGAAACGCAATGCCTCACCTGCTCTAACCACAGGTGCATAGATGACTATAGCCGTAACCAAACCTAGTGAATACAGGAAACGAGTTTTCATGGCGATCGTAATATCCGTTCTAAAATGTCGTGTGCAGGCTCAACCATTGCCCAGCTTCCATCGGTTTGTTTCCTCAACGTGGCAAAGTGCAAATAATCTCCTGAACCAATCACATCTCCTTGAGCTACCTCTCCCAACTTCAGGTTTTGCAACCCACAAAGCCGAAAAAGATAAGCAGGAATTTCTGGACTAGAGAAGACCACGCAGTTCTTAACGTCCGGTTTTAAGGGCTGTATCCGTCCATCAAAAGGGGCAAAGGCACTGTCACCTTGCAGGTCAATTGAAATATCACCTAACCCAGCCGCAACCCGATGACCACCAATCGTATCTCCCGGTTGCAACTGCCAAACTTGTTGAATTTGAACGGTTCGGGGTGGCTCTGTAGAAGGCTCCGCAGAACAGGCGCTATTTAGAAACAGCACCACAGCCAGCATTCCACGCTTCCCAACCCAACCGATAAGCCGCATATCTACTCCGAATAATCATGTAGACACCCTTAAAGCATCTCTATCAAACTTCATGGCGATCGCACACTCCCTACTCGAACAATCTGCTCGAACAATTTGCTCGAACAACCTGATCAAACATCTTATTGATATCGAACAGACTACTGAATTAAAAAGCGAAACCCGGCATATTCATCCCCCTCATACAGCACAATCAGCCAGGTCTGTGGCTCAAATGCCAACGGGTAAACAAATCGTTCAGCAGTGGCTCCTGCTCGCACTTCCAAATTAGGTAACTGGCAGTAAGGCGCTTTCAACATCTCCTCTACCCTCGTCCGAGGATCGCGCTCCGAAATAGTTAGAAACTCTGCAAGCTGCTGTCGCGAAATCACCACGCCCTCACTGACAGCACCTTGACAAGTTTCTGTCCGCCGCAGCATCCGAACTGAAGACCCCTTATGCAAATCAATTATTAAAACAGCAACTAAAGGCAGCAAGAACACTGCGATCAGCAGCAGTTTAGAGGGGGGGAAACTAATTTCAGGATGTGTCATTGTTCTTTATCCTCAAACCCCATTGAAATAATGCAAGATAAAACAAGGGCAATCCAGAGTATGCCAAGGAGGAGAAGACTCATGGTAAAGCCCTAAATCCTGCCGCCAATCAGTAGACCAATAATGACTAGAACTAAACGGTAGCCCCAAATCAAGCCAGAATCAGAAGTCAGGGGACGACGATACATGGCGATCGCGCTAGGCGCAACTATCATGGCGATCGCGGGTAACCACAGTCCTGGGAAGATAGCAACGAGCGTATCTAGCAACACGCGCGTCACGATCGCACCTACAAGTAATATCACGGTATGACGAACGTTAAAAGGATAACTTTTAGAACGTCGAGCAGATCGCTTCTGCATCTTGGACTGAAGCGTCTTAGACTGAGACGTTTTAGATTCGGATGCTTTAGATGGCTTTCCAACTAACCAGTTCCAGAAACGGTTGATTAAAGAAGAATTTCGTCGTGCTTTAACAGCATGATGACGAAGTTCTTCTGCATTTAGCTCAGCTTCTCGCTCTGCCTTAAACAAATCTACAGAACGAGAAGTGACAACAAACTTACCATGCTGATCCTTCTCAATGTGAGGTACAGATGTTTCTAGATATTCACAAATGGGCGGCAGTTGAACAGCTTTTCCCGAACCCACCCGACTTGCTGAATCAGACGCCTGCCAATCTTGCCCTACTTGTTCGGCGATCGCCTTTAGCTTCAAAATAGCCGCCTCTTGCGTAGCCGAAAGCTGATTCACTTCTGCCGCTTGTGCATCCAACCGCTGAAAAGCCTCATCTAAACTATGGACTACAAGCGGCTGAGGCTGTTCTAGCTTTTTCACGTAAGCACTCGTCAAACGACTGAGCCGTTCAGTTTCCATTGCCAACTCCTTACCCGCTGCTTGATAAGTCCGTTCAGCCAAAGGCTTAATTTGCTGCATTCGAGCTGTACGAGGAGAAGAAAGTACTGTAGGAGCATGAGCAGAAATGGGAGCAGACGTAGACGTAGATATAGACACAGGCGATCGAGGTTCATGGGCGCGGATCGATCGAAGCGCAACCTGAATAGCCTTGATTTCTGTTTGAAGTTCTTCCATGGCAGTTTGAGTGTGAATGAATAGAATTTGAAGTGAATAAACTTATTTAATACAAATGTACTATTTCTAGATTAAATATAGTACCTAAGTACTAAATTTGCAACTTATTCTAATTAAAAAAATTAAATGAGGCTAAACAATCAAAAATATAGGGTGCATTGAGTTCTGCTCAATGCACCCTATATGAATTATTTTTAGGCGTTGCTGAGTGAAGGAATGAATGACAAAATCTGCCCTCACCCTAGCCCTCTCCCGAAAGGAGAGGGACAAGAAATCTTACTCCCTTCTCCTTGGGGAGAAGGGCTGGGGATGAGGTTAATTCCTCAGTGCAGGACAAAACTTGTAAAAAGGTATAGAGAGAGGGTTTTATGAGAGTTACCACACTCAAAACACAAAACCCTCATGCCACAGATTACTCTAATCCAGAAAACATTGCAGCCCCATCTTGGCTGGCATGGCGCCAGAGTCACCTTTCTCGCCCTCTTCCTCATTGCTTTGTTCCAGGGCAACACCTATTAAACACTATCGGCTGACTGCAAAGCGATGAGTACGGGAATGCTATCTAAGATTCTTTCGCTCATTGATTGTTATGGTTGCGGTTAATGTCACGGTTTGCTGTCTGGCATATGTCATTGGGTTGTTGCTAACGGGACTGCCCTGGAAAGTTCTGGGGTTACCTATAGGAGCAGTCATCATGCTGTTGCTGGGCGCAATCGCCTCCACATACCCGCTCATTCCTCGCTTTCAGAAAGTAGGAGTCAAGTCACGCACTTGGTTACTCGCGGGACTGTGTGGATTTTTAGCAGTTTTACATTTTCAAATGCAACTGCCGCAGCCCGCTCAAAATGACATTAGCCGCTTAGTTAATGCGACGGAAGATGCACAAATGTTTACGGTTGAAGGAAAGATTGCTTCTCCGCCCCGGATAACTCGAAGTCAACGAGTGCAGTTTGAATTAGACACGGTTTTAGCGATCGGTCATGTGGGGCAGGCAATGAAAATTCCGCAAAAGGTGAGTGGGATGCTGTATGTGACGGTGCCGCGATCGCAAGATTCTCAGCTTTACCCCGGCAGAACGGTTCGCATTCAAGGCTCGCTCTACAAACCTAAAATAGCCAGTAATCCGGGCGGGTTCGACTTCCAGCACTACTTAGTGCAACAGGGAATTTTTGCGGGGTTAAACGGTAAAGAGATCAGCTTTCCAGAACGGGGCGATTCGCCTCCTTTTCTGTGGTCAATTCAGCAGCGTATTATTCAGTCGCAAGCTTTTTGGATTGATGAAGAGGTGGGACATCTGATCAGCGCTATGGTCATGGGACGTGGGGGCGTTGATATTGCCTACGAGATTCAAGATCAATTTGCCCGTGTAGGTCTATCTCATGCGTTGGCGGCATCAGGAACGCAGGTGTCCTTGCTGGCGAGTATTGTGTTGGCGTTAACTCAACGGCTTAATCGCTGGGCGCGACTGGGGATTGGGTTGGGAATTCTAGCAATGTATGTGGGGTTAACTGGAATTGAGCCTTCAGTCATGCGGGCGGCTGTCATGGGGGCAGCAGTTTTTCTGGCAGTTACACTAGAGCGTCAGGTCAAGCCATTGTCTCTGTTGCTAATGGCAGCGACTTTGTTGTTGCTGTGGAACCCGATTTGGATTTGGAGTTTGGCGTTTCAGTTGAGTTTTTTGGCAACTTTGGGATTAGTGGTAACTGTATCAAAATTGACGCAGTGGTTGGATTGGGTTCCCACTCGCATCGCGCCTTTAATTGCAGTGCCGATCGCCGCCTACCTCTGGATACTTCCCTTGCAGCTTTACGTCTTCGGCGTGGTTTCGCCCTACTGCATTTTGATCAATATTTTCAGTAGTTTATTAATTACCATTATCAGTGTGGGCGGCATGGCTAGCGCCTTGTTAGCACTGATTCATCCGGTTGCAGGGAGTGCTTCAGCGTGGCTAGTGCATTTTCCAACAGTGGCGTTTCTTAAAATTGCGGAACTGGGCGATCGCCTTCCGGGGAACGCCTATGCTATTGGCACAATCAGCGCAGTGCAGGTTTTATTACTGTATGGAATCTACTTACTGGTCTGGTGGCAGCCTCGTTGTCAGAAACAGGGGTGGATAGCTGGGATTATCGGGTTGGGGATCGTTGCAGTACCAGTGGCGTATACGGCAACTCACCTATCTCAGGTCACGGCATTATCTACGACTGAAGATCCTGTAATGGTGCTGCGAGATCATGGGAAGGTAGGATTGATTAATGTGGGAAGTGAGTCGGATCTACGATTTACAGTGCTACCTTTCCTAAAACAACAGGGGATTAATGGCGTTGATTGGGCGATCGCCCCTCGCTTACAAACGCCCGACACCGATTGTTGGGGACAGATGGTCGAAAGCATTCCCATTCGCATGTTCTATCCCGTTCCCGCTGCTAAACCCAAGGCGATTGCAGAATTTACAACAGCTTATCAAAAGTTGAAAAAACAAATCGAAGCCCGTCAAGGAATAGACTTACAACTATCAAATCGTCAAAAAGTTCAGTTAGGTGCAATGACCGCTCAGATGATCAGCAACAATCCTGCAATTCTACAAATTCAGGTGTATCAGCAAACCTGGCTGTTGCTCAGTCATTGGTATGGAAATAGTGATCGCGTGATTAATCGATTGCCCCATGCCGATGTGTTGTGGTGGTCGGGGGAAGCTTTGAGTTCAGAACTATTGGAGCGAGTGCAGCCGAAAGTGGCGATCGCTTCTGCCCGCTCCATTCCGGTCGAAACACAAACCTGGTTCAAAGCCCATCCAGCCATTACTTTCTATCAAACGGGCGAAGACGGTGCTGTTCAATGGACACCTGAGCATGGCTTCAAAACAACGATAGAAGCAAAAATATAAATTTGTGAAATAGAAGCAAGAATAATTAAGTCTGTAGAAAGGTTGAGTTTGCGATCGCCTGCTCGTGTCACCTGTGACTGTTACCGATAAATCATTATCTATGGTTGACCAAGCTTAATAGATTCAACAATGCCTCTTTCGAGGGCTTCACCTCAAGATAAAACCGCAGAGGTTCGGCAACACAAACTCCGTTAATCTCCACATCTACCGCTCCACTCACATTCATTACCGCAGCAACTAATTTAATTAAAAACTGCTGACTAAAAACATTACCCAGCAGCACCACTACTGTACCGCGCTGAGCAATTTTCAAATTCTCCAACTCATCAGGTGCAAAAAATTTGCTGAATTCTAGGGCGACCCGTTTAGCAAGTCCGTCATGATCATACTCACCGTTCAACCCAATCCGTTCGGGCGGCATGGCTTCAAATAACCGTGAAGCAGGCTGACTGATAAACATTCCTTCGCACAGGGCTGGAAGAACACTAGCTGAAGAATCTTGGCGGTAATCTGCCCTGGTAGATGCTTTCACTGAATCTGTCACCAAAACTGCCTCCCTTTACTCCTGATAGCTTGAAAAGTTGATGAGGGTCATAAACTTTTTGCAAGGAGTTGATATTGTTTCTATGAAGTTACAGCCAATCTAGCATACAGAATTGTTTCCGATACTACAAGAATCACTTAGATACGGAGGGATTTCAGTATCTAATTCTGAGTAATGCTGAAGACTCAGTAAATATCAGCACACCAGAGATCCTTGCTCTAAAAGGCTTTGAAAGACTCACTGAAGCGACTTATACTCCTGCTGAAAAAGATTATAAATTTACTCAAAAACTAAAAATTTGTTAAAAATAATACGTAGTCTCTCCGTGTTTTCCGATCGCCCCTAAACCTAGTGTTGCTGAGCTAGGCATGAATTGACCCGTCTGGCATGATTAGCCCCGTCAAATTCGCGCCTGTGAGCTTCACCATCAGCTTGTCCGACACACCGACTCTAGCGCCGCGCAGGTCTGCTCCCCGTAAATCGGCTCCGCTCAAGTCGGCTCCAATCAAGTTGGCTCCCTGTAAATTAGCGTGGCTCAGGTTAGCTTCAAGCAAATTTGCTCTAAATAAGTTAGCTCCGGTCAAATTTGCCCCTGTGAGGTTAATACGATGCAAAAAAGCATCGCTGAGGTTGGCATTGTGGAGGTTGGCATGGCTAAGATTGCGGTTCGATAAATCCTTCTCTTTAAGGTCAGCGCCCACCAAATCAGCACCACTTAGGTCGGAAGGCTGTGGACGATGTGGACGAGGCGCGGGCGGCGCTGCTGGAGGTGAGTTCCAGGATGCCTGATCCCTAGGGGTGCTTTGAGGAGGTTGTCCGGGGCGCGCACTACTTTGAGCAGATGTCTCACCTGTAGAGTTGTTGCTTTGGTTTTTGTGATCTTGGGCAGAAGCGCCATTTTGCGAAGTCCCGTTTTTAGGGGTACGGTTCTGGGACGTGTCGCTGTAGGCAGGTCGTGGGGGCGACTGGTAATAGTGATAGCGAGGCGGAACGGTGTGCTGATTCTGACCAGACGAAGGGGGCGGCGACTGAGGTGCAGACGGTTTGGGCTGAGCTTTGGGCTGAGCGGCTGGAGGTGGGGCTTGAGGCGCAGGAGCGGCGCTGGTAGCCTTACGGGTGGTGGTCACACGCGATCGCAAGTGATCCCGCGCTTGGTTCAGCTCTTGTAGCTTCTCGTGGGCTTTTTCTTGAAGCCGGGGATTGTCTTTAGGAAGGCGATCGGGATGCCAAATAAAAGCCAAGTCCCGATATGCCTGGTTGACCTCATCTAACGAGGCACCAGACTCTAAACCCAACACTTTGTAGTAGCGTTCTAAATCACTCATCTACAAAAAATAGCCCACAGTTGTTTCTTAACGGGTAGAAGTTCTTTAACGGGTAAAAGAGAAATGCAAGATTCATCTTTACCAACAATACCTCTCCATGCTACAAGGCTACTCGAACCGTTGATCGGCTGAGATGCTAAAGAATTGCCAGGAATATTTCTATAATGAGCATAGCCCTATGGCTGCAAACGCCGACCAGTGCCAGTCGAGGCTAAATTTTCGGTAAATTTTCGATAGTTTAAATCTCTTTGAGCCTGCTCGACAGGAATGCCATTTCGGAATTAAACTAATATGTTAATCAAACTTTTGTACGGCAACGAATACAGAAGAAACCCCAGAAAATATTATGACTAAAGTCTTCCCTCTGCCTTCCCCAAGTGCTGTCCTCACCCAACCTGGATTGTCGGCTCAAGTTCAGACGACAACTCAGGTAACAGGTGCATATGCGCTGATTGATAGCTTGAGACGACATGGTGTTAAGCATATTTTTGGCTACCCTGGTGGTGCCATTCTGCCGATTTACGATGAGCTATATCGGGCAGAATCTGCGGGTTTTGTGCAGCACATCCTGGTCAGACACGAGCAAGGGGCTGCTCATGCTGCGGATGGCTATGCGCGGGCGACAGGGCAGGTGGGAGTTTGTTTTGGAACTTCTGGACCTGGTGCAACCAACCTGGTGACGGGCATTGCTACAGCTCAGATGGACTCGATCCCCATGGTGATTATTACGGGGCAAGTCGCACGAGCTTCGATTGGCAGCGATGCCTTCCAAGAGACAGACATCTATGGGATTACGCTGCCGATTGTCAAGCATTCCTATGTGGTGCGTAATCCGCAGGATATGGCGCGGATCGTGGCAGAGGCGTTTCATATTGCTAGTACGGGGCGACCGGGTCCAGTTTTGATTGATGTGCCCAAAGATGTAGGGCTAGAGAAATTTGATTACGTGCCAGTTGAACCTGGAACGGTGAAGTTACCGGGGTATCGTCCCACTGTGAAGGGCAACCCTCGGCAAGTGGTGCAGGCATTGAAGCTGATTCGACAGTCTCGACGACCTTTGTTATATGCCGGGGGTGGGGCGATCGCCTCTAGTGCCCACGCCGAAATTAAAGAACTGGCAGAGCGCTACAACATTCCTGTCACCACGACGCTCATGGGCATTGGTGCGTTCGACGAGCACCATCCTCTCGCCGTGGGCATGTTGGGAATGCACGGCACGGCATACGCCAACTTCGCCGTCACCGAATGCGACTTGCTGATTGCAGTGGGCGCGCGGTTTGATGACCGGGTGACCGGAAAACTAGATGAGTTTGCCTCTCGTGCAAAGGTCATTCACATTGACATTGATCCCGCAGAGGTGGGAAAAAATCGCGTTCCCGATGTACCGATTGTGGGCGATGTGCGGCGGGTGCTAACGGATTTATTACAGCACGATGCTAAAAATGCTGGTGCTACTAATTCGACCCAAACCCAGGATTGGTTGAAAAGAATCGCTCGGTGGAAGACCGATTATCCTTTGGTTGCACCTATCTATCCAGGCGTATTGTCTCCGCAGGAAGTCATTGTTGAAATTGGTCGGCAGGCTCCTCACGCTTGCTACACTACGGACGTAGGACAGCACCAAATGTGGTCGGCACAGTTTCTAAAGAATGGTCCTCGTCGCTGGATTTCGAGTGCAGGTTTAGGCACGATGGGCTTTGGAATGCCTGCGGCGATGGGTGCAAAGGTAGCGCTTCCCAATGAACAGGTGATTTGTATTAGCGGTGATGCTAGTTTTCAAATGAACCTTCAGGAGTTGGGGACGTTGGCGCAGTACGGCATCAGCGTCAAAACTGTAATTATCAATAACGGTTGGCAGGGAATGGTGCGTCAGTGGCAAGAAGCGTTTTATGGAGAGCGCTATTCTTCGTCGAATATGGAGCCGTCGATGCCCGATTTTGTCATGCTGGCACAGGCGTATGGCATTAAGGGGATGGTCGTAAAAACGCGGGAAGAGTTGGCAGGGGCGATCGCCGAAATGCTGGCTCACGATGGTCCTGTGCTGATGGATGTCCAAGTCAAACGCGACGAAAACTGTTACCCCATGGTCGTTCCAGGTAAGAGTAATGCCCAGATGGTGGGTTTGCCCAAACAGCTAGAACCAGAAAATGCGATCGCTCTAATAAGTTGCAGTACCTGCGGCGCTGAGAATGAGCCAGGGAATAAGTTCTGCCCGGAGTGTGGGACAAAACTGTAAGGCTCTGTGGAGGTAGAAACCTGACTTAAATCCCTTCTTTAGTCCAGGTAGAGGAGGGCTTTAAGGCTTGATCCTGTCTGCAAAGTAACCAGATCGTGCATGACGACGTTCGAGTCCAAAACTTAGAAGTAAAGTACTTTGAATTAGGCAGTGGTTTCCAACAAAATCTGTTGCCATGAGTCAGGGCTTCTTTGGCTAATGTATAAGACTTCAATCCCAACAACTTTACCCTTAGCGTTGTAATCCAGTATGATGCCATCGCTAACTTCTTCAGACTCGACGATCGCAGAATCATCAAGTCGCAAGTACAGTGCATCGTTTTCTTTGTGGACAACCAGTTTCATTTCACTCTCCGATCAAAGAAGATTGTTACTATCCGTTTTGGGTCGAGGTTAGGATTCACAACGACACGTAACCATCGAGCACCAAAATCCTGTATGCGTCTTAGGTAGTGAGTGTTGCCATGAGAATCGGCAAGCAACAAGAGTTTTTCAGGATCAGCGAGGGTTTCTTCTATCCATAATCCTAGAATATTGCGCTCTTGCATTTGGTGACGGGCATGTACAGAGAGTTCAAATCCGTTTGTCACAAAAAAGGTGGCTCACGATCGACTTGTTTACCTTGAAGATGGCAGATAGAAATTTGGATGATTTAGGTTTAAGTATAGCGATCGCCTCTTAATATTCATCTAAAACCCTTCTGGTGTTATGATGCTCTTGAAAATTTGTATCGAGGCAAGCTGGAATGACATCTATCTACACGCCGGAAGAAGCAAAAAAAGTAATTAAAGCCGTTACCTTGAGCGGTATTGCAGTTGCGATCGCAGACATGGGTATTGTGTCTACCGCAATTGAAGCAACTGCCTTAGCAAAAGAGGTCGGAGGAGTTGCTAAAAAGTATCCTAATAACACCATTATTCAAGGTGTGTTTTCTGATGAAACGATTAAATCTTTCTCTCCTGGCGAAGCTCCTAAAGACTTGACACCCGATAATGCAGCAGAACATGCGATCGCCGCAATTACCGATGCCCTTGCCACTTTAGAAGCCAAAGCAACGCCTGAAGAAATTAGTGAATACAAGCAGTTCATCTATGCAGCAGCCGAAAGTGTTGCTAACGCAGCAGGCAGTGGATTGTTTGGTAGAGGCAACCCTAAAGTAAGCGCTACCGAACCAGCAGTTTTAACAAAGCTAAAGGTTGCTTTAAGCGTTTAAGATTGGCATTTTTGAAAGCTTTTGTTTTTAGTGACATCAATCAAAGCAGGCTGACTTTGCATTTGAGTTTCTCATAGAACTTCAATGTCACCTTGCTCGACTAGCTAGCAAGGTGACATTATTTGCATCGTAAAATCTAGATTTATTACCTTAAAAAAACGATCGCCCCAGCAGTGCTTTCACAAGCTTTAGGAACGTATCATTTTCTAAGATAGTGCACTAGGATGCTAGGGGCTGACAGGTCATATCGCCTTCTTGAGAAGCATTAGCACCGCTGCTCATAGCCCGAATCTTAATCGATGGTAGGTAGCCAGGATAACAACGTACCAGCACGCGATCGCCATCGCGAGTCATGGACAGCACATAAACTGGTTTACCTCCCAAAACAGCGGATTCCAGCGTAGGTGCAGCAGGAGCAGTTGCAATCATCGACGACGGGTTGAGAGGAGTTGAACCTGACGTTTCAGATAAAGCAGGCTGTACTCCGAAGGACTGCAAACAGACAATTACTAACGCTGTAATAATAGACACTACAACAGTTAACTTAGTGAATAATTTAGACATCGCTTTGATCCTGTGCTTTGTTATTTGATGAGGTATCGTATTTTTTCGCCACGTCTACCGCTGCCGCAGCTTAATGACGCTTTAGTATACCGCAGTGATTTAATTTGCACTAGATAGAGACTTTTGTGGCAACGATAACAACTTTATCTGAGTAATCGTCCTAGATCGATCGCCACATCAGGGAACGCCAGAAGATTAATGATTTCCGATGTAAATTCTTGCTTGTTCTTGTGCTGTGGTGCGCTTGCTTGCGTGGGGTGTTCCTTCGGACGACATTTCTACAACAACTCTGTTCAATAGTTCAACGTGGCGATCGTCCCAAACGCCTGCATCAACCATGCCGTGATATTGATCAAGGGTGATTTTTGCAGGAACGAGTGCGGGTGGCGGTAAAGGCGTTTGGGTCATAGGGTAAGTTTCCTGCATTTAAGATTTCTACTGCTGTCAGTATTAGTACTGGAAAACTGGGGCAATCCACTAAATCAATTAACTCGCAGTTACCTTTTATGTAGTTGTTAGGGTCGTCACTATAAGATAGATATTCCCCAAAATTGGCAAACTTGAGTTTAGCTTGTGTCATGGCTGCTTTCTTGGCTTTGCTGCTTTGATTTTACCTCTTGCAAGGTTCTGGTGGAACGAATTATTGATCCGACACCCCTCCCAAGGCTGTCGCCTTCGCCTCACCTTCCATTACCAAGAACTGCAACGTGAAACTGACGCGATCGCCCGTGCCAACATTGCCTAGTATCTTACAGAAGCCGCTGCTGATCTCACTAAGCTTGAAGCAGAAGCTGCTAGCAAAGCAAAGAGATATCACGCCAGAATCAAAGAGGGTTTGAGATGGAAGATTAGATTGATATACCATTAGAGAAGTGAGCCGGGAATAGACATGACCGCACAACTTTTACAAGCCCCACAACCTCAAGCTGCCACTCTCATTCACAACGTTTCCTGGCAGCAACTCGAAGAAATCGACGATGCCTTCAGCAAATTCGGCAGGTTTAGGCTGGTCTATCTGGATGGAACCCTAGAAATCATGCCAGTTTCCAATGACCACGAGGACTTCAAAAAGACGATCGCAATTCTCTTAGAAGCCTACATGAGAGCTGTGGAAATTCGCTTTTATGGTCGGGGTGGTCCAACGATGGCAACTCAGGAAAAAGACGCTCGCAAAGAGCCAGATGAATCTTACAACATCGGTACTCGCAAGGCGTATCCTGACCTGGTGATAGAGGTTGTCTTTACCAGTGGCGGAGTGGATAAACTCGAAATCTACCGCAGGTTGGGGGTGACAGAGGTTTGGTTCTGGGAGGATGGCGTGCTGGCAATTTATGAGTTGCAGGATGAGCGCTATACCAAAGTTGCGAAAAGTAGCTTACTGCCTCAGCTTCCGATAGAACTATTTTTGCGGTACGTCACATACCACGACCAATACGACGCAGTTACTGAGTTTTTGGCAGAGATTCGGTAACTTTGCTATTACTCGGATCGATCGTATCTTGCAAAAGCCGCCGCTGATCTTGCTAAGCTCGAAGCTGAAGCTGCTAGTTCTAGTGCAGCGTGAATAGTGAAGTGACGAAGAATGTCGTGTCTTGCAAAAATGAGGGAGCTAGTAATTACGCTGACATGAGTGAATCTTCAAAAAGCAAGTCTGACGAATATGACCCAATTACATACCATCATTGGCAAGAATTTGAACTTCGCCGATTAAAAGGAGCGGGTGATGATTTTCAACAACTTTTTGAAGAAATCATAGTTCGCGATAGACCTGGATTTATAAGAGTTCGCCCATATGGAAACATTGGCGATCGCAAGTGTGACGGGCTATTTCGAGATGACGCTATTTTCTTTCAGGTCTACTCGCCTGATGAATTAGAACAAGCAAAAGTTCAAAAGAAAATAGATGAAGATCTTGATGGTGCAGTTGCACACTGGGGAGATACCTTAAAGACGTGGATTTTTGTATACAACGTGAGACGTGGAGTTGCTCCCGATATTCTTAAAACGTTGCAGGAGAAACAAAAACAGTATCCCGATATAAAGATCGAGGAATTAAGCAATGATGCGCTCTGGGAAATAGCTCGTGGATTGAGTCTTCAACAACGGTCTGAGATCCTAGGAGTCCCCCCTCAAACACTTGCACCTCTGGTCACTACGGAGAAAAATCTGGATGTCATCGCCGAAATTTATAGAAACTGGCTTCGGGGAAACACGATCCATCTGATCGTGCCAGGAATTAGTGAACCCTTTTCAATGGAAAGCGATTGGCTACCATTACGAGTGAAACAAGATGACGAAAAGCAAGAGCCTTTCAAGGCAGAGTTTATTCCTGATGTTTGTCAATTAAGTGTTGTTGCAGGCGAACCAGGTAGTGGGAAAAGTACCTTAACCAAGTATTTAGCGCATCATTTATCTGGATGGGGAAAGATTGTTCTGCGAGTCAGGCTTACATCCATTTGCAAGCTTTTGTCGAACGGTGAGTCCTTGGGAAATGCAATTCTGAAAGATGCTACTAGCGATTCTAGCTTAAATATAGAGCAGTCTCGGTTTGCACTCAGCAATCCTGATTGTTTATTTGTGGATGGGCTAGACGAGTGTGGAAACGATCGAGCAAATATAGCAGCTCAACTCATTAGCTGGGCAAACGGACACACTGCAACTAAAATTATTGTTACGACTCGTATTGGCTATGAACCAGAGCTTTTCCCAGGATGGAAGCCGTTAGAACTCTTACCCTTAGAAAGTGCAGATATTTTCAAGTTTGCTCGACGATTATTGGGAGACTCATTTGATGAAAATAGATTTCAGACTTGGCTTGAGGGGAGGGGAACTGTATCACTTGCGGTGAAGAATCCACTATTGTTAGGGTTCCTGCTTCAAATCTTTCAACAGGAGTCCGAGCCGATTCAGAATCGTGCAAAGCTCTATGAAAAGATAATTAACCTTGCATATAAGAAACCGCTACAAGATAGAGAATCAGCTACTTTTAGCGAATCAATTGAAAATAGTGTTCTTGAGATAGCAGGATGGAAACTTCTGAATAGCCCTGTCTGCTCAGAAAATGAGCTTCGGAAATGTATAGGCAGAAAATTAGCGGGTGAATTGGATATCAGCCAATTGAAGGCAGAAAACCAAGCAGAAGAGGGGCTAGCTTTTTGGGAACAGCGGCGCATCTTTGAGCGAATCAAAAGTGGACACGATGAAGCTATCGTCTTTATCCATCCTACAATTGACGAGTACGCCGCCGCACAGTATGCCTGTGGAGGGAGTGAAGAAGAATTTCGGCAATGGCTAACAGCGATTTGTAAAAAAAATGCATGGGAGGGATCTATTTCATTTGCCAATGACTTAGGTAAATCAGAGGCAATGGTTCGTCTTCTCCTTAATCTAGAAAAACAAGGAATGAATCAATCAGAAGAGATGCTGCTAAGGATAACGCAAGAATCTACCAATCTTTCACCTGAAACCGTAACAAGAGTGATCAGTAGATTTCAAGCCTACTTAGAATCATCCACATGCTCAATCGTCTTTAAAGTGGCTGAGAGGCTAGTTGATTTAGCTCCCAAGTCTTCAAGCCTAGTTCTTAGCATCGCACGACCTTATCTAGAACATTCTCAGTCTTGGACAAGACTAGCTGCCATCACGCTCTCTCTTGCCTCTGGGAATGAAGACGTTGATATTCATGAGCTAGAAGAACAAATTGATAAAATTATCTCGAAAGCAGAACAGGATAAAGAGAGTGCTATTCTCCAATCTAAAGAAAAGTCAAAACAAGGCATGACTAAATCTGCAAGTCCAATCAAGACGTTTAAAGTAGTTGTACAAATACCTTGCTGGATGGGGATAGAGTCATTTCATAAACAGGTGGTAACGCAAGGTTTCAGATTTCTACTGAAGAGAAACCCGACTGTTGAAAATGCTCATAGAGTAAGAACTTTATTTGTCAAAGACCTTCTGAGTCAAGATTCCAAAAAAGCACTAACAAGTCTCATGCTGGAAAACTTAAAAACAATAGAGAACCCAGGAAATGCGAACGACCAAACAATAGAAACAACTCGAATACTAAGTGATTTAATATCAGAAGTTTTCAGAAGTTCTTTACCACATGTCCCAAGCTTAGATGCTCTGTTTCTTCAACAGGGACAAGCGATAGTAGCTCGACGTAGAACTAATTGTGGTAACCGAGTATTTTTAGAAGCAATTCTTCGTGTTTTGGAAGAAGCTTCAAGTTCGCCATCACTCAAACAGTCACAGGATTTTCCTCTCTTGGGCGTTCTTATTCAAGGCATGTGTTTCTGGGAATTTTCTAATCGCGATTGGGAAGCTTTAGGAGAATGCCAAGACCTATATTCAATCGACATTGTAATTAAAGGTGCGATCGCTGCTATGAGCCTTGACCGTCAGAGGTTAAGAGTCGAAGCACAACAATTGCTTTTAGAGCAAATTCGCCATGATAGAGATTTGGACGAAATTGAGGCAGAGTTAAACGTGAATGGGATGAGTACTAAAGCCGTTGAACGCCTTCTAGAGATAGAACATAATATATTCTTCAAGCGAATTCCTAGAGTACCTGCTAATCCCCAATGGGAGCGAGCAAAAGAGATTAATATTTCTATGCAAGCATTGAAGCAAGCTCTAGATCATCCTTCTGCGATCATTCACTGTCATGCAGTTTTAATTCTTGCACAAAAAATTGGAGGAGTTCAAACTGCCGAAATTATGAAGAGTAAAGGCTGGGATGATGAAATCGTTAGCTCCTTCCTAGCAGCAGAGGAAATCACTGAGCAATAATCACTACGGCTTCTATCGCTCACGTTCTGAGTCGTATACAGTAAACACGATCGCCCAGAACTCATCAAGGAACCTGTACCCGTGCCGCGATCGCCCCTCCCAACCGCACAAAATGCTTCGCCTTTAACCCTACGCCAACTCTTACCTCAGCTCAACGTATCCAACCAAGAGGCTTGAGTCAAACGAGCATCAACCGTAGCCAAGGTCAGTTGAAGATGAACGGCTGTTGCCGCCAGAAACCGATCGCCCGGATCTTGGTAATCCAACTCAATTTGGCGACTAAGCACAGCAATCTCATGGGATAACGGAGCCTCGCGTGTTTCGAGCTGCTGCAAACTATTTTTTATCCAATCGCGAGGATTCGGCTCTAGGGATATGCGCCCTTTCTCAGCTAGGAGCAAGGTTTCCCAAACGCTGATGGGACTGAGCCAAAGTTCTGTGTTCTGTCGCTTCATCGGCGATCGCAGTTTGAAGATTGGTGGAGAGGCAATCATTCCCAAAAAGATACCAAATCCAAATATGCGTATCAAGCAGGAGCTTCACTGAAGCGCTTCCCAGGTTGATTCAGGCAGAACAGGTTCAACGAGATCTCCTAGAATTTGACCACTACCCTTTGCAATACCAAAGGGTGCGCGTCGCGGCTTGACGAGCGCTGGATAGACAATCACCAGCGGTTCACCGTCTTGGGTCACTGCCAAGGGCGTACCCGTTCGTTGCACCTTACTCAGCAATTGTTGCAGAAGCTCAGGAAACTCAGAAATCGCTATTTGTGCTAATGTTTCATCACTCATAATATTTTCAGAGAATAATCTCAAGAATAACCATACTCTAAACGATGATCGGCTGAAGAGATACACATCAAATT
This sequence comes from Elainellales cyanobacterium, assembly GCA_038204505.1. Lineage (GTDB taxonomy): Bacteria > Cyanobacteriota > Cyanobacteriia > Elainellales > Elainellaceae > Timaviella. Next base: position 18,168 of record JBBRCV010000025.1, read on the forward strand.
TTGACTATCCCGATCGCTCACTCATTCAGCCAACCGTTCTCGAATCCATTGCCGAAAGTTCAACTCAGCATTCACCTCATCCACCAAAGCCTGTTCCAAAAAGCGGTATAAATCCTCCTTCTCTACCAAAGGAAACGTTGGGCTATGAGACACCTCCCCATACTCCCCATTCTGAAGCTGCAACACCCGCCACACCTGCCCATCAAACCGCCAGAACTCGGGCACCCCCATACTGGCGTACAACCGATTCTTATCAATATCAGTGTGTGTCACATCCACTTCCACCACCAAATCAGGCGGCGGATCATTTGCGAGATCCACCTTGCGACCTGCAACTTTGGGCTGATTTTGAATGTAATAAGCATTATCCGGCTCAGCACCCCGAGTTAAGTCCTGCCGATCCAGCGTCGTAGAACCCCTCGTCTTCATCTTCAAGCCCATCTCTACAACCAAAATCCGAACAAATAGCTCAATCAGTCGTCCACTGAATTCGTGAATTTCTAAAGGCACCGTAATCTCCAAAGTTCCACAGTCGTAGGTCAACCGTGCCGCTCTAGTTTGCGGTAAAGTTCGCAGAATATCTTGATATCCCTGCCAACTAATCCCCTGCAAAGTCACGCGTTTTTCACCTGCCGGAGCCGCAGCAACTGTAGTAACCATTCGCAAGCCTCCCGCAATTCAGCTTCACAGGGTAAACTCCCTCTATCATAACCTTCTTAGCCCATCACTATTACCGTCCCATCGCCCACTAAAACATCAAAAACCCGCTCAATGAGCGGGTTTCAACTTAAGCCCGTGATCAGGATTGAACTGATGACCTCACCCTTACCAAGGGTGTGATCTACCACTGAGCCACACGGGCAGTCTGTCTGACATCAAACTATCTAACATAAAAGCGTGGAATGGGCCGAGCTGGATTTGAACCAGCGTAGGCGTAGCCAGCGGATTTACAGTCCGCCCCCATTAACCACTCGGGCATCGACCCACTTATTCCACAAGTAAAGATGTTAGCACAAGCAAGGGACAGGATAGTAAAAAATCTCGATAATTTTTTCACCCTGGTGATTTGCCCTTAGCCCTGGGTGAGGCGACGAGTCAGCGATCGGCTCCACTTAAGGGTTCGAGTGCGGGCGAGGGAGTCGCTTTCGTCGTAAATTTCGCCAACGAGTTCTTCCAGAATGTCTTCGAGGGTGATCAGTCCAACGGTGCCGCCGTATTCATCTACCACGATCGCCATGTGTAACCGTTGCTGCAACATTTCCTTGAGCAAGTCGGCAAGTCGTTTCACGTCTGGGATGTAAACGGGAGGGTCGATCGCCCGTGTAATAGAGCCATCATGCAGCCCATCTTGGCGGAGCACCTTAAGTTCTTGGAGCACCCGTTTAAGGTTGACGATGCCGATAATTTCGTCTTTGGATTCTTCTTGGACAGGAATGCGAGAATAGCCAGTTTCTAGACAGAGATCGACCAGATTTTGCAGCGTTGCCTCGTGGGAAATGGTTTGCATATCTACTCGGGGCTTGACTACATCGTGAGCGGTGAGGCGATCGAGCATCAGGGCTTTGTTGAGCAACTGGCGGCGATCGAGATCAAGCTGACCTTTGCCGCCCAGGATTTCGATCATTAATTGCAGGTCTTTGACCGACTCGGTGGGTTGGACTACGTTGCCTTGAAAGAGACGGATGGCGGCTTGGGCGATCGCTTCCAGCAAGTAGATCATCCCCGACCATGACAATACCCTGGAGATCCAATAAACAGGGCGCACCACTACTCGGAAAATCGGCATGACGTTATTGATTGCCAAAGACTTGGGAGTAATTTCTCCAAAAATTAGCACCAAAACTGTCACGACGATCGTGGCTGCCAGCACCGCCTCGCCGCTGCCAAACCAAATGGCAAAGAGATTACTGGTGATAATGGCAGAGAGGTTATTGACCAGCGTATTGCCGATTAAGAGAGTAGTGATGAAGCGCGATCGCTTTTCTAGGACGAGGGTAAAAATGCCGCCCGGATCGCCTTTTTCCTTAATCAGTGCCTTTAGTTTCAGGTTATCAAGGGCAGTAATGGCTGTTTCAGAGCCAGAGAAAAAGGCGGAAGAAGCCAGCATCAGAACCAAAACGCAAATATCAATTCGAATGTCTCCGAACAAGGTATTCGTTTGAACTAGTAAAAGCAGGGGCAATAGAGCACTCACAGGGGATTTGTGGACGGTCAGGAGCCGTCAGTTGAAGGTCATTAAGGGGTATCTAGAGATGATACCCCTCTTCACTCTAAGCCACCAATTCGCCTGTTTCTTGAAGCGTGTGAAGCCGATGGTAAATGCCGCCTTGGGTTAGCAGCTCTTCATGGTTGCCAATCTCCACAATTTGCCCCTGGTCTAGCACCACAATTTTGTCGGCTTCCCGGACGGTGCTGAGTCGGTGGGCAATGATCAGCGTCGTTCGGGTGCCCAGAATGCTCCGCATCGCCAGTTGAATCGATCGCTCCGATTCGTAGTCCAAGCTAGAGGTGGCTTCGTCAAATACCAGGACATCGGGGTTCATTAGTAGCGCTCTAGCAATGCCGAGTCGCTGCCTCTGTCCACCCGACAGCCGAACGCCTCGTTCTCCTACAACGGTTTGGTAGCCTTTGGGCAACTGGTGGACAAACTCTTCCACTCTGGCGATGTTGCAGGCTTCCTGCACTTCGGTCAGGGTAACGGCAGGGTTGCCGTACATCAGGTTATCTAGAAGCGTGCCGTTGAAGATGTCTACTTCTTGGTGAACGATCGCCAGCCGCCGTCGATATCCTGTGACATCGAGCGAATTAATCGGTTGACCGTCAATGAGAATTTGCCCTTGATGAGGATCGAAGTAGCGAAATAGCAGCTTCACAAGGGTTGATTTTCCAGAGCCGGAACGCCCAACCAGGGCGATCGTTTGATAAGGTTCAATCAACAGGTTAATGTTTTGTAAAACTGGACGGCTGCGATCGTAGCCGAAGGAAACCTGGTTGAAATGCACCTTGCCCGTAAACTGATAGGTCGGCACGGCTTCTGAGTGGTCGAGTACTGCCGCATCATTGCCGCTAGGCTGCTGGAGAAACTCGTGGAGCCTTTGCATAGAAGCGAACCGTCGGGCAAAAACTGATGCCAATTCACCAATCGGATCAAGCTCGGAATATGCCATGCTAGAGACGGTTAAGATCGTCACAAAATGACCCAACGTGATTTGTCCTTTGACAGTCGCCCATAACGTCAAGGCGAGGACAGCAAACACTGATCCTTCAATCATTAGCTTTTGCCAAGAGAATAGCCAGACATAGCTTTTGTGAATAACATAATCCACAAACTTGAACTCACGGCTAACCCGTTGCTGTTGCCGCTTGAGTTCACTCGCTTCAGTGGCAAATGCTTTAACCGTTTTGATGTTGCCAATGATTTCTGAAGTCCGGCTTTCGGTATTTTCGATATAGCGATCGAGCACTACTTCTTTTTGAATTAACCGCTTTAATTCTTTAACAATGAACGTCAAAATAACGGTGAAGGAGATAATAAAAAGCAGTGCAATCCGCCAATCGACAAACGAGATCATCACAAAAATACCAGCAACGCGGATCACTTTAGGAATTAGCTGTCCGGCAATTTCGGGATAAGTCCAGGTGTGATTAGACAGCCCCTTCGCTACCCGCCCAGAAATCCGCCCAGCGTTATTTTCATCGTAAAATTCAATGGGTAACGTCAGGATTTTGGTCAGAGTCTTGTGCTGGTGATCCCGGCGACTACGGAAGGCAATATCCCAGTGGAACCAGTTGCTAATCCAGGGTTGGATGGGTGCGCGCACTACGGTTACAACAAAGATAATTGCCAGCAAAACGACGAGAGTAAGAGACTGGCTAGCAGGTTGCTGTGCTACGCCGCCTACGCGGTAAATGAAACTTTGTAAGGGCGCGTCAAGGGTTTGCCCCGATAGAACGTTGAGCAGTTGCCCAATGACGTAAGGAACTACCAGATCAATGAGTTCAAATAAGCCGCTGGCAGCGATGCTGAATAGCGCGATCGCCCAATATTTTTGGTAGTAATACACCACGTCACGAAACTGAGCCATGACTATCCTCCTAATAGGCATCTGTGAAAACTGGTCGCAGCAAAAGACGCAGAGTTTCTGCGCTACTAGCCAATCCACAGAAAAGCCAAAATAATGCTGTAACTACAGAGTGTAGCACGTATGTAGTATATTGCAACTCTGCTTCATTCCTGCAATTTAAAGGGGGCATTTCTCAAAAGAAATGCCCCCTTGTTTGATTAATCAACTCAGTTAAGCTAATGAATTTTCATGCATAAGCCGTCTGTAATGCCCAGAAAATTAGGAAAGCGATCGACCCCAGGATTAGGAATCCAGAGATAGCTACCGCAGGCAAACTATTCGCCTCGTTCAAATTCATGTCTCCTCTCCTTAAATAGAACTGGGTGGAAAATTTTCCCCTTTAATTCTAGCTGCGAAAATGGAATATCCTGAGTCAAGCAGCACACTTTAGGCATATTTTAGAAAATTAGCTCAACTTTATCTCAGACCTTCGACTGAATCTAACTGCAAAAGCGTATTAATCAGCCCGTTGTCATCTAGCTGCTGGGGTATTTTGGTAGAGAGGGAATGCTAAGGCATATCGTTTTAGGGGACAGGCATGTGAGTCACGTTTTGATAATTTTAGCGGGAATAGTGGTGGTCTTGGTGCTTGTAGTGGGCGGCATAGAGGTAGGGTTGCGATCGCTCTTTGGCTTCGGCAAACCGCTCTTATACATTACTGATTCCCAAATAGGCTATCTCCTTGCCCCTAGTCAGCACACCCGAAGGTTTGGCAATCAAATCTGGGTCAACCAGTATTCCATGCGTAGTGATGTCGTTACGATCAATCGTCTGGAACAAACCTTCCGCGTTTTGCTACTAGGCGATTCTATTGCCAACGGCGGTTGGTGGACAGATCAAAACCACACAATTTCTGCCTTGCTGCAACAGCGTCTTATGGAAACTGAAACAGCGGAAGTGCTGAATGCTTCGGCAAATTCTTGGGGTCCTCGAAATGAGTTGGCGTATTTGCAACACTTTGGCAGTTTTGAATCGCAAGTTGTGGTGCTGTTGATTAATACTGATGATTTATTTGCGGTTGCGCCGACCTCGATCCCTGTAGGGCGCGATCGCAATTATCCCAATCAACAGCCTGCTTCCGCTATTTCAGAAGTCTTTAGTCGTTATGTCATTAAAGCCAAGCCGATTCCAGAGTTAGCAGCATGGCAAAAGGAAGGAGGCGATCGCGTGGGCATTAACCTGGAAGCGATTCGACAGATTCAAATATTTGTGACTCAACATCGCGGGCAATTGCTTTTAGCAATAACTCCTTTATTACGAGAAATCACTAGTCCTGGCTCTCGTGATTATGAGATAAAAGCTAGGCAAAGGCTCGAAGAATTTACAATAAAAGAAGAAATTCTTTTCATCGACTTTTTACCGCAGTTTCATGAAATGGGTAATGCCAAAACTATCTATCACGATCATATTCACTTCAACTTGAAGGGAAACCAAAAGATTGCTCAAACATTAGGTCAGTCGATACAGAAGATGAGAGAGTAGCGAATACATCAACTTTTCGCCATCAGAAACCGGATTGTAGCACCCTAAATTCATGACCGAAACGATTGAACACGATCGCCTTTTCAAAGAACTCCTCTCGACTTTCTTTTTTGAGTTTCTAGAGTTATTTTTACCTGACATTGCCAGCACGATTGATATTGAGTCCATTCGGTTTCTGCCGCAGGAATACTTTGCTGACTTAACGGCGGGTGAAGAAAAAATAATTGATTTGTTAGTGGAGGTACAGCAGGCAGGAGAAGACGTGGGATTTTTGGTACATATAGAGGCGCAATCTTATACAGAAGCTGATTTTGCTCGTCGCATGTTTTTCTATTTTGCAAGGCTCTACCAAAAATATCGTCAGCGGGTGTACCCCATTGTGGTCTTCTCATTTGATGAACCATACCGAGCAGAAGCCAATTGCCATATTGTAGAATTTCCAAATCGCAAGGTTTTAGAATTTAGCTTTGAAGCAATTCAATTAAATCGCCTTGATTGGCGAGACTTTCTAAGTCAGCGCAATCCTGTTGCAGCAGCATTGATGGCAAAAATGCAAATCATGCCGGAAGATCGTCCTAAAGTGAAGGCAGAGTGTCTCAGAATATTGGCAACCTTACGTTTAGATGCGGCACGAACTCGTTTAATTTCGGGGTTTGTAGATACTTATCTCAGGCTTAATCCCAGTGAGGAGACTATATTTCAGGCAGAAATTGATAAAATTGAGCTAAGCGATCGAGGAGAAATCATGCAAATTGTGACAAGTTGGATGCAACAGGGCATTGAGCAGGGCATTGAGCAGGGCATTGAGCAGGGCATTGAGCAGGGTGAGCGATCGCTAATCTTTCGGCTATTGACACATCGAGTTGGGACTGTGCCTAATGAGTTAGTCGATCAACTGAATGGGCTGTCTAGAGAACAGTTAGAGGCGCTGGGCGAGGCGTTATTGGATTTTAGTGAGTTGGCGGATTTGGAGCATTGGCTGGCAGAGAATGCTTAGTTTAATGAGTTAACGGAGGTTGGCAAAAGTTTGACTCACGAGCGAGAACGATCATGAGAAACAAAAATCATGGACGAGAACATCTATCTAGGAATAGATTTCGGCACCTCTGGGGCACGAGCGATCGCCATCAACACTCACAAACAAATTCAAGCTGAAACCCACATCCGTTTTGCACAATCACCTCTCGATCTGGCAAATCATTGGCGAACCACACTCTTTCAATTAATTCGCCAAATTCCTCTAGATGTTAGACAGAATGTTCAAGCGATCGCCATTGACGGCACCTCATCTACAGTGCTCCTGTGCGACCAGCAAGGCAATCCTTTAGATGCTCCCATTCTTTATCACGATGACCGAGCTGTATCGGTGTTGCCTCAAGTGAAGGCGATCGTACCATCTAACCATCCAGTGATTAGCGCTACTTCAAGTTTTGCAAAACTCCTTTGGTGGGCTGCCTCTTCTTTTTCCTCAACATCTGCCTATTTTTTGCATCAGGCAGATTGGCTGGCTTTTAGACTACACGGACGGTTGGGCATCACGGACTATCACAATGCACTAAAGTTAGGGTACGACGTTGAGGCGCTTTGCTATCCTGATTGGCTCCAAGGCTTGCCGTTTCATTTACCTGATGTAGTCGCTCCAGGAACGGCGATCGCTCCCATTCTTCCCCGCATCAGCATAGAACTCGGCTTGCCTATTGACTGCCTCATCCGGGCAGGTACGACTGACAGCATTGCGGCATTTCTAGCGAGCGGTGTACAGGCTCCGGGTGAGGCAGTGACTTCGTTAGGGTCAACCTTGGTACTGAAGCTGTTGAGCCGGACTAGGATTGATGCGGGGCAGTATGGCATCTATAGTCATCGGTTAGGCGATCTGTGGTTGGTTGGGGGCGCATCTAATACGGGCGGTGCAGTGCTGCGGCATTTTTTTGATGATGCAGAGCTACAGCGGCTAAGTCTATTGATTCGCTCTGAGGGGGAAAGTCCCTTAGATTATTACCCGTTGCTGAAGCCCGGAGAGCGTTTTCCCATTAATGATCCTAATCTGCCGCCGCAACTAGAGCCTCGCCCCAATTTGCAGGTGGAATTTCTACATGGCTTGCTTGAAAGTATGGCTCGGATTGAGGCGAGGGGTTATGAGCTATTGCAGAAGCTAGGCGCAACTCCATTGACCCATGTTTATACGGCTGGGGGTGGGGCAAAAAATGAGGTGTGGCAGGAATTGCGATCGCGCCATCTGCAAGTAACTGTGGAGCGATCGCCTCAAACTGAAGCTGCCTATGGTGCCGCTCTTTTAGCTTTATCGCCCTCATAAAAAAATAGGCTTAATCGGTTCTCTGCACTCAAGGCGATCGGCTATCATCACTCTTCGCCTATTTCTTTCATTGGGGCAGCCTGACACAATAAAAGAACAAACGAGAGGAAACCAACCCATGAAATTATTCGGCGATAAATCCATTTATGACTGGTACCGCGATGTTATCCGCAACCCCAAATATCGCTGGTGGATCATTGTAGGTAGCTTGGCATACATCATCAGCCCAATTGATATTGCTCCTGACTTTATTCCTATCATTGGGCAAGTCGATGATGTGTTGATCATGACGCTGTTGGTTTCTGAAGTTTCTCAACTTTTGATCGATCGGGTGAAGACGATGAAAGGCAAAGATTCGGTTGCAGATGCGCCAGTCTCGACGGATAACCCAGTGGATGTTAATGCAGTGCCAGTTGATTAATGTTTGGGCATCGTCAAATTTACTTAACGTCTTATTTGCAGGCATCTTGCCTGCTTTTTTTGTCTAAAATATTTCCTGTTATTAATGTCATATTGCTACAAGTAGGCTTATAGAAATAGACCGAAAGGCTTTCATTGAACACATCGTGAATTTATCGATCGCTGCATCTTAACGACTAAATCACTTGACAGTCAGCGGAAGGCATGTATAACTAAGCAATTTGTCAATATAATCCTCACATTCAAAAACTCATTGCAACTTAGGTAACAAACTTAAAAGTGCTGAGCTATTTGTAAAAAATTGTGCGATCGCATTAATATCATTCATTAAATTGCTAAATTTCAATCTTTAATTAATAATCTAAATATTATTAAAACAACATTTAGGGCTATATTCTTTACATGGCTCAGGTTAGCTAGCCCCAGTTCTTCATCAGAGATTGCAAGGAAACTTCGGAAGCAATGAGTGAAAATTCGCCTAATTCATTAACAGGAAAAGCCCTACTTCAAAAAGTCAAGGAGCTTGCTCACTTACCCCGTCGGGAAAAAGCAAGACGCTGCGGTTACTATACCTCCGGCAAAAATAACCAAACTCGTGTGAACTTGGCTGATTTCTTTGAGGCGCTTTTAGAAGCAAAAGGCACAACCCTTAGCGCTGAAGGTTCCAAAGATGGTCGAGGTCGAGAACCAACTTATCGAGTCAGTGTTCATAAAAATGGACAAATTGTGATCGGCTCAACCTATACCGAAAAGATGGGATTGAAGGCAGGCGATGAGTTTGAAATTAAACTTGGCTACAAACATATCCGCCTGAATCAAATTGATGCGGGTGATGCCTAAAAATCTTAGGCTGACCAATTCTCATTTTTCAACTGGCGGGACAAAGTTCACTTTGCCCCGCTTTTGTTTGGACTGATTTTATCCTGTGGATCAGAGCCGTAAATATGGACATTGCCAATTTGATTACTGATTTAACTCAGGCTACTGCGGCTCTCCAGATACTCGTTTTTTTTGGAGTTTGGTTAGTTTTGTGGCTACCGATCGCCATTCCCCTGGCGATCGCCCTCAAGTGGCATCCGCCTCAGCCTTTAGCCATTTCCCAAAAGCTACCCTTATTGGCATCGCTCTACCTGATCGCTCCCTTTGTGCTCTGGGGCTTTGCCGTATTGGCAGGTGCATCTTTTGCGATCTATGGATTGCCCTGGAAACTCTCGGTTCTAATCTCGTTGGCTCAAGGGATTGGGGGAGGGATATTAGGTTTAGCGATCTTATTTGGAATTGAGGAGAGATTGGGCTGGGTGCGTTGGCAACCGCCAGCACAGGGTTTAGTGAAAACTTTGATCTCAACCTTGGGTTTAGGTATTTGGGTCAGCCTGACGGAAGAACTGATTGTCCGAGGCTTTCTATTTAACCAGTTGCAGCAAGATTATCTGCCCTGGATTGCGGCTGCGATCGCTAGCCTGATTTTTGCCCTCCTGCATTTGGTCTGGGAGGGAAAGGAAAATATCCCGCAATTGCCAGGTTTATGGCTCATGGGCATGGTGTTAGCATGGGCGCGCTGGGTCAATGGGGGAGAGTTGGGATTGGCGTGGGGGCTTCACGCAGGCTGGATTTGGGCGATCGCCACCATCGACACAGCGCAACTGGTCGCTCCAACTGGGAAAGGTGCTACTTGGCTAACGGGTTTTGCAGGGAAACCGTTGGCGGGAATCATGGGAATTCTATTTTTGCTGGGAACGGGTGGAGCGCTGTGGTTAATTGGCGGCTAATTGGGTGGCAATGTTGGCTGGTTGCGCTGAACTTCAACAGAACCCGATATATTGAGTGAAGATAAACGACAGGAGATTCCTATGTTTGGTCTAGGATGGCCGGAAGTTGGATTGATTTTACTGGCAGCGGTGATTGTCTTTGGACCCAAAAAAATTCCAGAGTTAGGCAGTGCTTTAGGCAAGACGCTACGAGGATTTAAAGAAGGTATGGATAGTTCTGTAGAAGAACAAGATGATGAGTTCGATGCTTGATTTAGGACGATGAATGAGGGGTAGAGAGACTCTGCCCCTCACTCATCAACTACTAATTACACATACTTAACCTCTTCCTTTACCTCGGCAACTTGGAAAGGGTTACTTCCGTTAACTGGAATGTTATGAACGGGATGGGCTATTTCAGGGACGGTTTTAGAGCTTTGTTTGGTGGCGATCGCCTTGGGCAAATTAAGATCAGGCTTGGGATGACGGGCTTCAATGAGGCTGATGGCACGGCTAACGGTTTCTGGCAAGATGACGACGAGACTGCCGGAGGGGGCTTGGTCTAGAGTCGCATTGACTGCTTCAGTTTCGTTGATCATGACCTCATAGGGAAGGGTTTTACCGCTTTCTACAATGCCTTGGACAATCAGTTGAGCCGCTTCACCTTGGGGGCGACCGCGAGTGTCATCGTCTTCTTTAACAATGATGCGATCGAATATTTCGGCGGAAAGCTTGCCCAAAGTCACAAAATCTTCGTCACGGCGATCGCCCGGACCTCCGACTATTCCAATCCTTTCCCCTGGCCAATTCTGCACAAAATCTCCCAACGCCTTGTAGCTATGTGGATTGTGCGCGTAGTCCACCAGCACATGATAGCTGCCCAGATTAAACAGATTCATCCGTCCCGGCGTTTGGTTCACCGAGGCTTGAAAGGTCGCCAAGGCCGTCCGAATATCTTCAATTCGGACACCTTGTGCAAAGGCTGCCAGACTTGCCGCCAGCGCATTAGCAATCATAAATGGCGCGCGTCCTCCCATGGTTAACGGTACGTTCACGGCTTGTTCAATCCGCAAAGTCCAATCGCCTTTCAAGATAGACAGATAGCCGTTTTCATACACAGCCGCCAGTCCGCCCTGGCGAGTATGGTTTTGCACCAGTTCGTTGTCTGGGTTCATCGAGAAGTAAGCAACCTGTGCCTTCACCTGGCTCACCATTGCCGTTACTAAAGGATCATCGGCATTGAGAACTGCATAGCCATTCGGACGGGCTGTTTCAACCACCACGCTCTTGAGCTGTGCCAAGTCTTCAACGGTTTCGATATCGCCAATGCCCAAGTGGTCGGCGGCAACGTTCAGCACAATGCCGACATCACAAGCGCTGAACCCTAGGCCCGATCGCAAGATACCGCCTCTGGCAGTCTCTAGAACGGCAACCTCAACCGTCGGATCTTGCAAAATCACTTGAGCGCTTTGAGGTCCGGTGGTATCGCCTTTTTGCACCAGGTAATCGCCAATGTAAATGCCGTCAGTGGTGGTGTAGCCGACGACCTGGTTAGTTTGCCTAAAGATATGAGCTAAGAGGCGCGTCGTCGTCGTTTTACCATTCGTACCCGTAATCGCCAAAATGGGAATGCGGCTTTGGGCACCCGGTGGAAATAGCATATCGAGAACGGGTTCGGCAACGTTGCGGGGAATGCCTTCGCTAGGGCAAAAGTGCATCCGAAAGCCAGGAGCTGCGTTGACTTCGACAATTACACCGTCTACTTCGTGGAGAGGGCGAGAAATATCAGAGGTGACAACATCAATACCCGCAATATCTAGCCCGATTACCTTGGCAACGCGCTGGGCTATCCAAACATTTTCGGGGTGAATTTCGTCAGTGCGATCGATCGCAACGCCGCCTGTACTCAAGTTGGCTGTGGCTCGTAGATAGCAAACTTCTTGAGGCTGAAGCACCGAGTCGAGCGTATAGCCTTGACGCTCTAGCAAGTCCCAAGAGGTGCGGTCTAGCTCAATGCGAGTGAGGATATTGGCATGACCTTCGCCGCGCCGGGGATCGCTGTTTGTGACTTCAATCAGTTCAGCAATGGTCGATTGACCATCACCGATAACGTGAGCCGGAACTCGTTCGGCAACGGCAACGACTTTGCCATCAATGACTAAAACCCGATGATCTTGCCCGACGTAGAAGCGCTCAACGATAACGCCTTTGGAAACGGATTTGGCAGCGTCGTATGCCTCTTCAGCCAGTTTGGCATCGTTGATGTTAATGGTGATGCCGCGCCCATGATTGCCATCGAGGGGTTTGATGACAATGGGGAAGCCGCCGACATTGGCGATCGCCTGCTCCAGTTCATCCAAATAATAAATTACGGTTCCGCGCGGCACAGGCACGCCAATATCACTCAAAATTCCCTTCGTTCCTTCTTTATCAGAAGCTAGCTCTACGCCCAAAACGCCTGTGCCACTGGTCAGTGTTGCCTGAATTCGCTTTTGGTAAACACCGTGCCCAAATTGAATCATGGCTCGGCTGCTCAACGCCGTCCAAGGAATCCCTCTAATCTCGGCTTCCTTAACAATGTTTTCGGTGCTAGGACCCAAAGATGCCTGCGCCCAAAAATTTTGCAGATCCTTCAAATCGTGTGTCAGTTCGGCAGGCGAATATTGTCCTGTGGTCACAAGGCTCTCACACAACCGAATGGCTGCCCGCATAGCATATCGCCCTGCCTGTTCATCCAGGTATTCAAACACCACTTGATAAACCCCAGCATCGACAGTTTCGCGGGTGCGCCCAAAGCCGACCGCCATGCCTGCCAGAGTTTGCAGCTCTAGGGCGACGTGCTCAACAACGTGACCTAAGCGGGTGCCTTCCTTAACGCGCTCTAAAAAGCTACCTTCAGGCTCGCAGTCTTGTACTGAGCGGTGATCCACTAAACCGGGCAACAGTTCGACGAGTCCTTCGTAGAATCCTGGAATCTGGTGAGAAAATGTCTCTGCTAGATCTTCTAGATCTAGACGCAGAACGATCAATTTTTGGTGTCGAATGCTCCAATAGTTTGGACCACGCAGCGTTTGGGTTTTGAGAATTTTCATAACTAAATCACTGAGTTGTTTCGATGCAGAGCAATAATTGCAACAGGCGCAATAGCAGGTAAGCGTCTAGTCTGAACCTTTAAGAAGCCTATTAACCGTTCAGAGTGAACAGTTTTGAGGATTAAGACTCTTAAAGGTTTGTGAAATAAATTAAGTGCTGTTTAATAAACCGGGTCACGATTAACACTTTAGAACTTAATCTAACGACTTAACCGAAATAATCAGCCAGTTTCAGACTAATTTAAAGCCGTTGCTCAATATTCCTTCAACGCTTCCCTTTCTACCCTAGACCGATCGCCACTTGGGCTTTAGTCGATCGCCATTACCCTTCTATGGTGGAAGTCATAGCGATCGCCATGACTCAAAATATGAACGCGCAAGTTATGGATACTGATAGGGTCTGTTGAACCGACGGCAGGGAAGTTGGCGAACGAAGCTTCTGCGGGATCAACCACAGTGACTGTGCCCTTACCAATCACTTGAAAGATACCGCCACTTTCAAACAAGGCACAGGTATCTTCATCAATCCCAATTCCCAGCTTATCAGGATGGGAGGCGATCGCGCTCATTAATCGTGCCATGCGGTTGCGGTTATGGAAATGCTGATCAACAATCACTTCGGGCACAATGCCCAAGCCCAGGGTCATATCGACTAAGGCGCGATTGGGCGACTCGCCACTACCGCCGCCCGCAATCATCTGTAAGCCCATAACGGCTGCACCCGCGCTGGTTCCAGCCAGGGTGACTGTGCCAAGCTGTGCCCGCTTTCGGACAATGTCCATGATCGGCGTATCTGCCAATAACCCACAGAGCCGCAACTGATCCCCGCCTGTCAGGAAAACGCCTGTGCAGTTTTCCACATACTCAAGCCAGGTCGGGTCTTCGCTTTGGGCACGATCTTGGATGTCGATCACTTCGATCGCTTTTGCACCCATCTCACTAAAAATGGTTTCGTAGCGGTTGCCAATAATGGCGGGTTCACGGGAGGCACAAGGCACAATGGCGATGCGAGAATCTTCTCCTCCCGACCGCTGAAAGAAGGTCTGGAGGATTTCCTTACCTTGAATTTTGTCTTCTGCACCGCCAATAATCATGACGGCGTGTTTAGTAGGCTGGGGCATCCTTAAATCAAGGAACGTGAGGGCTGGTTGCAGTATCATATCGCTTCGTGACAGGAAGTGAGTGATCTGTTCCAATCGCTGATTCAGAGAAAAAGGGTTCCTGTTCATCTTTTGATATCAATGGGTCAATTAAAGGCGGACAGGAGCAAGGTTGACTCTTGACTAAAAAGTTCGCATGAATTTGGATGCTGCCCTAGATCCAGTCTAGTATCTCACTTTGTGTTCAACTTTTCTCAGCTTGACTCAATATTTTAGGTAGTCTATCGGTTTAGTGGAGCGGGAATAGTATCGATGTTTACTCCAGTACGCTAGACATTTACTCCAGTACACTAATTGTATAGAAGATCTTTAGCTAAGCAGATTTTGACGGACTTGAATCTATGCTGACCAGGCAACCGGAACCGGAACCCACTTGGCGATCGATCGCTCGTCTTTTGCGTTGGGACAAGCCTGCGGGACGACTAATTTTAATGATCCCGGCGCTGTGGGCGGTGGTGTTGGCATCCCACGGGAAGCCGGAGCCGTTGCTAGTCGGGGTCATTATTTTGGGCACGCTGGCAACCAGTGCGGCGGGGTGTGTGGTAAATGATTTGTGGGATCGCAATATTGATCCCAAAGTTAAGCGAACCCGCGATCGCCCTCTTGCTTCACGAGCGCTTTCAGTGAAGACCGGGTTTGGGGTAATGTTGGTTTCGTTTGCCTGTGCTTTGGGATTAGCCCAATATTTGAATCCTTTCAGCTTTTGGCTGTGTGTGGCAGCAGTGCCGTTCATCATTTTTTATCCGGCGGCGAAACGAGTTTTTCCAGTGCCGCAATTAGTGCTGTCGATTTGCTGGGGGTTTGCCGTATTGATCTGCTGGAGTGCGGTAACGAGGAGCTTGGAACCTGCAACCTGGCTACTGTGGGGAGCGACAGTGCTGTGGACGTTGGGGTTTGATACGGTTTATGCCATGGCGGATCGGGAAGATGATGAGCGGGTAGGGGTAAAGTCGAGTGCGCGGTTCTTTGGACGGTATGCAGCGCAGGCTGTAGGGTTGTTTTTTGCGGGGAGTGCGGGTTTGTTAGCGGGTTTAGGCGCTTTGTTGAATTTAAACCTCTGGTTTTGGGCTGCGTTGGGGCTAGCGATTTTGGGATGGGCATACCACTATCAACTGATTCGTCCGGCAAAGCCTGCGGGGACGGTTTATGGACAAGTGTTTCGGCAGAATGTTTGGGTTGGATTTATTTTGTTAGCGGGGATGGTTTTGGGATCTTGGTAGGATAGAAGTAGGTTCCTAAACGCACTGGTAGATTTCACTCAAGAATGGGAGGCGAGTTCGATGAAACAACGATTTCACGATCGCACTGAAGCGGGAAAGCTTCTGGCTGCTCAGTTGGGTGAGTATGCTGACCGCTCGGATGTTTGGGTGTTAGGGCTACCGAGGGGCGGAGTTCCAGTGGCGTATGAAGTTGCTCACGCTTTGAATTTACCGCTTGATATTTGTTTGGTGCGAAAGTTAGGGGTGCCAGGGCAGCCGGAGCTGGCAATGGGAGCGATCGCCCCTGGTAATGTCATGGTACTGAATCACGAAATTTTGAAGTCGCTGGGGGTTTCCCGTCTAGCGTTGCAACACGTCATAGAGAACGAGGAGCTGGAGCTGGAGCGTCGCGATCGCGCCTATCGAGAAAATCGCCCTGAGCCTGATGTGGAAGGAAGGACGGTGATTTTAGTGGATGATGGCATTGCGACAGGTTCGACTTTGCGGGCAGCGATCGCCACGCTTCGCCAAAAGCATCCCAAAGAAATCGTAGTAGCGGTTCCGGTCGCACCGACTTCTACCTGTGAATCATTGAGGGCGATCGTCGACAAAATTATTTGCCTCAGCACACCTGAGCCAATCAACTCCATTGGGATGTGGTACGTCGATTTTTCCCAAACTTCTGATCAAGAGGTGAGGCATCTCTTAGCACAACAGACGATTAGAACCGCCTGATTAAATCATGAGGCGATCGCTTCACTTCCCCATATTTTGAACCTACACTAAAGAATATCTCTGCCCTCATCCGCGCAAACCTCATGCAAGTCCGGTTTCAGGTCATTCGCCAAAACGCCGACACTCTTCCCCACGTTCAAAACTACGACTTAGAGGTTGATCCCGGCAATACTATTCTTGATTGCCTCAATCGCATTAAGTGGGAACAAGATGGCAGCTTGGCGTACCGCAAAAATTGCCGCAACACCATCTGCGGTAGTTGTTCAATGCGAATTAATGGGCGATCGGCTCTCGCTTGCAAAGAAAATGTGGGCAGCGAAGCGGCGCGGCTTCAGAGCATTGCCGCAGCCAACCCTAGCGCAATTACTGATACGATTCTGACCTTTACGATCGCCCCCATGGGCAATATGCCTGTTATTAAAGATTTGGTCGTAGATATGCAGAGCTTTTGGGACAATCTGGAAGCGGTTGATCCCTA